>JAOTVU010000159.1 GCA_029863385.1 Acidimicrobiia bacterium
TAGTGAGCTGCCTGAGGGGGTGACCGCCTCGTGCCTGCAAGCCAACGGCCTCGCCATGCCCTTCGCCGACGCCTCGTTCGACCGGATCATCGTGTCGGAGGTGTTGGAGCACGTGCCCGACGACCTCGCGGTGATGACCGAGTTGTTCCGGCTGCTCAAGCCGGGTGGACGGCTGGCCGCCACGGTCCCGTCGGCCGTCCCGGAACAGATCTGCTGGTGGTTGAACGACGCGTACCACGCCCCCAAAGCGGTCGGTGGCCACGTCCGCATCTACCACCAGCCGGAACTGCGAACCAAGCTCGCCTCGGTCGGATTCGAGCCCGGTGAGAGCCATCGCGCCCATGCCCTTCACAGCCCCTACTGGTGGCTCAAATGCGCGGTGGGTATCGACAACGACGACAACCCGCTCGTCAGGAGCTACCTCAAGCTGCTCACCTGGGACATCGTGAAGGCACCAACCCTCACCCGGACCGCCGACCGGATCCTCAACCCCGTGCTGGGCAAGAGTCTGGTCGTCTACGCCGACCGTCCGGCCGTCTGATGGACGCCACAGCGAACACAGCGGCCACCGTGATCCCGTCGGTCGACGGTGTCGTGAGCCATGACGAGCTGCGCCGGTCCGGTGAATGGATCGCCTCGCTCCAGCTCCCTTCGGGCATGATCCAGTGGTATCCGGGCGGCCACACCGACCCGTGGAACCACGTGGAGGCGGCCATGGCGCTCGCCACCGTCGGGATGCGGGCCGAGGCGGAGAAGGCGTATCAATGGCTGATCGACATCCAGCTCGACAACGGCGCCTGGCACAACTACTACCTGGCCGACGGCATCGAGGACTCCAAGTTCGACACCAACTGTGTCGCCTACTTCGCCACCGGCGTCTGGCACCACTACCTGACCACTGGCGAGCGGGGTTTCCTCGAGCACTGCTGGCCCACGCTGCGTCGTGCCATCGATTTCGTGGTCGGGCTACAGCGGCCCCGGGGTGAGATCATCTGGGCCCAACGGGCCGACGGCGACCCGTGGAGCTACGCTCTGTTGACCGGGTCGTCGTCGATCAGCCACAGCCTCCGCTGCGCCGAACTCGTTGCAGCCGAATTGGGCTTCGACCACGACCGCTGGACCGAGGCCCGGCAGCGGCTGGTCGCCGTTATCGCCGAGCAGCCCGAGGTGTTCGAGCCAAAGGACCGCTGGGCCATGGACTGGTACTACCCGGTGCTGTCCGGGGCCGTCGTCGGCGACGATGCGGCCAAACGGCTGAGCGACGGCTGGGACGCATTCGTGATGGAGGGCACGGGTGTGCGTTGCGTCTCGGATCGGCCTTGGGTCACAGCCGCCGAGACCTGCGAGTGCGCGATCGCCCTCGTCGCTACCGGCGAAAGGGAGCAGGCGCTTCGGCTTTTCGAATGGGCCAACGCCCTCCGTGATCACGACGGCGCCTACTTCACCGGCATCGTGCTCCCCGAACTCATCCACTTCCCCGCCCACGAACGGTCGGCCTACACCGGCGCCGCCGTGATCCTCGCGGCCGACGCACTCGACGGATCGTCCCCGACAGCGACCCTGTTCACCGACCACGGCTGATCGACGCGCTGCCTCGTCGTCCCCCAGGAGGGTTTGGAAGGAATCACGCGCGGACGGCGCGCGCAAGATCTGCCGGATCGGGCTGCTGTGGTGTCACCAGATCCGGTTCGGGCGATCGCGCTCAGTAGTGTTGCAGGACCCGGAGCGAGCCGGTCGCCGAGCGCTGCTGGAACCGACCGGACGCCAGGGCCGGAAGATAGATGTTCTCATACGGTGGCCGGCCGCCGTCGGCCGGATCGGGGAACACGTCGTGAATGACGAGAAGCCCTCCGGGCGCAACATGAGGCATCCACCACTTGTAGTCGTTCGATGCCGGCTCGACGCCGTGCCCGCCGTCGATGAAGAGCAGGCTGAGCGGCGTGGCCCAGTGCCGGGCCACCGTCACCGAGTCGCCGACGATGGGAATCACCACCGACTCCAAACCGGCATCATGAATCGTGCGGCGGAACTCAGGGAGCGTGTCCATCATCCCGATGTCGGGATCGACGAGGTCGGGATCGTGCGACTCCCAGCCGAGCTGGTTCTCCTCCGACCCTCGATGATGATCGACACTGAACAGCACGGTGCCACCCTGAGCGGCAACCGGGCCAAGATAGCACGCCGACTTGCCGCAGTAGCCTCCGATTTCGAGCATTGGGCCGAGGCTGAAGTCGGCCAACACGGCGGCTTCGGCCAGCGCCAGACCCTCGTCGGGTGGCATGAAACCCCGGGCGGCTTCCGCCACCGACCGCTGCGAAGCGGTCAGCGGCCCGTTCGACGCCGACTGCGATCTGGTGGGTGACAGCACCGTCTAGAGCCCTCCGCCGACGAGCGCGTCGTCGGGCTGCTCGTCGATTGTCGCCCGGCTGCGGCCGAAAAGCCGGTCGAGGAGAAGGAACTTCGCCACCCACACGATGAGGTAGCCGGCGATGCTGCCCACCGAGATCATGAGTCGGTGATCGAAGAGCCGGTCGGCCGCCTCCGCCGTGAGACTCGAAACGACGAGACCCAACAGCGCGATACCCCAGAACGGGAGCATCTCGCCCCGCACACTGGACCGTCCCCGCACCTCCCAAACCCAGTATCGGCTCATAAAGTAGGCGGGAACCGCAGCGACACTGGCGGCGAACGCATTGGCCCAACCTCCACTCCAACTCCAGAACTGGAGGGCCAGCTGGAGGATCAGCTGATGGTTCACCACATTGACCGCAGAAACCAACAGGTAGCGACCGGCGCGTCCGACGTTGCCCATGACATCGGAGGTGGTCGTCTTGGAGCCGAATTGCATCACAAACCTCAAGGCTATCCCTTCGTCCTCAATCCTCGAATGGTGAAGGTTCCGTTCCTGTTCATGTTGGGTGTCGCTTGTCTGACAATAGTCACCGGTTGTGTCGGCGACGACGCGTCGGACGTTGCTGATGGCGTCATCACGGCCCAGCCGACAGTTGCGGGGCGGGGCGCCACGACCACGAACACCAACTCCGACCCAGGATCCGACAACGACACCGAGGAACCCGCGCCCTCCACCCCACCCGAGGAACTACCCGACCCCGAGTGGGCCGGCGCCGAGTTCGTGCTCCAACCGATCGCCGGGACCGATCGCGGGCTGGCCATGGCGGTTCGGGACGACGACGACATCTGGCTGGTGGAGCGCGACGGTAGGGTTCGGCTTATCGAGGGTCCGGTCACACCCGCCGAGGACACCGGAGATTCGACGGGCACCGTCGTGCTCGACATCTCGGACAAGGTTGGCACCGACGGCGAAGGTGGCCTGCTCGGCCTTGACTTCTCCCCTGCCGGCGACCATCTCTACCTCAGCTACACCGACACCAGCGGCAACAGCGTGATCGCCGAGTACGAAATGGATTCGACCGCTCCGCTCGAGGGCACCGATCGGATTCTCCTGCAGGTCGAACAACCCTTCTCCAATCACAACGGCGGCCAGATCACCGTCGGCCCCGACGGATTCCTCTACGTTGCGCTTGGTGACGGAGGCAGCGGCGGTGATCCCCTGGGGAGCGGTCAGGACACCTCGACGCTGCTCGGCTCGATCCTGCGGATCGACCCGGCCGGTGGAACCGCCGGCGTCCCCTACGCGATTCCGGCCGACAACCCCTTCGTCGGCCAGGACGGCGCCCGCGACGAGATCTGGCTCTACGGGGTCCGCAACCCGTGGCGGTTCTCGTTCGACGCCGACACCGGTGATCTTTGGATCGGCGACGTCGGTCAGGGCGAGATCGAGGAGATCGACTTCCTTGCCGCTTCGAGTGGTGAGCCGGCAGGACGAGGGGCGAACCTCGGCTGGAACATCCTGGAGGGCGAGCAGCCGTTCTCCGGCGAAGCCCCACCACCCGATCTGATCGGGCCGATCGCCTGGTACGGCCACGACAACGGACGATGCTCGGTCACCGGCGGCTACGTGTACCGAGGCGATCGCATTCCGGCCTTGGCCGGCGTGTACATCTTCGGCGACTACTGCACCGGTGAGGTGTTCGGGATCAGACGATTCGACGACGGTCGGACGACCCAGGCGCCGCTCGCGATCGAGGGCGACGTCGGCCAGATCGTGTCGTTCGGTCAGGGGCCCGACGGTGAGCTCTACGTGTTCGAGTCCAACGGCACTCTCTCACGTCTGCAAACCACCGAAACCGCCACTGACCGGTAGGCAGAATCGCCCCCTCGGGGGAGAGTAAGATGTCCTAGCCCAGGGGCCTTCCCGGTCATTTCCAAGTGGGAATTGCGGTCTATACTTGGCCTTCCAACCAACACACCCGCACCCCGTTCTCCCGATCGGGGTGCAGCCAGTGGCCTCTGACGCTCATAACCCGCCAGCGTCAGAGGCCACACCTTTTCTGCGGTTCGGTGCCGTCGCTGGATCGACTCACGGCGGCGATCAGAGTTGGTAGCGGTAGACGTTGGTCTCCCGCTCCTTGAAACCCAGGCGCTGGTAGAGGCGGTTGGCCGCCTCCCGAGAGGGGCGAGAGGTGAGGTCGACGGTCGTCGCGCCCGCTTCGCGTGCCAACTCGACGGCGGCCTGGTTGAGTGCGGCCCCAACTCCCTTTCCACGGGCGTCGCCGTCGACCACAACGTCCTCGATCCAGGCCCGAATGCCGGTGGGGATCGGGAAGACGACCAGCGTGAGGCTGCCAAGGATCCGGTCGCCCTCGCGGGCGAGGAGCAGGTGGCAGGCGTCGGAGGAGACGATGTTGTCGAGCTGCTGTTTTGACGGCGGGGGATTGGAGGACGACAGTTGGGGGATGAGTTGTCGGAAGGCGGCCACGACGTCGTCGGTCACTTCGGATACAACGCTTATTTGCAGGGCAACGGTCACGGTGAACAGTATGGCCCTTTTCGGTTCCCGATTTGCTGCGATCGGATGGCGCGGCCGGAAGTTCGCACCCGCCCGGGTGTAGTGTGGGATCAATGGAGTTCGTCCAATGGACCGCCGATCGTCCCAACCTCGACAGTCCGATCCTGATTCTGGCATTCGAAGGGTGGAATGACGCCGGCGACGCCGCCTCCACCGCGGCCCGTCACATCCGGGACCGCTTCGGCGGGGAGGTGTTCGCCACCATCGACCCGGAGCCGTTCTACGACTTCACCTCCAACCGTCCCCTGCTGCGCCTGGAGGACGGTTCGCGTGTCATCGACTGGCCCGAGAACTCGTTCGCCGCGATCAGCAGACCCGACCTCGCACACGATCTCATCGTCATGGTGGGCCACGAACCGCAGCTGAAGTGGCGCACCTATACCGAGCAGATCATCTCGGTGGTCGAGGAGTACGACGTCGATCTGATCGTGAGCCTCGGCGCGCTGATAGCCGACGTGACCCATTCCCGGCCGACTCCGGTCTACGCCTCGGGTCACGATCCGAAGCTCATCGCCGATCTCGATCTCGAACCCTCCAGCTATGAGGGGCCGACCGGCATCGTCGGCGTGATCCACCAGGCCCTGCGGTCCCAGGGTTACGGATCGATCTCGCTGTGGGCAACGGTGCCGTCGTACGTTCCCCACGCCACGTCGCCGAAGGCCACCCTGGCGCTGGTCAACCGTCTCGCTCAGCTGCTGACCATGGCGGTACCGACCACGGCGCTCGAAATCGCCGCCGCCGCCTACGAACGGCAGATCAACGACCTGGTCGATGACGACGAGGAGACGAAGGCCTACATCGCCGAGCTCGAGCAACAGTACGACTCGTCGATGAACCCGGAATCGGGCGAGGAGCTGATCAAGGAGCTCGAGCAGTTCCTCCGCGACCGCAACGAGTAGCGGTTAGCGGGTAGCGGGTTCGTCAGCCGAGCCACACCCCGTCACGGGGTGGATCGTAGAAGACCTGGTCGGTCTTGCCCTCGATGCTGTCGAAGGTGTGCTCGCCCCACAGGTCGAAGTTGACGACCGGATCGGGCAGGTCGTGGCGCTCGAACCAGCCCACGTCGAGACATTCGAGCGGATGGGGCGACAGTTCGCCGCCGGTGGCCCGGCACAGGAACACGATGCTGTAGAGCGGCACCCGGCTGAACCCGGCCCGAAGCCCGTCGAAGATGGCGATCGGCCGCTCGACCTCGCAGCGGATCCCCGTTTCCTCCCGGACCTCTTTGACCGCCACCTCGGCGGCCGAGTAGCCGACGTCCGCCCATCCCGTCGGGTACAGCCAGAAGCCGGAGTCGGCCCGCTGGATCAACAGGAGGCGGCCGTCGCCGTCGGTCACCGCGGCGCCGACTGCGATCTTCGGCGTGACGTACCCGCTGACCCTCGGATTGACGGCCCGGACCCAACCTTCGATGTAATGGCTGGCGACCGGCTGATCGGTGTCCCGTCCGTCCACAGCCGAGCGGATGTCGGCCGAGATGGCCAGAATCTCCTGGTACCGCTCGCTCTCGAAGCGGCTGTCGGTGAACGCCAGGCCGGTCTGCGCAATGGCGGTCAGCGCCTCCGACCAACGGTTCAGGTCCGCGCTGGGAACCCGTTCGGGCGTCGTGTCGGCCATGAAACCTAAGTCTGGCCCACCACTTCACCCAACGCCAGCTTGATCTCGGCCAGCACGATGGGATCGGTGATCTTGGCCCCGTCGATCCCGGTCAGGTAGAAGCTGTCGACCGCCTGGGGGCCGAAGGTCTGGATCTTGGCCCGCCGGATGTCGAGTTGTAGCTCCTGCATGGCCTGGGTCATGTGGTAGAGCAGGCCGATCTCGTCGGGGGCGTGGACCTCGACGACGGTCGCCCAGTCCGACACGTCGTTGTCGATAACGACGGCCCGACGGGGCGGAGCGGCCGACAGACGGCGACGGTAGCGGGCGTTGTCCCGGGAGCGCCGCACGATTCGGGCCCGCAGTGCGGCCGAGCCGTCGAGCGCCCGCTCGCACATGGTGATGACATCGTCCCAATCGACCACGCCGGCCTGCGGAGGCTGCAGGGTGACCTCCATGGCGGCCATCTTCCCACCGTGTTCGAGGTTCTCCCCCGGCTCGGTGTGCTGCACGGCGTCGAGCACCTCGAGCCCACAGACGGCGAGCGCCCCGGCGATTGCCGCGAACAGGCCGAGGCGATCGGCGCAGACGACGGTGAGGGTCGAGTCCTTCCCCGAGATGTGGCGCTCCCCGTCGCGCATCAGGGACAGGATCTCCTCGGAGGGGAAGTCGCCGGAGACAACCTCCTCCAGCTCACCGCCCTCGAGCACGTGGGCGGTTCGATCGACCAGATCCCGGAGCAGGCCGGCCTTCCAGGTGCCCCACGCCGACGGCCCCGTGGCGATCGAGTCGGCCTCGGTCAAGGCGGCAAGCAGCTGGAGGAATTCAACCGAATCGACGGCGGCAGCCACCGCCCGGATCGTGCCCCCGTCGGCCAGGTCCCGCCGGGTGGCCACATCGGGGAGGAGAAGGTGATGGCGGCACAGGTCGACGAGCACCGCCACGTCGTTGTCCGGGTAGCCCATACGGTGGCCGATCCCGCCGATGATCTTGATGCCGACCTCGGTGTGGTCGCCGGGGTAGCCCTTGCCGATGTCGTGCAGCAACGCCCCGACCACCAGAAGATCGGGCCGGGTGACCTGGTCGATCAGGGACGACGCGTTCACCGCCGCCTCGCACAAGTGCCGGTCGACCGTGTAGGTATGGAGCACGTTGCGCTGCGGCCGGCACTGCACGGCCGCCCACTCCGGCATCAGCCGCTCCATCAGACCGAAGTGGTCGAGATCCTCGACCGTCCGCACCGCCGGCCGGCCGGCCAGGAACAGTTCGGCGAACAGGGTTCGGGCCTCAGCGGGCCACGGTTCGGCGATCCCGCCCCACTGCTCACTGAACCGGGCCAGGTCGCCCCGGTCGAGAACCTTGTCCTCCTGCGCGGCCTGTGCCGCCAGGCGCAGGGGAAGGAGGGGATCGTCGTCGACTGGCACGTCGACCTTCAGCACCTCGCGCACCGGCGTGTCGTCATGCGGATTCTGATACTGCCAGCGGCGCCACGCCTCATCGCTGCACCAGGCGATACGGCGGGCCGACCGGGCCAGCCGCAGCATCAACTCGCCGCTCGACTTGTCGCCCAATGCCGCGGCCACCGCTTCCTGGAATTCGAGGGTCATCGTGTCGCCCGAACGGCCTTGCAGGCGATGCAGCTCGACCCTGGCCTCCAGTAGGACCTCCACATCGACCTGGAGGTCGGCCACGAACTCCTCGGCGAAACCGGGTTGGGCACCCGAAGCCCAGATCATGGCGTGGACGTCGCGCAGGCCGCCCCGGCCCTCCTTCAGGTTGGGTTCGATCTGGGATGCGGCGTCGCCCCGGTCCTCGTGCCGCTGCTCGACGGATCGAGCCAGTTGGTGCAACAGTTCGTCGCGCCGTGAGGTCCACGCCTCCGAGGTGAGCCGGTCGACTTCCGACTTGTACCACGGGTTGCCGACGATGAGCCGGGTGTCGAGCAGCGCGGTCGCCCATTCGAACTCCTCCGCCAGGAGCTCCTTCGCCTGATCGAGGGTGACGACCACGTAGCCGAGGGCCAGGCCTCGATCCCAGGCCGGGTACCAGAGCGCCTCGGCCAGATCACCGCCATCGACGTTGTCGCTGTGGACGAGCACGACATCGATGTCGGAGGCGGGACACAGCTGACCGCGGCCGTACCCGCCGACGGCCAGCAGGGCCATGTCGGTCATGTTGGCCAGCCGTTCCTGGGCGACGGATCGGAACCAGGCGTCGGTTGCTCCGCTGTGGGCCTCGGCGTAGGCCAATCCGCGCAGATGGTCGGCGTCGAGAAGAGGTCGCTTACGGCTCACGAGTCGCTTTCATCGGGTTGGTGCTGGGTCAAGAGATCGGGGAGACGGCGGAAAAATTGGGATCGGGGGAGCACCAGATCGTAACCCAGGTCCCGGGCTCGTTGGTGGGCCGCTGTGTCGACATGGGATCCGAAGCCGATCACCACCGACCCATCGATTCGGAATCCGGCCGCGTCGTCGCAGCGGTCGAGATCGACCATCACCGTCGTCGGGTTCTGCGCCGCCGCCTCGGCACCGGTTTCGACGAAGACAACCGTCGGGCCGAACCGGGCCCGGTCGAAAAGGTTCGGCACGTGGGCCACAACTCTTGGATCGCCGCTCACGCTTGTCTCCGTTGCTGGAGGTGGAGATGTGCCTTTGCCGCTCCCCAGGTTATGCCGAGCTCGTGGACCTCGGGGCCGAAGTCGGCGAAGCTGCCGGGCGTCAGATCGTAGACGTCGTCGGGGTGGATTCGCCGGGCGTGACGATCCCGCTCGACCGGCGCGATGCCACGGGCGGCGAGGATCCTCGTCGGGTACACCGCGGCCGCTCGCAGGATGCTGAGCGGATTGGTCCATTGATCGCCGATGTCGCGGGCCAGGAGATCCCGAAGGCGGCCACCGATGTCGGTGGCCGCTGCTCGGCCGGCCGCGTCGATGTCGGCATCGAGCTTGGCGGCGGCGTCGGCACTGAGCGAGCCTGGCGGTACCGTCCGCTCGACGGACGCCCGAACCCATGCCGGCAGAGCGGCCTCGACGGCCGCGGCCAGCTCGGATCCGTGGCGATGGAACCGTTCGTCGTCGCCTTCGACCAAGGTGACCCGATCAGCCCTGGTACTCGGCGGCCCGGCGGATCGACAGCTCGATGCGACGCCGACCCGGGTCGACCGACAGCACTTTGACCCGAACCTCATCGCCCGGGGCGACGATCGATTCCGGCGTCGACACCCGGTACTCGGCCAGCTCCGACAGATGGACGAGACCTTCGAACCCGCTGATCAGCACGAAGGCGCCGAAGTCGACCAGGCGCGACACCTCGCCGACAACGACCGAGCCGACCTCGATCGTCTCCAGCGGATCCGGTGTGGTCTGGCGTATCGACAGGCTTATCCGACGCTTCTTGACCTTGACGTCGAGCACTTTCACCTCGACCTCGTCGCCGACGCTGACCACATCGGTGGGCTTCGACACCCGATACCAACTCAGCTCGGAAAGATGGACGAGGCCCGAGACACCGCCGATGTCGACGAAGGCGCCGTAGTCGGCCAGCGATTGGACCCGACCCTTGCGAATCTCGCCATCCTTGAGCGACGACATCAACTCCTGCCGTTCCTTGCGCTGCGTCTTCTGCAGCAGCGCCCGACGGCTCAGAACCAGTTTCTCTCTTCGCGGGTCGATTTCGAGGATCTTCAATTCGAGCGTCTCGCCGACGTAGCCGGTGAAATCGCGAACCGGTTCGAGTTCGAGGTGGGATGCGGGCACGAAACCGCGGACGCCTGCATCGACCACCACACCCTTCTTCGAGGTGGAGACCACCCGGCAGCGGATGACCTCTCCGGAGGTGGCCTGCTGGGTGAGCCTGTCCCAAGCCTGACGTTTCAGCGCCCACAGCCGCGACAGCACCACCCGGTTCTTGGGGTCCTCGCGAGCCAGTTCTGCCCCGAACGCACGATCGCCGACCGAGAGCACGGAGGACGGTTCCTCGTTGTGAAGGCCGAAGTTGCGGCGGCTGATGACGGCGGGACGGCCGTCGTCGAGGACCAGATCGACCGATTCGCTGGAGACCTCCGTGACCACACCCTCCACGACCCGACCCGGCGCGGCAGGCTCGGGCGTCGAGATTCGCGACGGCGGGGGTGGGACCGGCGTGTCGGGGGCTGTCGCCGCCTCGGCGGGAGGCGACGATGGTGGGGACGCAGGCGGTGCCGGCCGGGGCGGCGGGGGCACGGCCGAGGGTGGCTCGGACGCCACTGGGGGAGGAACGGAAGCCGGCTGCGCAGGCGTATCCGGCGCCGACCCGGGCGGCGGAGCCGGCATCTCCGAGCGCGATTCTTGTTTG
>JAOTVU010000160.1 GCA_029863385.1 Acidimicrobiia bacterium
AGCGTGACCCGGGAACCGTCGACGATGACATCGAGCTGTGCCGCCTGGTGAGCGGCCCGGCGCCGCAGGGCCTCCTCGATCGCGGCGCGGACGTCGCCCGGCGTCGGGCTCGGCGTGACCCGGATGCGGTTGAGCACTCCCCGGACACCGCTCAGGCGGCTGATGGCCCGTTCCGCTTCACCGGCCTGGGCCCTGGTCGGACAGGACCCGGTCAGGGCCACGAGGCCATCGACCACCGAGACGGTGATTTCCTGCTCGGGAACCAGCGCATCCCAGGCCAGCACCTGTTCGACAATCGCCTGGAGCTCGTCGTCGGTCGGATGCAGATCGTCGGCCGGTTTCACGTCGATCGAGTTGACCAGATCGTGAACGCCCTCGACGACCTCGGCCGCGTGCTGAGCGACCACTTTCTCGGCATGGCTCCCGACGGTGCCGACCAGGGTGACCACGCCGTCGGTCACCTCGACCTCTATCTGGGACTCGTCGATGAGAAAGTCCCAGGCCAACTCATCGGCGACTCGTCCGCGGATGAGTTCATCCTGCTCACGCTGATTCGGGCGACCCTGATTCCTACGACCCTGCTCCATACGTCGATGTTCACCCGACCGAGCGGCTCCGACCAGGGCCGAAGGTCAGCTCCGTCGATCCCACCAGTCGGCCACGATCCGACCGACATCGAGATCGTGATTGATGAGACAGCAATGCCCGTACCCGTCGAGGAGGATGACGTCGGCGTCGGGCACCCGCTCGCCCATGAAGGTCGCCCAACGGGCCGACGGGACGAGACGATCCTCGGTGCCCGCCAGGAACAGGGTCGGGGCCTTGATGTGTTGGAGGTCGTCGCGGACGTCGTGCCCGTAGAGGATCTGCATGCGACGGATATAGCCTTCGCGATCGATCGAGCGGGTTCGTTGGCGGAATTCCCTGAGTTCGTCCTCGCCGACATGGGAGCTGTGGATCCGGTGCTCGGTCAACCGCCGGGCCAGCGGCATGGCCCCCCAGGGGATGAGTCGAAGAAGCCGGGGAGCGGCCAGGAGCTGGAGGCGGTTGTCGAGGTAGGGAAACGAGTTGACGATGACGAGCCCCTTGACGCGCTCGGGGTGGCGGAGGCCGACGTGCAGGCTGAGCGCCCCACCGAAGGACTCGCCGAGAAGGAGGGCGCCGTCGTGGCCGACCTCGTCGATCAACATGGCCAGATCATCGGCCAGATCCGCCAGCGTGGCGTCGTGCCGGTCGGGCAGGGGGAAGGCAACGACGTCGAAGTGTTCGGCCAGGAGGGGGATCTGGCGGTAGAACAGCTCGGCGGTGCCGTCGATGCCGGGCACCAGCACAATCGTCTCGACTCCCGGCGGAGAGATGTCGTGCAGGTGGGCGGGGTGCGATTCGATCATGGCGCGCTCGACGGGATTGGACGGGCAGGGATACCGACGTAGGTGGTGTTCGGCTCGAGCTTGGCGTGTTTGGGCACGACCGACATCGATCCGATCTGGGTGCCCTCGCCGGTTTCGACACCGATGCCGATGTGGGCGCCGACACCGACGGTGGTGCCAGGCCCGAGGGTCACGGGTGCCAGCAGCACCCGGCCGTTTTCGACGGTGTGGGCCGAGAGGTGGACGCCGGCCCCGATGACGACGCCGTCGCCGAGATCGAGCAGGCAGTCGTCTCCGACCTGGAGGCTGTTGATCCAGACGTGACGGCCGACCCGGGCCCCGTTACGGCGCATGTACCAGACCCAGATCGGCGTCGACCGGAACACGATGCCGGCGACGACGTGCACGACGTGGTTCATGATCGCGTAGCGGGCCCAGTCGAGCAGCTCCGGCGGCAGGTCGTTGATCGTCAGCTCGGCCCGGCGGGGTGGCCGCCAGCCGAGCAGCCGGGTGGTCTCGGCCGACAGCCACATGAACAGCAGCGCGAACAGCATGTAGGTGGGAGGCGCGGCGGCGGCCAGCAGGAACAGACGGAGCGGCTCGGGCGAGAGATCGAAAGCGACGAGC
Organism: Acidimicrobiia bacterium; assembly: GCA_029863385.1. Lineage (GTDB taxonomy): Bacteria > Actinomycetota > Acidimicrobiia > Acidimicrobiales > SZUA-35 > JAHELU01. Next base: position 1,998 of record JAOTVU010000160.1, read on the forward strand.
CAGCGGTAGAACAGTGTGGCGGGCAGCGAGGCCAAGCCGACGACCGCGCTGACCACGACGAAGCAGGAGATCGCCGTCCGGCCAAAACGCACGGCGAGCATGATTCGTGCCGAAAGCGGTGGCAGGGACGAACCGCTGTCGATGCCGTCGGCCGCCTCGTCGGCTCCGCTGCCGGTTTCGACGACGGCCTCGGTGGCCAGCGTCTCCAGGGTCAGCCCCGTGATCGAGCCGACGACCAGGCCCATGGCCACCGCCGAGGCGACGGCAACCACGACGAGCCCGGCGGTCGGCCAGGAGTTCGGGACCGCCGACAGAGCGGCCACCGGAATCATGACGCCCAGGAGCCAGGCGCCGGTGTTGATCGGCACCCAGCGGAGCGAGTCGGGGACAACGGTGCGCAAGACCCGCCATTGGAGGAATCCCATCGAGGCCAGAGCCAGGAGAGCCAGCGGGGCCAGCACCGCCACCGCCACAGCGGCCGGAACGGTTCCGCCCGAGGCCACCGCCGAGCCGCCCATGCCGACCAGCCAGGCCAGACCGGCCGCGCCGGCGGTTGCCGTCACCCAGCGGCGCTTCGACAGCGCCGGCCATCGGGCCCCCAACACGTGGGCCTGGGCGGTCCCCAGCACAGCACCCTCACCCACACCGGCCACCGTCAACCCGGCCACCAGCATCACATCCGACGCACCGACGGAGGCGAGGAGCGCACCGGTGAGTGCCGGTGGGACGAAGCCGATGAGTTCGCCGACGACGAACGCGCCGACCCATCGTCGCCACCAGGCGCCGGACGCCTGCGGGACCGGGGCCGTGAGGCCGGACACGGTCACCGTGGCCTCACGTCCCCGAGTCCCACTCCCCTTCGAGCCTCAGCCCGCCTCGACCGCCGGTACATCCGGGGCCGACAGCACGAGCACGGGACGGGCCGATGTGGCGACGAGCCCGGCCGAAATGCTCGCCATCGACGGGCGGTCGCTGCTCGTGCGCCGTCGCCGGCTGACCACCAGCACCGCGGCGTCGCGTCGTTGGGCCAGGGCTTCGAGAGCGTCGACGGGATCGTTGTCCTGGAGGACCTCCCATCGGGTCGCGATCTCGTGGCTGCCCTCTTCGGCCAGGGTCTGCAGCCGGGATGCGATCTCGGGATGGAACGGATCGCCCGGTTCCGGGTCGGGTACGACCCGGGCCAGCCACAGCCGGTAGCCGACGGCCTTGGCCAGCGCCAGCGCCGGCGCGACGCCCGCTTCGGCAGCTGCCGATCCGTCGACCCCGAGGACAACTTCGCCGTGAAGACCGACCTCCCTGATTCGGGAGATGTTCACGTTGGGGCCGATGAGCAGGACAGGTCCACCGATTCGGTCGAGCAACTTCTCGGCCACCGAATCCTTGACCCGCCAGGCGTCGATGTGCTCGGTGGCCATGACCACCAGCGCGCCGGCTCCGACATGGTCGGCCACCGCGGCCGCCGGGTCGTCACCGTAGAGATGGGTGGCCTGGACCTTCAGGTCAGGGTGAACGGATTGAGCCTGCTCGGCGAGATGGTCGAGCACGGGGTCGACCGACGCGATGGAGGGGGTCACGTGAACGAGTTCGACGTCGCACCCCCAGGCTTCGGCCAGTCGGACACCGAGGGTGGTCGTGCGATCGTGGAGCATGCCGTCGATCGACGGCATCACGATCCTGGTGATGGGCCGCCCGGCGTCCAGCGCGGGAGCCGCTGTGGTCGAATGTGGTTGCATGGGATTCCTCCTCGCGATGCTGCTGCTTTCATCGAACCCGATGGTCCACCGCCCGCGGTAGAGCCCAACGTCCCGAGCGGTCCTTCAGCCGGACCCGCCTCGGCGCATCGTGGTTGGACTATCACGGCTGCCTGCTCGCCAGCTTCGCCGGGGTCGCCTACGCCGTCATCAGCCGGTCGCGCCCGCCCGGGGTGGCGAACTGATCCAGCCGGTGATCGATCGACTGGTTCGCACCGACGCCAGGTGATCGGTTCCTTGTAGTCGGTTCCTTGTAGTCGGTTCCTTCCGTTCCGCGCAGCTCAGGTTGTCGACACCATCATCATGATCCAGCGCCGGGTGTCGAGCGGGTCGATCACATCGTCGATCTCGAAGTGGTCGGCCAGGCTCACCCCCTTGCCCGCCTCGTACAGTTTGGCCACCCGGGCCTCGAACTCGGCCATACGCTCGGCCGGGTCGTCGATGGCGGCCAGCTCGTTGCGGTAGCCGAGCTTCACGAACCCTTCGAGTCCCATGCCGCCGAACTCGCTGGTTGGCCAGCCGACGGTGAACACGCCTGCCTTGAAATCGCCGCCGGCCATGGCCTGGGCGCCGAGCCCGTAGCCCTTGCGCAACACGATGGTGCCGAGCGGTACCTCGAGGTTGGCGCCGACGACGAACATGCGGCTGGCCCGGCGGACCAGGGCCGTCTTCTCCGCCTCCGGGCCGACCATGATGCCCGGGGTGTCGCAGAAACTCACGATCGGGAGGCCGAAGGTGTCGCACAGTTGCATGAACCGTGACGCCTTGTCGGCTCCGTCGGCGTCGATGGCCCCGGCGAGGTGTACCTGGTTGTTGGCGATCACCCCGACGGGGTGACCCTCGATGCGGGCCAGGGCGGTGATCATGCCGAGCCCGAACGCGGGCCGGAGCTCGAGCACCGAGCCGACGTCGAAGGTGGTCTCGATCACCTGGCGCACGTCGTAGATGCGGAGACGGTTCTCGGGGATCAGGTGGCGGAGTCGACGCTGGTCGTGGGTCTCCCAGGTGGCGAGGCGACCCTGGAAGTAGGAGAGGTACTGTTTGGCGACGGCCACCGCGGCGGCTTCGTCGTCGACGAGGATGTCGATCACGCCGTTGGGTTCCTGGACCTCGACGGGGCCGACCTCGGTCGGATGGAAAACGCCGAGGCCACCGCCTTCGATCATGGCCGGGCCGCCCATCCCGATGTTGGCGTGGCGGGTGGCGATGATGACGTCGCAGCAGCCGAGGAGGGCGGCGTTGCCGGCGAAGCAGTAGCCGCCGACGATGCCGACGAGGGGCACGGTGCCCGACAGTTGGGCCCATCGGGTGAAGGCGGGGCCGTCGAGGCCGGCCACCACGGTGCCGTCGGTGTCGCCCGGACGGCCACCACCGCCCTCGGCGAACAGCACCACCGGGGTGCGAAGCCGGGCGGCGAGGTCGAACAGACGGTCCTTCTTGCGGTGGTTGTTGTGGCCCTGGGTGCCGGCGAGGACCATGTAGTCGTAGGAGACGACCATGGTCTGCGTGTCGGCGTTGGTGTCGTGGCCGAACAGCTCGGCGTTGACGGTGCCGATGCCGCCGATCAAACCGTCGCCGGGGGTCTTCTCGATGAGTTCCTGCTTTGGGCGACGGCGGCGCTGGGCGGCCACCACCAGCGGTCCCCACTCGGTGAACGAGCCCTCGTCGACCAGGTCGGCCAGGTTCTCCCGCGCCGTGCGCCGACCGGTGGCGTGCCGTTTGGCCACGGCGTCGGGCCGGTTCTCGTCGAGGCCGTAGCCGTGGCGCTCGATCGACTCGGCCAGGTCGGGTCGGATGTGGTCGAGGTCGACCTCGTCGACCGTCTCGGTCGTCGCCGGGCCGACGTCGGCCGGCTCGACGGTGAGAAGCCGGTGACCCTCGAACACCAGATCGCCGACGGCGACGGTGACAGCCGTGACGATCCCGCCGGTGGGGGCGATGACGGCGTGCTCCATCTTCATCGCCTCGATGACCACCAACTGGGTACCGGGCGCCACCTCCTCGCCGGCGTCGACGTCGACGGCGACGATGGTTCCCTGCAACGGGGCGACGACGGCGTGACCGTCGTGGATCTCTTCGCCGGGGTCGACGCCCTCGGCCTCCGATGCGATCTCGTGTGCGGATTCCCCGCCGGCCGGAATCGAGTCGGCATCGGAGTCGTACGCCGCGGCCTCGGCCACGAGCTGATCGGCGTTCACGGTGACGTAGCGCGTCGACACGTCGTTGGTCATGACCTCCGGTCGGGCGATCAGCGCCCGGAGGAACGCCTTGTTCGTGGCAATGCCGGCGATGTCGAACTCGGCGAGGGCCAGGGCTGCCCGCCGGTAGGCATCGAACAGGTTGACCTCCGGCACGTGCACGATCACCTTGGCCAGCAGCGAGTCGTAGGTCGGCGAGGGCGTGTAGCCGGCGTAGCCGTGGGTGTCGGTGCGCACGCCACGGCCCGACGGGATCGCGAACCGGGTGAGCGTCCCGCCCGTTGGTCTGGCGGTGCCGTCGGCCTGCATTGCCTCGGTGTTGATCCGCAGCTGGATGGCCTGACCCGTGGGGCGGGGCGGCTGGTGGAGTCCTTCGTCGGTCAGCGAGTTGCCGAGGGCGACCAGGAGTTGGGTCCGGACAAGATCGACACCGGTGATCTCCTCGGTGACGGTGTGCTCGACCTGGATTCGGGTGTTGACCTCGATGAAGTGGTGGGCGCCGGTCGCCCGGTCGACAAGAAATTCGACGGTGCCCAGACTCCGGTAGTCGACCTCGGAGCCGAGGGCTACCGCATGGCTGAGGAGAGCGTCACGTACGTCCACCGCGAGGCCCGGTGCCGGAGCAAGCTCGACGAGCTTCTGGTTCTGCCGTTGCAGGGTGCACTCCCGCTCCCACAGATGCACCACACGACCGGATCCGTCGCCGATGATCTGCACCTCGACATGACGGGCGTCGGACACGAGCTGTTCGGCGTAGACGTCGCCGTTGCCGAACGCGGCGAGCGCCTCCGACGAGCAGCGGTCGAACGCAGCGGCCGCGTCCCCCGGATCGGTGACCGCTCGCATGCCCCGCCCTCCCCCGCCGGCCACAGCCTTGAGCATGACCGGCCCATGCTCGGCGACGAAGGCGGTGGCGGCCGCACCATCGGGCAGAATGCCGCTGCCGGCCAGGGTGGGCACGCCGAGCCCGCCCGCCAGAGCCCGGGCATCTGCCTTGTCCCCGAACCGGGCGATGGTGTCCGGGGTCGGGCCGACGAAGGTCAGTCCGGCGGCTTCGACCCCGGCGGCGAAGGCGGCGTTCTCGGCCAGGAACCCGTAGCCGGGATGGACGAGGGTGCAGTCGTGGGCCGACGCAACGGCGACGAGCTGGTCGATGTCGAGGTAGGCCACCGAACCTCGGCCGTCGAGCTCGACGAACGTGTCGGCCAACCGGGTGTGACGGCAGCCGATATCGTCGGCCGGTGCCACACTCACCGTCGGCAGTCCCAGCTCGGCGCCGGCCCGCAGGATCCGGCAGGCGATCTCGGCCCGATTGGCCACCAGGAGTTTGGGACGGCGGCCGGTTGCGTCGGGCGGATTCGACATGGCTACGAGTGTGTCACCGGCACCGCAGCCACTTCGAATCAGGTCCGTCGGGCGGCAGACCTCGACGGCGGGGCGCTACTTGCCTACAGTGGTGCGAGCGGCGGGACGATTCGAGAAGGAGTGGCGGAATGAAGGCGTTAACGATTCTCATCGCGTTGTTCATGGTGGCGGTCCTGGCCGGACCGGTCGGTGCTGAAGCGGCTTTCACCCCCGTGGACGACAACACCTACGGCTCGGTGGAACCGGTCCCGAACCCGACCGTGATCGACACGAGGCCGATCCGTGACCTGAGCCTGTCGACCCGTGAGGCGCTGGCCGATCGGATCTTCGCCTGCGGTGTGGTTGACGACGTGATCACCTCGCTGACCGAGACGGGCGCCATCTCCACCATCAACGACTCCAACTCGATCTTCGACGTGTCGGCGGGCGGGTTCGCCGGCAGCACCAGCCCGGCCATCGTCTACAGCGTCGAGGACAGCGGCCCGGGCGCCGCCAGCCACGCCGACGTCGAGGTCCTGACCAACAGCCTCGGGTACGTGTTCTCCCAGGGCAGCGGCTTCCTGCTCGACGCCGACGACCCGTCGAGCTTCGGCTTCCCGGCGAACTACGCGGTGATGGAGTTCCCCTCGGAGCCGACGATCGAGGAGTCGGCCGCCCTGTTCGAGACGGTCGGGGCCATCGACCCGGAGCTGTTCGAGACGTTCACCAGCGGCTACACCCAGTACGGCACCGCCTACCTGACGCTCCAGTCGGCCGTGCCCGACCAGCAGTTCATCGACGGTTATGTGGCCGCAGCCGACGCGTTCGGGGTCGAGTACCAGCCGGTCGTCGGTGGGGTGCCGTCGCTGTTCACCGGCGGCGCGGACTTCCCGTTCAACGACTGGTCGTCGGACACCGAGGGCGAAGGCTATCTGTCACGCATCCCGGCCGCCAGCCATGACGCCCTGGCCGACATTCGCGACGGCCAGCTGGCCATGATCGAGCACGCGCTGCGTATCACCCAGCGGGGCGACGGTGTCGGTATCGGGCCGTCGGAGCGTGGTTTGGCCCGGGCGCTCGGCAACCTGCCCTGCCGTTAGCAGGCTGCGAAAAAATCGATCTCCAGGGCACCCCGGCACAGCCAGAGAGTTTGCGAAACGCAAACTCGTGAAGCCGATCCTCCGGATCGGCTTCTAGCCGCCTCAGCACCGCGCTGGATCAGGAGGCGTTCCGAGTCACGGCGACGACGTCGCACGAATAGCCCTCGGCATGGTCGAGGGTGGTGAAGATGTCGCTCGGCGCGGTTTCGCCGGGCCGCACCGATTCCACGAACGCGGCGCCGGATCCCCGACGAACGCCGTCGGCATCGACGAAGGCCACGTCGATTGCGTAGTCGCTCGTCTCGGGCGTTCCGTTGGTGGCCGACACCGATGCCTGGATCGATCCGAGGACGTCGGGCGCGCCCCCGACCTCGCAGGCGCTGACCTCGGCGAGTTCACCTTCGATGCTCTCGGCCGCGAACCGTTCGGCGTCGAGCACCTCACAGGTCGTCCCCTGTTCCTCGAAGGTGAAGTGCTCCTCGATCGCCCGTTCCCCGGGACGCAGGTAGTTGAGGAAGGTGGTTTCGTCGGCGAGACGTGCTCCGCTGTCGTCGAAGTAGCCGACAGTGAGAATGTAGGAGGAGGTCTTCGGCGTGTTGTTCACAACTTCGAGCACGATGGTCTGCGGATCGGTTCGTTGGCACGACACGACGTCGTCGATCTCCTGCCCGCCGCCGTTGTCGGGCGCAACCGAGTCGTCCCGGGCGGCAGCATCGTCACCAGCGGTCGTCGTCTCGGAGGCGAGCGTGGATGTCGCGACGCTCACCAGCTCGTCGTTCGCCGTGTCGAGGCCCCCGGCCACGAGGGCGACGCAACCTCCGACGAGGATCACGACGGCTGCGATGATTCCGACCATGACCCCGGTGGCGATACCGAAGCAGCCCGCCCGCTGTTTGGCCGGCGCCGGTGCAGGTTGTGGTGCGCCGTAGCGGCCGATGGCGGCCTGCCGCTCCGAGGGGGCGAGCGGTGGGGGCGGCGCTCCGGCCGGTCGGGTGTGTTCTGTCCAGGCCTGACCGTCCCACCAGCGTTCGGTTCCCGGCTGATTGGTGTCGGCGTACCATCCCGCGGGCGCCCGGCCGGAGTTGTCGGTCATCGTTCCCTCTCTTCGTTCGGCGGCAGTCGAACAGGCTAGATCGGTTTGCCGCCCGCTGCATGGGCAATCTCGACCGGAGGTTCCGGGTCGCCGTCCGGGTTGCCGCTGGATCGGGAATCCTCAGCCTGCGGTGAGCAGGTCGAGGAGTCGGTCGGGGTGGTCGGTGTTGATGCCGGTGACGCCGAGGTCGATCATCCGCCCGAGGTCGTCGGCGTCGTTGATGGTCCACGGGATGACGGCGATGTTGCGTTCCTGGGCGGCGTCGACGAAGCCGGGCGCGAGGATCAGGATGTCGCCCGAGTACTCGGGCACCTGAAACGACTCGTAGGCCGGTTGGATCAGACCCTCGAGACCCAACCGGTGCAGGATGTAGAAGGTGCGAACCTCGTCCTCGGTGGCCGAGGTGGCGACCTCCGGGCAGGCGGCTCGAAAGACGTCCATGTTGGGTTGCTCGAAGCTGCTCACCAAGACCCGGTCCTCATAGCCGAACCGCCGGATGAGATCACAGAATCTGGTGGCGGCCTCGGCGGTGGTCTGTTTGATCTCGATCCCGAAACGGACATGCGCACCGTCGGATTCCCGGTAGCCGAATTCGGTGAACAGTTCCTCGGCGGTGACGATGCCGACACCCTGGCCGCGAAAGGGATGGCCGTGCCCGTCGATGGCGGTGACCTGATAGCCGAAGTCGAGGGTTCGGAGCTCGGCCAGGGTGAGATCACGTACCGCGCCCGTTCCGTTGGAGGTGCGGTCGACGGTTTCGTCGTGGATGAGGACCAGCTCACCTTCGGCCGACATGTGCAGGTCGGCATCGAGCACATCGGCGCCGACCCCGGCCGCCTTCCGGAAGGCGATCATCGTGTTCGATGGTGCCGCTCCCTCACCGCCCTGATGGGCGAACACCAGCAGCCGGTTCTCGCCCTCGTGTGGTGTGAAGAACGCAGCATGCTCGATCGGCGTGGACCGGAGCCAGGCGGTGGTGTACAGCGCGGCGATCGCGGCGGCGACGCCGGCGCCGGCCCCGAGGATGATCTTGCCCGCCCTGCTCATCGTGCCGTGCCCATCATGCCGCCATGGTAGAGCGCCCGGGTTTGGTGGCCCGGTTTCAGAGCCGCTACGCCTTGTGGTCATGGACGTGACGACGGCGCTCAGGAGTCGGTACTCGGTGCGGGCCTATCGCCCCGACCCGGT
>JAOTVU010000161.1 GCA_029863385.1 Acidimicrobiia bacterium
CGTCGCATAGTGCCGGTCGTCGGCGGCGTCGTCACCGCTTCCGTCCTCCCAACGGACCATGCTGACGGCGACAGGCACCCAGCCGGTCGAGGTGCTCAGTGCCCGGAGATCGGCCGGTACCGCCGCCGCGTCAGGATCGATCTCGGCGCTCCGGTCGGTCTCGGGGTCGGGGGCCGTCAGACTCGATGTTGTCGTGGTCGAGGCGACCGACGTTGTCGTCGTGTCGATGTCGTCGGTCACGAGGCTGTCCGGCCGGTTGAGCAGCCCGACCAGGACGGCCATCGACACAACCATCAACAGAACGACGGCCGCGATGAGGAGCAGTCGACTCCGGCCGGCCGATGGCACCAGCAGGCCGCTCGCAGCGGTATCGTCGCTGGTCGACGCACGGGTCGCAGGGCCCTCATCGGCCCCGAGGTCGATGACGGAGACCGGACCGCCGTTGGTCGAGTGGCGACGGTCGACGGGTCCGTGCATCGCCTCGACGGCGTCGCCGTAGCGCGCGAGCTGCTCGGCGATCGAAAGCGGCGTGGTGTCAGGCATCCTGGGCCACCTCCAACTTCACTCGGAGGGCTTCGAGCGCTCGACTGACGTGGGTGCCGACCGTCGAGCGACCGATGTCGAGCGCCTCGGCCACCTCGGCATAGGACCAGCGACAGCCGTGAACCAACCAGACGGCGGCCCGCTGTTGCTCGCTCAGCTCGAGCAGGGCCGGGATGAGCTTCGGCTCGACCTCGGGGATGCGCATCTCGATCGGGTCGGGTAGCTGTCGGGGCTTGATCCGAGGGGCGGAGCGAGTGAGGCCGACCCGATAGAGGTAGCCGATCGGATTCCCGAGTTCGGTCAGCCGGGCGGCGTTCTCCCAGCCCCAGGCCATGGCCTCGGCGGTCGCCTCGTCGGCACCGTCGGTACCGCGCACAACCACGAATGCCCTCCACAAACGTGGCTTGGCCTCGGCCAAAAGGGCCGTAATCGGGTCTGCCTCACCGCTCACACCAAGAAGACGATCCAGCGGCCGAATCGCGCTACATCCCGGACAACTTATTTACCTGACGATCGCCGGGTGACCCGCCTCCGAGGGCGGAGGTTCGATGTGCACGACGAGATCACACCGACGGGCAATCGGAAGCCGGCGGCGGCGCTGGCCGCCGCTGACGTGAACCCGACAACGCCGCCACAACGCCTCGGCCCGGGCCGCTTCCGCCACGGTGTCCAGGCGTTGGTTGCGCCGAGGATTCATCGAGTACCGAGCGACCAGCGTGATCGTCTCGCCGTCGACGGAAACATGATCGATCAGCCACCCGACATCGGTCGGGGCGAGAAGGCGGGCGGAGATCAGCATGCCATTCATGCTAGTCCGGGCCTCGACGCCGGTCCCGACCGTCAGACATCCTCCGGGAGGTAGCGCAGCCCGCCGTTGGTCCTCGTGAATCTACAGGTTCGGTAATAGAAGTCGGCCACGTCGTCATCGAAGTCGGCATGCATCCACTCGTGGCCGGCCTCCCGAGCCTCGTCGATTGCCAGGTCGACCACCGCCTTGCCGACTCCGCTCCGCTGCCGGGTCGGGTCCACCATGACATCCTGGAGCCACGCGTGGGTGAGCCCATCGGAGATCACGTTGCAGAAGCCGACCAGCTTCGACCCCAGTCGTGCGGTCACCCAACCGAAGCTGTGGTCCTCGACCTGGCCGACCCAGTCCCACTCGGCGTCGGCGTACAGCCGGGCATCGAAGGCGGCGGCGTGGAGCCGATTGACCTCGGCGCTGGTGAACGGGGCTCGCCAGGCCAGGTGGATGGGCGTCGCATCGGATTCGTCGATGCCGCAAGGCTAGTTGGTGAAATGATGCAGAACCGCGCGATATCGCGCGGTTCTGCATCATTTCGGCGCTGGCCCGAATTCGCCATTCGCTGAGACGTTGAACCGGCGAACGATGAAGGCCCGATCCCGTCGGCTACCGGCCGACACCGCCGTGCACGTCGTAGGAGAGCGTCACCTCGTCGGTCACCGGGTGGGACTGGCAGGTCAGCACATAGCCGGCGGCCAGCTCGTCATCGGTGAGGGCGTAGTTCTTCTCCATCGTCACCTCACCGGAGATCACCTGGGCCTTGCAGGTGGCACACATGCCACCCTTGCAGGCAAACGGGACCTCGGCCCGAACGGAACGGGCGTAGTCGAGCAGGGGCGGGCCGTTGGGATCCGCCTTCACAACGGAGGTCCGGCCGTCGATCGTGACGTACACGGTCACGATGCCTTCGGCATCGTCTTCGGGCTCGACAACGGGCTCGATCCGCTGATCGAAGAACAGCTCGTAGTGCACGTCGGCCTCGTCGACACCGAGCGAGCCCAGCGTCGCCTGCGCCGTCTCCACCATGTCGAGCGGCCCGCACAGGTACCAGCCGTCGACCCGATCCGGCTCGATCAGGGTGGCGGCGAGCGAGCGCAGCTTGTCCTCGTCGATCCGACCCTGGAACAGAGGCACCTGGTGCGGCTCCCGGCTCAGGATGTGGACGACCTGGAACCGTTGAGGGAATCGATTCTTCAGGTCCTCCAATTCCTCGAGGAACATGATCGAGAGCGACGTGCGGTTCCCGTAGATCAGGGTGAATTCGGTCGACGGTTGCTGCTCCAGCGCCGCCGTGATCATGGAGAGGATCGGGGTGATCCCCGAACCGGCGGCGATGGCGACGTACCGGCCGGGCTTCGCCGGGTCGTGGAGGAACTCACCGATGGGCGCCATCACCTCCAGGGTGTCGCCCGGTTTCAGTTCGGTGGTGGCCCAGGTGGAGAAGACACCGTTGGGGATCCGCTTGACCCCGACCCGGACGGCGTCACCCGGAGCGCTGCAGATCGAATAGGTCCGCCGAATGTCCTCGCCGCCGATGTCGGCCCGGACCACGACGTGCTGGCCGGGGGTGTGCCGGAAGAGCGGCTGCAGGTCGTCCGGGACGTCGAAGGTGACCGCCACCGACTCGTCGGTCTGGGTGTCCACCGCAACAACCTTCAAACGATGGAATTCGACGATCGACACTAGAGCTCCTTGACGTGATCGAACGGCTCGGCGCAGTCGTTGCACCGATACAGCGCCTTGCAGGCCGTCGACCCGAACCGGCTGATCTCGGTGGTGTTGGTCGAGCCGCACTGCGGACAGGCGATGAGGCCGATACGGACCGGTGTGCCGTCGAGGAGCGTGCGCGGTGGCGAGATACCGCTCATCTCCAGCTTCTCCCGGCCCTGGGGCGTGATCCAGTCGGTGGACCAGGCCGGTGACAGCTCCCGGCGAACCTCGACCTGGTCGGCCGGCACGCCGGTCTCGATCACGGCGTCGGCGATCAGCCCCTCGATGTATTCGACCGCGGGGCAACCCGAATAGGTCGGTGTGATCGTGACCACGATCCGACCGTCGATCTCGTCGACCGACCGGAGGATCCCGAGATCCGCGATCGTCAACGGCGGCATCTCGGGGTCGGGAACGGCGGCGACCACAGGCCACAGCTCGTGGGCACTCGCATCCTGGCCGGCGACATTGTCGGCGTCACCGGTGTCACGAAGGATCGGCATTACCAGGTCACCCCCGGGTGCGAGCGGTACAGGATCTGCATCTCGGTCAACACGTGGCCGAGGTGTTCGGTGTGGAACCCGGTGCGGCCGCCGAGACGCTGGTAGGGGTCGGCGGGCATCGAGATGTTGGCCTGGGCCAGCACGTCGGCCACGGTGGCGTCGAACGCCGGTCGGATCGCAGACGGGTCGACGGCGACAGCCGCCGCCACCAGCTCGTCCTCCACCTCGTCGGCCGCGAAAAGATCGGCGGTGAACCGCCACAGTGCATCGACCGCGGTCTGGGTCCGCTGGTGGCTCTCGGAGGTGCCGTTGCCGAGGGTGATGACCCACGACGAGGAGTGGTCGCGGTGATAGCTCGCCTCCTTGACGGCCTTGGCGGCGATGGCGGCGAGACGATCGTCGGCCGAGTCGCTCAGAGCCCGGTAGAGCGGCACCTGATAGGCGTCGAGGAGGAACTGGCGGACCATGGTGTGGGCGAAGTCGCCATTCGGCTGCTCGACCAGCACGGCGTTGAGGAACTCCCGCTCGTCCCGCAGCATGGCGAAATCGTCCTCCGACCGGCCCTCGGGGTCCAGTTCCGACGCGTACTGGTAGAGGTTGCGAGCCTGGCCGACGTGGTCGAGGGCCAGGTTGGCGACGGCGATGTCCTCCTCCAGTTCCGGCATCCTGGCGATCAGCTCGCCGAGCCGCTGGCCGAGGATCAGGTTGTCGTCGGCCAGACGAAGCACGTAGGTGAGTAGGCGGTCGGACGGGGCGCTCATCACATGTGTCCCACTTCGTCCGGGATCTCATAGAAGGTCGGGTGACGGTAGGGCTTGGTCGAGTCGAACCAGGTGTCCTTGTCATCCGGGTCCGACGCGTGGATGTCGGACGAGCGCACCACCCACAGGCTCACGCCCTCGCCCCGGCGGGTGTAGACGTCTCGGGCATGACGGGTGGCGGTCTCGGCGTCGGGGGCGTGGAGGCTGCCGCAGTGAACGTGGTTCAAGCCCCGCTGGGCCCGCACGAACACCTCCCACAGCGGATAGCCGCCGGTCGTCCCGGCTGCGGCCTCGATCTCCTCGCCTTCGGCGAGCGGCACATCGTAACTCATCGAGCAGCTCCTTTTCGCTTGGCGTAGGCCATCGCCGCGTCGCGTACCCAGGCGCCCTCGTCCCAGGCACCGACCTTGTTGGCGATCCGTTCCCGGTTGCACGGGCCGTTGCCCTTGACGACCTGCCAGAAGTCGTCCCAGTCGATCTCGCCGAACCGGTAGTGGCCGGCGTCGAAGTCCCACTCGAGATCCGGGTCGGGGATGGTCAAGCCCAGGTACTCGGCCTGGGGCACGGTCATGTCGACGAACTTCTGTCGCAGCTCGTCGTTGGTCTCCCGCTTGATCTTCCAAGCCACCGACTGGGCGGTGTGGGTCGAGGAGGCGTCGGGCGGACCGAACATCGCCAGCGACGGCCACCACCACCGGTCGAGCGCATCCTGGGCCATGGCCTTCTGCTCGTCGGATCCGTTGCACAGCACCATCATGATCTCGTAGCCCTGCCGCTGGTGGAACGACTCCTCCTTGCAGATGCGGATCATGGCTCGGGCGTAGGGGCCGTAGGACGTGCGGGTCAACATCACCTGGTTGGTGATGGCGGCGCCGTCGACCAGCCAACCGACGGCGCCGATGTCGGCCCAGGTCAGCGTCGGGTAGTTGAAGATCGACGAGTACTTCTGTCGCCCGGTATGGAGCATGTCCTGCAGCTCGTCGCGGGAGACGCCGAGCGTCTCGGCCGCCGAGTACAGGTAGAGCCCGTGACCGGCTTCGTCCTGCACCTTGGCCATGAGGATGGCCTTGCGCTTGAGGGTCGGGGCCCGGGTGATCCAGTTGCCCTCCGGCTGCTGGCCGATGACCTCCGAGTGGGCGTGCTGGGCGATCTGGCGGATCATCGTCTTGCGATAGTCGTCGGGCATCCAGTCGCGGGGTTCGACCTTGGCCTCGGCATCGAGCAGGGCCTGGAAGCCCTGCTGGTGTGCCGTTTCCTCGATGTCGGTCGCTGTGTCCGTCATGGGTTGATCCTTACTCCTGATCTGCATCTATTCGCTGACGACCCGCTGGGCCTTGCCCTGGGAGCGGGGAATGGTGTCGGGTTCGGTGACGACCACGCCGACGGTGATGCCGACGTTGTCCTTGATGTGCTTGCGGAGTTGCCCGGCCATCGTCGAGGCGCCATCGGTGGCGGCGTCGGGTAGTCGCTCGACGTTGACCGTCAACGACTTCATGTTGCCGTCCTGGCTCACCTCCAGCTGATAGTGGGGGCTCAGCCCGCTCACCTTGAGGATCTCGGCCTCGACCTGGCTGGGGAACACGTTGACGCCCCGGATGATCAACATGTCGTCGCTGCGACCGGCGATCCGGCCGATGCGGCGCATGGTGCGGGCGGTGCCGGGAAGCAGGCGGGCCAGATCCCGAGTCCGGTAGCGGATGACCGGAAACGCCTCCTTGGTGAGCGACGTCAGCACCAGCTCACCCTCGGAGCCGTCGGGGAGAACCTCGCCGGTGTCGGGATCGATGATCTCGGGGTAGAAGTGGTCCTCCCAGATGGTGAGACCGTCCTTCGTCTCGATGCATTCCTGAGCCACGCCCGGGCCGATGACTTCGGACAGACCGTAGATGTCGACGGCATCGAGACCCATCCGCCACTCGATCTCGGTTCGCATCTCGTCGGTCCACGGTTCGGCGCCGAACACGCCGATCTCGACCGATGAGACCTCCGCGGCCTTCAGGCCGCGACGCTCGAACTCATCGACCAGGTTGAGACAGTACGACGGCGTGACCATCAGCACCCGTGGCCGCAGGTCGATCATCAACGACACCTGCTTCTCGGTCTGGCCGCCGGACACCGGGACGACGGTGCATCCAAGCTTCTCGGCCCCGTAGTGGGCGCCGAGGCCACCGGTGAACAGGCCGTAGCCGTAGGCGACATGGACCATGTCACCAGGTCGGGTGCCCGCCGCGTAGAGGGAGCGGGCGACGACGGTGGCCCACACGTCGATGTCGTGGGCCGTGTAGGGCACCACGGTCGGCTTGCCGGTTGTTCCCGACGAGGCGTGCAGACGGGACACCTGCTCCATCGGCACGGCCAGCATGCCGAACGGATAGTTGCGACGCAGGTCGTCCTTCACCAGGAACGGGAATCGAGCAAGGTCGTCGAGCGATTTCAGATCATCGGGGTGGACGTCGGCTTCGGTGAAGCTGTTGCCGTAGTGATCGATGTTGTCGTAGGCCTGCCGCAGAGACCACTGCAAGCGGTCGAGCTGCAGCGAGCGCAGCTCGTCGATCGACGCCGTTTCGATCGGCTCGTAGCCACGATGGTTGCTGTGGTCGGTCATGAAACCCCCGGAATGCGAACAACGACACGATACAGCGCAGCTCCATCTCAGGCAAACTGGTGTATCACGTTCTGAATGCCGTTGTGGTGCCCTGCCACTGTCCAGAGTAGACGGTCACTCGGCCTCGTGACCGCGCCCTCCCGCCGGTGAGCGATAATCGATGCCGACGAACTATCGTTGCGACCATGCCGATCACCGGAGAATACGAACCAAGCACGCTGGACTGGGTCGCCGAGCAGGTGGCCGACTACGAAGCGTCCGGAGGGACGCGGGCCAACACCCTGCGCGAGACCGGGATACCGATCATCATCGTGACCACCGTCGGACACAAGAGTGGGAAGGTGCGCAAGTTCGCGCTGATGCGGGTCGAGCACGAGGGCCGCTACGCCCTGGTCGCATCGAAAGGTGGCGCACCGCAGAATCCGGGTTGGTACAACAATCTGGTCGCCGACCCGAACATCATGATCCAGGACGGTCCCCAGCCGTTCGATACGGTCGCCCGCCTGGTCCACGGCGAGGAACGGGCTCAGTGGTGGGAACGGGCGGTCGCCGTGTTCCCCACGTACGCCGACTACCAGGAGGCGACCGATCGGGAGATTCCCGTCTTCGTCACCGACCCGGCCGACGTCTGAGTACGTCGAGAATCCGGTGGCGGCCGCTCTCCACATCGAACCGTCGGGCCAGGCCTGTGGGGCCACCGTTCGAGGCGTCGACCTGACCCGACCGCTGTCGGCCGACCAGGTTGCCGGCGTTCGGACGGCCTGGCTCGAGCACCACGTGCTGGCCTTCCCCGATCAGGCGATGAGCGACGATGATCTCGAGCGGTTCACGCTGGCATTCGGACCGTTCGGCGACGACCCGTTCATCGCCCCGATCCCCGGCCGGGACCACATCATCGAGATCCGCCGCAACGCGGAGGAGACCGGGCCGCTGTTCGCCGAGAACTGGCACTCCGACTGGAGCTTCCAGGCCACTCCCCCGGCCGGCACCTGCCTGTTCGGTGTGACGATCCCACCGCACGGCGGCGACACCCTGTTCGCCAACCAACACCTGGCTCTCGAGGCCATGCCGTCGGACCTGCGGTCACGGATCGAGGGTCGGACGGCCGTGCACTCGGCCCGGGGCGGGTACGCCCCCGACGGCTTCTACGGTCTCGACGACCAGCGCCGGGGCCGCTCCATGGCCATCCGCCCATCCGACGAGGCCATGGCCACCCAACTCCACCCCCTGATCCGGGCCCATCCGGAAACCGGCAGGCTCGGGCTGTTCGGCTGCGTCGGCTACATCATCGCCGTCGACGGTCTCGACGAGGAGGATAGCCGAGAGCTGTTGACCGACCTGGTCCGTTGGCAAGGCCGGGACGAGTTCGTCTATCGCCATCGCTGGGAGCCGGACATGCTGGTCATGTGGGACAACCGCTCGGTTCTCCACCGGGCCACCGGCGGCTACGAGGGCCACGACCGGGTCCTGCACCGCACCACCATCGGCGCCCGCAGATCGTCGTAATGCCAACTGGCACCGTCAGCTCCAAGAAACGGGAGCTGGCGGTGCCAGAAGGATCATCTGGTTGCGGGCGGCTCGAGCGACGAGAGCAGGTCGGCGACGAGCTCGGGGAGGTCGCCCGCCGTGAGTCCGACGGCGAGGCCACGAGCGGCGGCTCGGCCGTGCAGTTCGGCGCCCAGACCGGCGGCCAGAAACGGGTCGAGCCCGAGCGCCAGCCCGGCGCCGATGATGCCCGCCAACACGTCGCCGGTGCCTGCGGTGGCCAGGCGCTGGTCGCCCGCCGTGGACAGCAGGGCCCGGCCGTCGGGGTGGGCGACGACCGTCGTCGGCCCCTTCAGCAGGATCACCGCGGCCAGCTCGGCTGCGGCCCGACGAACGTCGTCGATACGATCCGGGCCGGGGGCCCGGCCGGTCAGACGCTCGAACTCACCGTCGTGCGGCGTGAGGACCGGGAAGCGTTCGTCGGCCACCGACGAGCCCCGCACCGCGTCGAGGAGATCGGGCCGGAGCGCACCGGCGTCGAACACCACCGGCGATTCGATCATGGCCAGGAGCTGGTGCAGCTCGCTCAACATCTGAGGTCCGTCGACCCCAAGACCGGGGCCCACCACCACGGCGCTGCAGCGATCGACCTGCTCGACCACCCGGTGCCACTCGTTGATCATCGACACGGCGACCGCCTCGATCGGTGTGCTGGGTCCGTCGGTGAGCGGCGCCGGTCGCGCCTGCACCACGTAGCCGGCGCCGGCTCGGAACGCGGCGATCGACGACAGTGCCGCCGCTCCGGTCATGCCGGGACTGCCGCCGACGACGGCGACGGCGTGACCCCATTTGTGATCGGTCCCGCTCCGACGGGGCCAACCCGACAGATCGGACTCCTCCAGTTGCCAGATCCGGGCCCGGGAACAGTCGAGGCCGATGTCGGCGACGGTGATATCCCCGGCCAGGCTGCGACCCGGTTCCAGCAGCAGACCCGGCTTCAGCGCGGCAAAGGTCACGGTGGCGACCGCCCGCAGCGGCAAACCCTGAGCAGCGCCGGTCAACCCGTTGACGCCGGACGGAATATCGACGGCCAGCACCGGCGTGTCGCCGACCTCGATGGGCAGCGACCGTGACTCGAACCGGCCCCGAAGCCCGGTGCCGAAACAGGCGTCGAGGATCAGATCGTAGGGGGCGACGTCGACCGGTTCGAACGAGGTTGTATCGGACGCACCGGGAACATCGAACACCCGACACACCGCGCCCCGACGCTCCAGATGACGGGCCGCGCTCCGACCGTCAGCACCGTTGTTCCCCTTGCCGGCCAGCACTGCGACCCGCTTGCCGTACACATCACCCTCCAACCATTGCAGCGCAACCCGGGCCGTGGCCCACCCCGCCCGCTCGACGAGTTCGGAAACCGGCTCCGGCGCCTCCGCATCGATCGCCGCCATCTCGGCCGGGGTCACGATCTCACGCATCGGTTTCACCCCCGATCTCACGCATCGATCTCTCCGAGGATCAAGATGTCGAGGACCCGGCTCATCGTGTCACCGTCGATGTGGGTGGCGCCGATCAAGGCCAGGCCGTTGATCACCGCCTCGGTCCGGGTCCAGGCCATGACCTGCTGCCGTCGATCGGTCCGCCCGGACCAGGTCGGCGCCGGGAAGCCGTCGACGATCGCCGTGGCCAGATGAATCGCCGGTGGCCCGTCGAGTGAGTCGAGCCACGGATGCAACCAGCGCACCATCGGAGGTTCCGTATGGGCCAGTAGTCCGAGAACGTCCTCCGGACCGACACCGTTGCGGTGCTCGCCATGGGAACGCTGGAGCACATCGAACCACCAGGCATCCAGAAGATCGACGATGGCGTGTCCCCCGTGGCCATCGAACAGTTCGACCACCTCGATCGATACCACGGGCGAGAGGTCACCACCGACCAACGCATCCAGCAGGCGGGGCAGGCAGGCGGCGACCTCGTCGGCGTCGCCGGTTCGGGCCCGGGCCAGCACGGTTTCGAGTTGCAGCTCAGGGATCAGCCCGTAGTCGGCGGCCATCGTCGCCCAAACCCTGTCGAGGGCGGCACGCAGCGGAGGGCTGTGATCGGTCAAAGCCCGTCGTCACCCAGGCCGATCACGAAGGCCTGGGCCAGGTTCTCGGAGTGTGACAGGGTGATGAGCCAGCGAACGATCCCCCGTTGGGCCGCCAGGTCGGCGGCCCGCCCGGTGATCCGCAGCTCGGGTTGCCCCGACGGCAGGCGTACGA
>JAOTVU010000025.1 GCA_029863385.1 Acidimicrobiia bacterium
CCACTTCATCCAGCAGCGGTCACCTCACGAGAACGCCCTGCCCCTGGTGATGACCCACGGCTGGCCGGGATCGATCGTCGAGTTCCACAAGGTGATCGAGCCGCTGACCGACCCGACCCGGTTCGGTGGCGACGCGGCCGACGCCTTCCACGTGATCTCGCCGTCGCTGCCCGGCTTCGCCTTCTCCGGCAAGCCGACCGAGCCCGGCTGGGGGGTGGAGAAGATCGGGGAGCTGTGGGCGCAACTTCTGGCTCGGCTGGGCTACGACCGCTACGTGGCCCAGGGTGGAGACTGGGGATCGGCCGTCACCTCGGCACTGGCCGCCCATGATCCCGACCACTGTGCCGCCATCCATCTGACATTGGCCATGTCGGCCCGTCCGACCGGGGAGCCGTCGACCCCGGAGGAGGAACACGCACTGTCCCGCATCAAGCACTATCGCGATTGGGATTCCGGCTACTCCACCCAGCAGAAGACCCGTCCGCAAACCGTCGGCTACGGACTGCACGACTCGCCGTCGGGCCAGGCGGCTTGGATCCTGGAGAAGTTCCAGGCCTGGACCGACTGTGACGGTCACCCCGAGAATGTGCTGGGCCGTGATGAGTTGCTCGACAACATCATGCTCTACTGGGTGACCGGCTCGGCCACGTCGTCGGCCCGCATCTACTGGGAGAGCTTCGGCCGGGCCAAACGCCCGAAGGTGACCGTGCCCACCGGATTCGCCGTCTATCCACGTGAGATCGTGCCACCGGTCCGGCCGTGGGTCGAGGCCCTCTACCCCAACATCGTGCATTGGGCCGACCACGATCGGGGCGGCCACTTCGCCGCCTTCGAGGTGCCCGACACGTTCGTCGCCGACATCCGGGAGTGCTTCCGGCCCTACCGCTGATCACCGCCCGCGGCCGCGGCGTTCCGAAGGCGCCGGTCAACTACGATGCGCCGTGATGAACTCGGGCACCACACCCTCGCCGTCACCCGCTTCGGGCTGGTATCCCGACCCGCTCGATCCGGCGTCGGAGCGGCTCTGGGACGGTGAGCGGTGGACCGAGCAGACCCGCCCGGCGGGGGCGGGTTCGACACCACCCGCACCGCCGCTGCGACCTCCGGCTCCTGAACCGATCTCGACGCGACCGAAGCGGGAACGCTCGGGATCCGGGTGGTCGACGGAGTCGATTGTGGGAATCGGCTGTGGGCTGGTGGCGCTGCTGTCGGTCGGCGGATGTGTGGTTCTGGCGGGTGTGGTTCCGCTGATTGCCGTCCGCAGCCAGGAAGCCTTCGTCGAGGAGGCGGAGATCGCCGTCGAGGCGCAGACGACGATGGTTCCGATGACCGTTCCACCGGAGCCGATGGAGGAGTTCCCCCCGACGACGGCCGGCGCCGATGTGGCACGGTTCGGATCGTCGACGGAGATGGTCGCCGTTCTCGACAACGGTGAAGCGGCCGCCTTCGAGGTCACCGTCGAGGAATCGGTTGACGTCACCGAACCGGTCGTTGCCGCCGGTGGGCCCGCTCTCGAGCCGGGGGACGATCGTGTTCTCGTCGGGGTTGCCGCCTCCTTGGAGCTCCATGAGTCGACGGTCGAACCACTTCCGGCTTCGGGCTTGTTCGGGTGGACGATCGTCGGTGGTGCAACCGGCACCACGTACCCACCGGTCGTGGCCGGTTCGGTGGGCTGCGATCTCATCGACGCCGACTTGACCACCGTTGAGCAATTCGGTATCGGGGAGGAGCAGCGGGGCGTCGTCTGCTTCCTGGTCCCGTCGGCGGACTTCGAGCATCCCGAAACCCAGGTCGTGCTCGAGGTGGCCGGCGGCGCACCGATCACCTGGATTCGGTAGTTGGTGATTCGGTCGTCGGTCGGCCTCGGTCAGCCGTCGACAGGAGTGAACCGTGCGCCCTCCACCCGGGATGCGGGGCCGAGGACGCACGGTTCCGAACGTGCTGCTCGGCCACCGGCGTTATCAGGTCGATGCCGTCTCGGACCGCTCTTCAGCGAGCAGCGCACGGACCCGGTCCCGGGCCACGTCGTCGGTCGGGCGCTGACTGGAGATCGCCTCGGTCAACACATCCAGCGTGGTGGAGAAGATGGCGTCGAGCATGGCGTCGCGCTGGGTCTCGGTGAGGAATCCGAGTTCGCAGCTCCCGGCGATGGCGCCTCCGGCGCTGACCACGTAGTCGGGAGCCCATAGGATGCCTCGTTCGGCCAGGGCAACGCCGTCGGCAGAGCGGGCGAGCTGGTTGTTGGCCCCACCACAGATGGCCGTCGCCCGGATGGTGGGGATGGTGTCGGCATCGAGGACGCCGCCGACGGCGTTCGGGGACAGGATGTCGACCTCCGCGCTCAGTATCTCGTCGGGGCCGACGACTGTCGCCCCGTGACGCTCGGCGACCGCTTCGGCCTTGGCCGGGTCGACGTCGGCCACAACCACGTCGGCCCCGGCCTCCACCAGGTGTCCGACCAGATGCGACCCGACACCGCCGGCCCCCTGAACCGCCACCCGCCGCCCATCGAGTGTTTCGCGACCGTAGGCTGCGGCGGCCGTGGCCCGGATGCCGTTGAACACGCCGACAGCGGTCGGGGGAGCGGTGCTGCCGGCGCCGGAAGCCCGCCCGGCCACGTGCTCGGTGACCTCGGCCAGGATCTCCATGTCGTCGGCATTGGTACCGACGTCGGGCCCGGCCGTGTAACGGCCGTCGAGTGATGCGATGAAGCGACCGAAGGCCTGCAGCAACGCCGGTGTCTTGTCGGTCGCCGGGTCCCCGATGATCACGGACTTGGCGCCGCCCATCCGCAACCCGGCCAGCACCATCTTGTAGGTCATCGCCCTCGACAGCCGGAGCACATCGGTCAGGGCGTCGTCCACCGTGGCGTAGGGGCGGAACCGAACCCCACCGCCGGCCGACGGTCCACGGAGGTGATGGATCGCCACGATGGCCTCGAGCCCCGTGTCATCGTCGGAAACGAAGGTGACCTGCTGATGACCGTCGAACTCGGGATGATCAAACACCATGACGAGCCTCCTGTTCACGTCGACCGACGTTCAAGCTAGCAGTCGCACCAGCGCGGTGGCCGCGGCGGCGGCGATGACGACAACGGTCAGCGGGGCTTTCCGCCACACCATCACCGCGGCGACGAGCAACCCGACGGCTCGGGCGTCGAGCGTCAATCGGGCGTCGGACACGAAGGTCAATTGTGCAATGACCCCGGCGATGACCGCAGCAGGAAGCAGGTCGCCGAGATGGCTCAACGTCGGCCGCCGGGCGAGAACAGGACCGGCCCAGAACATCCCGACCAGTCGTTGACCGGCCACGCCCGCCGACATGGCGACGATGGCCCACCAGCTCATGCCCGGTCCTCGGTCACCGGTCCGGGCCCCGACCTGCCGGCCGGTCCCCGGGTGAACGTCAGCACGGCCACCACGGCCCCGAGCGCACTGGCCAGTATCGGCAGCCCGCCGGGGGCGACCGGAATCAGCAGGCAACAGATGCCGGCCCCGACCACGGCGGCCGTCAATCCATCGCGGCGGCGTACCAGTGCGCCGATGATGGCCATCAACGTCGCGGGAAACACGGCATCGAGGCCCCAGGCCCGACCGTCGCCGATCACATCGCCGAGGAAGACACCCACCAGGCTGCCGATCCACCATCCGATCATCAGCGCCGCCGTGACCCGCCAGAACACCCGGCGAAGTTCTGAGCGATCGGCTTGCTGGACGGCGAGGCCCACATTCGGATCGAACGAGTTGATCGCCGCCGCGGCACGTTCCAGCGTCGGCGCCTGGTATCGGGCTCCGAGACTGAGGGCCAACAGACCGAACCGCGACGCCACCAACCACCCGCTCAACACACCGATCGCCGCCGAGCCGCCGGCGTCCCTCACGGCGAGGAAGGCCAGCTCGCTGGTGGCCGAGTAGATCACCAGCGCCGCCCCGAGCGTCGTCGGAATCGAGATACCTCGCTCGATCATGGCCACGCTCACCGTCACCCCGACCGCGAAGTAGGTGAAGGCCAGGGCGAGATAGTCGGCCGGACGGGGAGCGGTCAACGAAGCATCGACTTGCTAGCCGGCGGTGTCGCCGTCGATCGACTCCCGGATGAAGTCGGCGTGGCCGCAGTGACGAGCGTACTCCTCGATCATGTGGACCATGATCCACCGCAGATTCCAGGTCTCGCCAGTCCGGGGGTGTGATCGCTTCGACGCCTGATCCAGCGTTTCGGCGGCTGCCTCGCGGGCTCGGGAGTCCTCGCACGCGGCTTCGAACGAGGTGGTCAACTCGTCGATCGAAAGCGACTGGGCGTGGGTCATCTCGGCGTCGGGGTCGGCGTCGAAGTCGAACGATGCCGACCGCTCGCCGAAGTCCTCACCGTCGAACCGGACTCGGAACCAGTGTTCCTCGACGAGGGTCATGTGTCCGATCAGGCGGGAGAGGGTCAAGGTCGACGGCGGCTGGGCGATCTGCAGTTGTTCGGCGGTGAGCCCCCAGGCCCGGTCGATCAGTGCCGCCCGGTGGAAGTCGAGGAACTGCCGCAGCATCTCCCGCTCACCGGCATGGGTGTCGATCGAAGGAGGAGCGGGACGATCTTCAGGCCAGGACATGGGCAAATGCTACCCTGGCCCACCGCGGGCCGCCCGGTGTTCACGTCGGCTGGTCCCAGGTCATCAGAACCTTGGCCGCGTCGCCGCTCTCCACCGACTCGAAGGCGTCCTCGAACTCGCTGACGTGATAGCGCCGACCGATGATCGGATGCACGTCCAGTCCCTCCGACAACAGTGCGGCCGCCTTGTACCAGGTGTCGAACATCTTCCGGCCGTAGATGCCCTGGAGGGTCAGGCCCTTGAAGATGACGTCGCTCCAGTCGACGGCGGTGCCGTCGGGGACCAGCCCCAGGAGCGCTATCCGTCCGCCGTGGTTCATCGTCTTGATCATGGAGGCGAGCGCGGCGGGCGCACCCGACATCTCGAGCCCCACGTCGAACCCCTCCTGCATGCCCAGTTCGGCCATCACGTCGGTCAGCCGTTCCCGTCCGACGTTGACCACCCTGGTTGCGCCCACCTCTTCAGCGACCTTCAACCGGTTGTCGTTCAGGTCGGTGACGACGACGTGGCGGGCCCCGGCCCGCTGGGCGATCGGTGCCGCCATCAGCCCGATCGGGCCGGCGCCGGTGATCAGCACGTCCTCACCGACGAGGTCGAAGGTGAGCGCCGTGTGAACCGCATTGCCGAGCGGGTCGAGAATAGCGGCGGTGTCGTCATCGATGTCGTCGGGAATCTCGTAGACGTTGAAGGCTGGTACGACGACGTACTCGGCGAAGGCGCCGTCTCGCTGTACACCTATGCCGACCGTGTTGCGGCAGAGGTGGCGACGGCCGGCTCGGCAGTTGCGGCAATGTCCGCAGGTGATGTGGCCCTCGGCCGAGACCCGGGTTCCGACGTCGACCCCCCGCACGTGGTCCCCGACCTCGGCCACTACGCCCATGAACTCGTGACCAAGGGTCAGCGGTGGCGGCACAGTGGCCGCGGCCCAGTCGTTCCACTGGTGGATGTGGAGGTCGGTGCCGCAGATGGCCATGCGTTGAACCTGGATGAGCACGTCATCGGAGGCGACGGTGGGCCGCTCGATCTCGCACAACGTCAATCCCGGTGCGGCCTCGACCTTGCGCAACGCCTGCATGGTCGTCGGATTTCGGCCCTGGCCGTCGTCGCTCATCAGGCCACCACCTCCAGCTCACGGCCGACCGCGATGAAGGCCTCGATGGCCCGGTCCAACTGATCCGTGGAATGGGCTGCGCTCATCTGGGTGCGGATGCGGGCCGTGTCGCGGGGCACGACCGGGAACGAGAACGCGGTGACATAGACGTCGCGGTCGAGGAGCCGCCGGGCGAACTCGGCGGCCAGCACGGCGTCGCCGAGCATCACCGGGATGATGGGATGGCCCTGACCGGCGAGCGTGAATCCGGCCGCCCCCATGGCCGACCGGAAGTGGGCCGCGTTGGCGCTGATCCGGTCCCGCAGGTGGTCGCCGGCCCGGGCCAACTCGATCGCCTTGATCGCCCCGGCCAGCAGCGGGGGAGCGACGGCGTTGGAGAACAGGTAGGGCCGGGCCCGCTGACGGAGCAGGTCCACGATCTCTGAACGAGCGGCGACGAACCCGCCCATCCCGCCACCCAGCGCCTTGCCGAGCGTGCTAGTGACGATGTCCACCCGATCGGCCACCCCTTGTAGCGCCGGGGTGCCCCGTCCTTCCGGGCCGATGAAGCCGCTGGCGTGACAGTCATCGACCATCACGAGGCAGCCGTGCCGATCGGCGATCTCACAGATCCCAGCGACATCGGCGGTCACACCGTCCATCGAGAACACGCCGTCGGTGACGATCAGGATCGTGCGCGCCCCCGCCGCCCGGGCCTCGGTGACCTTCGCCTCCAGGTCGCCGAGGTCGCCGGTCGCGAACCGGTGGCGGGCAGCCTTGCACAGGCGAATACCGTCGATGATCGAGGCGTGGTTGAGGGAGTCGGAGACGATGGCATCCTCCGGCCCGAGCAGCGGTTCGAACACGGCGCCGTTGGCGTCGAAGCAGGCGGCGAAGGTGATGGCGTCGTCGGTGCCGAGCCACTCGGCGATCAACCGTTCGAGCTGCCTGTGGAGATCCTGGGTGCCGCAGATGAACCGCACCGACGCCATCCCGAAGCCGTGGCTGTCGATGGCTTCCTGCGCGGCCGCCATGATCTCCGGATTGTCGGCCAGGCCGAGGTAGTTGTTGGCGCACAGGTTGAGCACCGACCGCCGGACTCCGTTCTGCTCCACCTCGATCTCGCCTCGCTGGGGAGAGACGATGATCCGCTCGGCCTTCCACAGGCCGTCGGCTTCGATCTCCCGCAGCGACTCGGCCAACCGTTCGTAGAATGCCGTTCGGCTCATGACGGACCTCCTCGTGAAGCCGATCCTCCGGATCGGCGACCAGGAGCCAAATCATAGAGCCAAACATCGGAACCATGTGCCGTCGGCGACCCGGTAACGGGTTGTGGTAAGTACGAACTTCGGGCGTCAGGGCCGGAGATCGATACGGCGCAGCAACTCGGCCAGGGCGGCCAGCGCTCCCCGGGCCTGACCGATGGCTTTCATCTCCTGCCAGTGACCGAGCAACATCACGGCGATGAGGGCCGCAAGCTCCCACCAGAAGTCGTGCTCGCCGAACCCGAGTGACGACGCCAGTGATGAGAGGTAGGCGACGGTGATGGCCAGGGCGGTGAGCAACGTCATCGCCGGCTGACGGTTGCGGACCTCGGCCACGCCACCGGACAGGAACGGTCGACCGCCCCACGGGTAGATGACGGTTCCCACCACCGGCGCCACCCAGGACGCCCAGGCCCCTTCGATCGTACAGCCGAACCACTCCTGGATCTGAGCCGAAAAGACCAGTACGGGGACGGCGAGCACGAGATTCCACCAGAACAACCGACGGAAGATCTCCGGATCGTGGCCGGCGTGCTCGGTGTGGTCGTCGTGCTCGGTGTGGTTGCCATCCTGACCTCGATGGTCTGACGCGAGCTGGTTCACGACCTCCAGCCGAGACCTTCCATTCGGCTGGAAGGTCAAGGCATCACGGGGATGCCAGCTCCAACTGGTCTCGGACCGCCTCGGGGCCGAGCACGGTGATGTTCATCGCCTCCAGGATCTGCACCGCCCGGTGGACGAGATCGGCGTTCGACGCAAGGTTCCCCCTCGACAGATAGAGGTTGTCCTCCAACCCGACCCGGATGTTCCCCCCGACCAGCGCAGCCGCCGCCACGTAGGGAAGTTGATCGCGGCCGATGGAGAAAGCGGAGAAGGTCCAGTTGTCGGGAAGGTTGTTGACGAAGGCCATGAGCGAGTTCATGTCGTTCGGTGCGCCCCAGGGGATGCCCATGCACAGCTGCACCATGACCGGGTCGACGACAAGACCCTCGGCGACGAGCCACCGGGCGAAGCTCAGGTGGCCGAGGTCGAACAACTCGAGTTCCGGACGGACGCCGAGGTCCCGAACCTGACGGGCCATCTCGGTGAGGGTGGCCGGCGAGTTGGTCATGATGTAGTCACCCTCACCGAAGTTCATCGTCCCGCAGTCGAGCGTGCAGATCTCGGGCCGCAGCTCACGCACGTGATCGAGCCGCTCGGTGGCACCGGCCATGTCGGTCCCGGCCTCGTCGACCGGGAAGGGCATCTCGGCCGACCCGAAGGTGAGGTCGCCGCCCATGCCGGCGGTGAGGTTGATGACCACGCCGGTTCCGGACTCACGGACCCGTTCGACCACCTCGCGGTAGTAGTCGACCTCCCGGGCCGGGGCGCCGGTGATCGGATCGCGGACGTGGATGTGGACGACGGCCGCCCCGGCCTTCGCCGCCTCGATGCAGTCGCGGGCGATGTCTTCAGGCTTGAACGGCACCTTGTCGGACTTGTTCACGGTGTCGCCGGAACCGGTGACGGCGCAGGTGATGAACACCTTGCGGCTTGGTGATCGGGTCATGGGGCGACAACCTCCTGGCTGCTGGGGGAGTGGTCGGGTGAGGTCGTGGCTGATGGCACCATCGAGCCGACACGGGCTCTGGCCAGAACCCGAATCCGGGAGTAAACCTCATCATGGTCGACGTAGGTGCCGCGTAGGTGGCGGACCCCGCCACCGGGGTCGAAGGCGTCGCGGCCGTGGAGCATCCGCCGGTTGTCGAAGCCGACGAGGTCGCCGGGACGGAACGGATAGCCGATCTGGAACCGGGGATCGGCGCCGAGCTGATGAAATCGTTTGGCCGCCCGGTAGGCGCGTGGGACATCGTCGGAGTCCATGGCCGGGAAGCCCCGCACCGGGTAGAAGGCTCGGATCGTGAGCGGTGAGCCGGGTGCACCGTGATCGATCATCGGTCCAACCCAACGGTGGTCGTGGTCCCGGGACCGGTTGAAGAACACCCAGTCGAGGGACGTCAGCGCCTCGAAGGTATCGGGTTCGTTGGCTTCCAGGTGGGCGACCAGTGCCGCCCCGTCGGTCATCCGGCTCCAACCGCCGCCGACCGAATTGGCCACACAGTGGAGGAACTGGAAACCGGGTGGGATCTCGCGGGTCGGGAGATCGGCGTGGGGGCCGAGACGGAGACCGGTGTTGGCGGTCGAGTTCTCGAAGTCTCCGGAGATCTCGGCCTTGACGCTCCAGACGGGCCCGAAGTTCGTGTCGCGCCGGACGCCGATGAGATCCGTGACCGCGACCAGGCCCTCAATAGCTGAATCCCGGTGGCCCGAGGCCCGGGCGGGAACGTCGGTCAGGCGGGCAAGGCCGTGCACGACCATCGCGTTGAGGAACGACAGCAGCTCGTTGTGGTCGCCACCGAGGACGGCGGCCCCGTTGAACGTCGGCGGCTCGGAGAGCGTTTGGGTCGTCCACGCGATCGGGTCGGGGATGACTGCGCCGGGCCGGTGGGTGCCGGTGGCGACGTGGTGAAGCCAACCGGGGTGGAGTACACCCGCGAACCCGTCGCTGAAGCCGACCCGCAGGGCACCGGTGGTGTCGAGTTCGACGTCGGTCACCGAGAGCGAGTCGTCGAAGTCGGCAGGATCGATGGTGCACTCCCGGGTGTTCGGATCGGTGGCGCCGTCGGCCACGATCGATTCCCGAAGCCACCAGGAGTAGGCCGACAGGCTGTACCCGTCGGCCCAGGTGAGCTTCACGAAGTCACCGTCGATCGTGGCGGTGGACAGCGGCCTCCACGGATAGTGATAGAAGTCGGGGGTGAGAACCGTCGATGGCTCCGAACCGGTCACGTTTGCTCCTCGGTCCCGCTGCGAGCCGACTGGTTCGGCGACTTCGGCGGGGCGGGACGCTGGCCCCGCATCTTGTCCCATTGTCTGTCGATCGTCCCACCCAATGGGACGTCCTGTGATATGGTACGAGTGTATGGTCGATCGAAGTGCTGCGTCAAGCGTTGAGTCGGGGCCGATCGAACGCGCCTTCACCATGTTGCAGGCGGTGGTGGCGGCCGAGGCGCCGATCGGAGTCCGGGAGTTGGGTCGACGGACGGGTTTACCTCGGTCCACCGCCTCGCGGCTCGTCGGCCAGCTCAACGCGATCGGCATGGTGGAGCGAACCGCCGATGGTCTGGTCGTACCCGGCAGCGCGTTGGCCACGCTGGCGGTTGACGGGTCGACGCCGCTGCTTCGCGATCGCCTCCGGCCATTGCTGGTGGTGTTGGCCGACCGCTTCGGTGAGACGGCGACGCTGGCCGTCGACGACGGTGATGCCCTGCTGTACATCCTGCAGATCGACGCCGACAACGCCGTCACCGCACCCGATGTCGAGGCGGAGCGCCACCCGTTCCACGTGGTTGCCCATGGTCTGGTGTTGATGGCCCACTGGCCGAACGAGAGACTCGACGACTATCTGTCCGCTCCTTTGGGCGCGCCGACCGATCGCTCGATGGTCGACCCGAAGGCGATCCGGGAGCGGCTCAGGAGGATTCGTCGCGACGGCTATGTCTGGACCGAGGAGGAGTTCGACGTCGGCGTGAACGGACTGGCCGCACCGATAATCGCCGACGAGGAGGTGGTCGCCTCGATCGGGCTCTACGGCCCTTCATACCGCCTGTCGCCGGCGGCGCTTCCGTCGCTGGCCGAAGCAATGATCGACACGGTTGCCCGGCAGACCGTTGGACTGTTGTGACCGGCCCGACGATCACAGAGAGCATGAGCACGAAGGATCCCTTCATGGCCTCCTCGATCACCGTCACCGACCACGGTCTGGAGATTCACCTCCCCGGCTTCGACCGGTCCGCGTCGATTTCCTGGCACTGGCTCCGGGACCACGACGAAAGCGAGGCGGGCCAGGACCCGGTCACGAAACAGCGCCGGGTCGACACGTTCTCGCTGGGCGAGGTCCACCCGGGGACGGTCTGCCTCGACGACGGGAAGGCGACCGTCACCTGGGCCGACGGCGCGGTGGCGATGTGTTCGCGACACCTGCTCGAGTCGGTGGCGGCAGAGTGCCTGGCCACCGACTGGTCCCGGCGGCCCGACGTGGAGCCGAGCCTGCCCGTCGATGCCGTGCTGTGGCCCGACCCGTCGATTGGGCCCGACGAGATCGAGCTCGATGCCTTCCTCGATCCGGTGTCCGACGAGGCGTTGACGAGGGGTGTCGATCTCCTCAGCCGGTATGGCTACCTGGTGTTGCGCGGCGCTGTGCTCGACCGCGATCGGGCCGGGGCGTTCGCCCGTCGCCTCGGCTATGTCCGCCACACGATCTTCGGTGGCATGTGGGATCTTGCGCCCGATCTGACCGACCACGCCGACACCGCCTACACCACCGTGTACCTGGCGCCTCACACCGACGGCACCTACAGCCACGACGCTCCCGGCCTCCAGTTCTTTCTCTGCCTGCAGGCTGCGCCCCAGGGCGGGGAGAGCCTCCTGGTCGACGGGTTCGCCATCGCAGCCCAACTGGCTGCCACAGACCCGGAAACCTTCGTCACGCTGGCCTCGGTACCGGTTCCCGGACGCTACATCGAACCGGGCGTGCACCTACGGGCCGAGCGACCCGTTTTCCGATCGACCGCCCGCGGCGTGCTCGACCAGGTCAGCTTCAACAACTACGACCGGGCTCCGTTCCTGCTACCACCGGAACTGGAACGTCGCTTCAACCGGGCCTACCGGCGCTTCGCCGAACTCGCCGCCGATCCGGCTCGTCGTGTGGCGGTCGGGCTGACGGCGGGTGACATCCTGATCTTCGACAACTGGCGGACGTTGCACGGCCGCAACGCCTTCGTCGGCCCCCGGCACTATGTCGGCGCCTACCTGAATCACGAAGATCTCGAGAGTAAGCGACGGGTTCTATTCGGATCCTGAGAACTCCGGTTCCAAACCCGGCTCGTCCGGGGCAACCCGAAGACTGTCCCGGCCCCAGTGCTCGACCGTCTGGGCCACCCAGAAGGCGGCGAACAGGGTGATCTCGGTGATCTCCAGCACCAGCACCATGTGGGACCAGCCCCGGAGGGCGGCCAGGAAGACGATCCCGACGCCAACCATGAGTGCCGAGATCACGGCGTAGATTCCTGCATAGCGGCGGTGCTTCGGTATGTGGCGCCGCTCCCAGGCGTTGACGCCGATGCCGAGGGCGAGAAACAGGAACATCAGCACGGCGGCCCAGCCGTGAGCCTGCGTCGGGAAGGCGTCCCACCAGCGGTGCAGCCCCCAACCGATCAGCAGCACGGCCATGGTCACGATCAAACCGATCTGACGATCGCGGGGGGCGGAGCGGGCAGCGGTCACGGGATCGTCGTAGACGACGGCGGCGATGATGCCGACGGCGAGCATGCCGACGATGCCGGCCAGGAGCAGCGCCTGGATGTTGTTGTCGATGTTGGCGATGACCCAGGGGGCGAGATTGCCCTCGCCGTCGGTCGGCAGTGGCGTCGGCTCGAGCGACCAGCATTCTCCGACCGACGACGTCGGCACGACCCCGACGACCGGGGCCAGGATGCCGGCGATGTTGAACAGGACGTCTTCGCGTCGGGTACTGCCCTTGATCACCAGCAGGCTGGCTCCGATGGCCATCAAACCACCGACGAACACCGCCCTGACCGGCGTGTAGTAGTAGCTGCTGATGGACGTCTGCCAGCAGTCGACCTCGAGCCGTTCGAGGAGAATGGAGACCGCCAGGGCGACTACCAGCCCGACCATGCCCATGCGGAGATAGCGGTAGGTCTTGAGCGCAAGGTCGCGGTCCGGGATCGGTGTGAACATGATGATGCCTCCTGTATCCATCGATGACGCTTGGTTCCGGTTCGTTGATACAGTTTCGCCGGGCGTCGAGGGACGCTCAGCCCTGATCACGCTCCCAGAGGCGGTGCGCCAGGACACCGTTTGCCGTCTCGATGGCCTCCAGCGCGTCGCAGACGACATCCTCACGAAAGTACCGGCCGACGAGCTGCACGGCCGCCGGACGGTCCTCGACCAGATCCATGCCGATGATGCCCGCCGGCAGGCCGAGGTAGTTGATGCCGGTGGAGTAGATCGCCGAGGCGAACAGGTCGGCGACGGCGTCCAGCCCGATGGTGTCGTAGTCCCAGTCGAACATCGGTCGCATCAGAAACGGTGTGATCACGAGGGGATGGTCGACGAGGAACCGGTTCCAGTCGCGCATCAGCGCCGTTCGAGCGGCGATCGTGGTGATGTAGCCGTCGAGATCGAGGAGGTCCGACAGCATGAAATACCAGTCGAAGATCTGAACGATCGTGGCGGACCCGTACATTCGCAGCGGCTGATCGAACGTCGTCTTCATCTCGGTGGTGGCGGCCGAGAACCAGCCCCGGGCGGCTTCGATCACCGGTGGCGGGTCGGCCTCGACGACCCGGTACCCGGCATCGGACAGCAGGCCGGCGGCCCGGTCGATCAGGTCGGCGATGCCGGGATGCATGTCGTAGCCACCGGTGACCTTGGTGACGGCGACCGTGATCGGCGCACCATCGCCGGTGATCGCCGGTCCGTCCCACGGCACCGGCGGCGAGATCGGATCCCGGGGATCCGGTGCGATCATCAGCCTGGTCGCCGCCCGAACATCGGCTGCATGGCGGGCGATGACCCCCTGGACCGACATGACCTGAGCCAGTGGGCCACGCTCGACCGCCGCCGTCGAATTGAACACCGGCACCCGGCACGACGACGGTTTGAGCGAGGTGACGCCGTTGGCGAACGACGGGAATCGCAGCGAGCCGCCGATGTCGTTGCCGTGGTGAATCGGACCCATCCCGGCGGCGGCGGCGGAACCGGCTCCGCCGGAGGATCCACCGGGGGAGATGTCGTCACCCCACGGGTTGACCGTGCGTCCCCTGAGTGGGTTGACGGTGGTGGCCCTCATGGAGAACTCGGGAGTGTTGGTCCTGCCGACGATGATGGCGCCGGCCGCCGTCAGCCGATCGACCAGCGGGGCGTTCTCGGTCGCCAGGAGATTCTCGAAGGCCCGAATCCCGTTCGTCGTCGGTTGACCGGCGACATCGACATTCTCCTTGACGGTCACCGGCACGCCGAACAGTGGAGGCAGATCGGCGCCAGAGGCCGTGGCGAGTCTGTCGTCCGCCTCGATCGCGGCGGCCATCGCCTGTTCGGTCAGATCGAGCGTGATGGCGTTGAGCGAAGGGTTCATCGTCTCGATCCGGCTCACCACCGAGCTCATCCACTCCGACGGTTTGATCTCCCGGCGGGCGACCCGGTCGGCGCCGTCGACCGCGCTCACCGTCCACAGTTCCTCGGTACCTTCCACAGCCGGTGACTCCCTGATCGAGATCTTCTGATTCCGCCTGTTCAGCCTAATTCGCGCCACCGATCGAATCGAGCCCGAAACGCTGGCGGTGGTGCTGACTCGACCCCTGCGCTATGCCATAGTGGTCCCTGTGTTGAGACTTAGACAGGTCGTATGGGTTGCATCCGATCTCGACGCGGCCGAGGGCACGATTTCCGGCCTCCTCGGATTGAGGATCGCCTACCGGGATCCGGGAGTGGCGGAGTTCGGTCTGTCCAATGTGGTCATGCCGTGCGGTGATCAGTTCGTCGAGGTCGTCTCACCCACCGAGGACGGGACGACCGCCGGCCGGCTGTTGAAGAAGCGGTTCGGCGACGGCGGCTACATGATTCTTCTGCAGACCGACGACCTGGACTGGGTTCGCGTCAGAGCCGACGAACTCGACATGCGAATCGTGCACGAGGCAGAGCAGCACGCCGGAGGACCGGCCATTGTCGGACTGCACATTCATCCGTCCGACGTCGGCGGCACGCTCCTGTCGATCGACGCCTGCGAGGAGCCGGGAGAGTGGCCGTGGGCCGGACCCGACTGGCGCGAGGCGGTCGACACCTCGGTGGTCGACGCCATCGTCGGCATAGAACTGCAGGCGCTCGATCCCGATGACGTGGCCCAGCGATGGTCGGCGCTGCTCGATCGCCCGGTCGAGAACGGGCTCTTGAAGCTCGACGACGCCGATCTCCGTTTTGTGCGGGCGAACGACGGGAGGGGAGACGGTCTTCGAGCCCTCGACTTCCGGGCCCGGGATCGAACCCGGGTTGGTGACCAGCTGATCATCCACGGGGTCATCGTCAACCTTCGCTGATACCCGACATAGCGGTTGTGGGAGCGGGCCGGACAGGCTTTACCCCGGCCTTATATGCGGTTCGCCATGATGGAGGTCAGAACGAACCGCCTACGGGGAGTATCCCTCCAACTCGCGTCGTCGTCAGTACGGAGCAATCCCGGCGACGCTGGCCGCCATCACAGGATGTGGTGCGGCGGGAGAGACCGAAGGCCTTGCTGAAAGGCTCTTCATGCGTCCGACCATTCGACTCGGCACAGTATCCGGGATAGACATCGGCCTCCATTGGTCGATTGCCGTCATCGGATTCGTGATCGTCAGTGCCCTCACCGGAACGGTCCTGCCTGACCTCGTCCCCGGCATGACCGGCGGCGCCTACCTCATGGCCGCTCTGGCCACGTCGCTGCTGTTCCTCGGATCGATCATCGCCCACGAGTTGGGCCACTCGATCGTCGCCCAACGCAACGACATCAAGGTTCGCAGTATCACGTTGTTCGCGCTGGGTGGTGTCGCCGCGCTCGAGCGTGAGCCTGATGATCCCGGCGCCGCCGCCCGAATTGCGCTGGCCGGGCCGGCCGTCAGTGTCGCCATCGGCGTTGTCGCGGTGGCCGTCTCCAACCTCATGGCTTCGATGGGCTTCGGTGAGTTGATCATTGCTGCATTCTTCTGGCTGGGCGTCATCAATCTCGTTCTGGCCGTCTTCAACATGATCCCCGCCCTCCCCCTCGACGGCGGTCGCGTGTTGCAGGCCGTGCTCTGGAAGCGCAGCGGCGAGCGGCATCAGGCCACGATTTCGGCCGCCAAGCTGGGACGCTTGTTCGGCTGGGCCATCGTTGCCATCGGTGTCTGGCAATTCGCCCAGACCGGCACCGGTTTGTGGACGGCTCTGATCGGTTGGTTCGTCGTGATGTCGGCCAAGGGCGAGAGCTTCCGGGCCCGCTGGGCGCTGACGCAGGAGCAGGCGGAAAAGGCCGGCTCCACCGACACGCCGTGGCCCTTCGCCCATCTCTATTCGCCCCCTCGGGGTCGGCCCTCATCCGGTCCCGGCTTTGATCCCGACCCCGGTCCGCGTCGGCCCCCCACCCCGACCGGCGCCGACTCGGAGGTCATCGATGTGACTGGCCGCCCGGTTTCTGACGATCCCACCGGGCGGTCGGTCGACCAACGCTCGGACGACCGTTCACCGGTCGGCTGAGCACGGACAGAATCGCGTCGGAGCCCCCGACGCCGCCGGCGGCGCTGCATCTGGCCCCTACTCGCCAGATCGGCCGGACCACCCTGGCCCCATGCCCTCACCCCAGGGACCGGCCCGCAGCGTCGTCGGTTCGTTCCCGCCGAGGTGAAGGGTGACCCTAGCGCCGCCATCCGGGGCGTTTCCGATCTCGAACGTCCCGCCGTGCACGTCGGCGACACGCTGAACGAAAGCCAGCCCGAGGCCCGATCCGGTTGACGAGGCGCCCCGTTCGAACGGACGGCGGATTCGCTCCCGGTCGGCTTCGGGAATCCCGGGACCGTTGTCCTCCACGGTGATCGAGCCATCGGCGGTCACGGTGATGTCGATGCGAAGAGGGGAACCGTCGACGGGCCTGCCGTGACGAACGGCGTTGCGAATCAGATTGACGATGGCGAGGCGAACGCCGTCGGCCCAGACCCGATGCCGGTGACCTTCCGGCCCGTGGATATGAACGCCTGCCGCAGACCCTTCGGCCGCCACCAGACCAACGGCCTGATCGGCGAGGTCGCCGAGATCGGCGTCGGAGAACATGTCGTCGTCGACGAGATCGACCTCGGAAAGGAGGCGCACCGCATCCAGGGCGTTGCCCATGCGATCGAGTTCGGCTCTGGCCCTGATCACCTGCGGTGTGGGCTCACCGAGCATCGCCACATCAAGGTTGGTCATCGCGCTTTGAAGCGGGGTTCGCAGTTCATGTGACGCCGACGAGGCGAACGATCGGGCAGCCGCGAGTGCCTCCTCCCGACGGCGGGAGGCCTCGGCCAGCCGATTCAGGGTCGTGTTGAGGGCGGTCGAGATGTCCTCGACCTCCGGTGTCGAGTCGTCGATCCGGATCGCCCAGCTCTCCGGCGGTCCGGCATCGAGGCTGCGCACCTGGGCGGCCAGTCTGGTCAACGGACCGGCAACCTGACGGCCTGCGATCAACGCCAAGCCGGCCATCACGGCGGCGACGATGCCGCCGATCGTGTAGACCCTGCGCCGCAGGATCCGACGCTGCGCGGTGATGTCACCGAGCGGCTCGACGAACTCGACCAAAGTCACGTCGCCAGGCGCGGGGACGTCGAGAATTTCGACGGCATAGAGCCGCCACGACTCCCCGTCGGCACGAACGGTCCGCAAACCCGGCTTCCTCAAGACCGGGAGATCTTCCTCGGGCAACCGACCGATTTCGATGACCCGGGTGTCCGTGACGATTCGGGTTCCGTCGACGATCCTGCTCAGCTCCGAGTTCTCGATGCGGTCCCCAACGGCGGCCAGAACGGCGGCATCGCGGGACCGTTCCTCGAGTTGCTCGTCGATGCGCCCGCTCACACTTCGAGAAAACAGGATCGATCCAACCGCCGTGACGAGTACGACGGCCACCACACCGGACAACCAGGCGGCCAGGGCAATCCGGCTGGCCAGTTTCACGGTGCTGAGACCCGTGGCGAGTCGATCACGAAACCGACACCTCGAACAGTCCGGATCACGTCGGCGGCGCCGGCCGCAGCGAGTTTTCGCCGGAGATAACCGACGAACACATCCACGACGTTGGTCTCGACGTCGAAGTCGTAGCCCCACACCTTTTCCAGGAGGGTGAAACGCGATAGAACCAGATCGCGGTTGCGGGCCAGCACCGTCAGCAGGTCGAACTCCCGCCGGGTCAGTTGGAGATCGACTCCGTTCACCGCGGCCGTCCGGCGGTCCACGTCTATCGCGAGTTCACCGACGCGCAGCGTGTTCTGCTCCGAACCAAGTGCGTCGAGGAGTTCGGAACGGCGATGCAGAGCGTGAAGCCTGGCCACGAGTTCCGCAAGGGCGAACGGCTTTACGAGGTAGTCGTCGGCACCGGCCGCGAGCCCGGCAACCCGGTCGGTCACCGCATCCCGGGCCGAGAGGATGAGGATGGGCAGGAGGCCGTCGTCGGCGCGCAGCCGGCGGCAGAGGTCGAGGCCCGACATGTCGGGCAGGCCGATGTCGAGCACGACGAGATCGACCCGTGATCGCTCGACGTGGCGCCGGCCATCCTCTGCGGTTTCGACCGCCGCCACCTCGAAACCGCTGGCCGAGAGACCGTCGGACACCGCCGACCGCACGGGCTCGTCATCCTCGACGACGAGAACGGTGGCTCGGGACATCACGGGCTCCAGTCAAGCACGGTTCGTCGTACGAAGACGGCAATCGTTGCCGCCGGGGCTGGGCCGACCCGCCGGGTCAGTCGCCGTCGAAGGCACGCTCGGCGTCCGACAGCAGCCGATCGATTTCGTCGAGCTGCCGTTCGAGATCCTCGATTTCCACGCTGTTCGACGACGGCTCGGCCACGGTGGCCGTTCGATCGTTGCCGAGCCGGCATCCGGTCAGACCGGACGACACCACCAAGAGCGCCACCGTGGCGCGCCCCGGGAACCCCCGCCTCACCGGCCGATACCAGCCGCTTCGCAGCGTTCTCCGAGATCGGCGAGGGTGACGAGGCGCAGCTCGAACACCTCGATCGACGCTTCCCGCACGGCCTGCCGGTTTGTGAGGAATTCGACCCAGCCTTCGCGTCCGATCTCCTCCGCGTCGGCAATACGGTCGTCGAGCCACAGGAGCGATCCGGGGGCGTCGGCGTCGCCATTGATCCGTGCAAGGACGTTCTCGGTTCTCATGGTCAGGTTGGGGATCCGGAGGCAGGCCCGCTCGACCCGGGGCGGAACGTGGGATGAGGACCCGGTCGCTGCGTCGGCCGCCCCGGCGCCGAGCACCGTTGAAGCGAGGACGGCGGTGGCCAGACCGGCCGCTCGGAATGAGGTTCTCATGTCGGTTCTCCTTTGTCGGGGTTGGTACCGTCATGGTCCAATCCGACTCTGTGAGAACTCTGTGATCGGGGTGTGCCGTTCGTCACAACTGCCGATGCCTTGAGCGGGGCTCGGCACCTGGCCACATCTACGCTGGAGTCATGAGCACGCAGCCGGGCTGGCAGTTTTGGATCGACCGGGGCGGCACGTTCACCGACATCGTGGCCCGGCGTCCCGAGGGGTCGACGGTCACCCACAAGCTCCTGTCCGACAACCCCCGCCGCTACGACGACGCCCCGATCCAGGGCATCCGCGACCTGATCGGGGTGGCCGACGGTGAACCGCTTCCGTGGCGGTCGATCGACTCGGTGAAGATGGGCACCACCGTGGCCACCAACGCCCTGCTGGAACGGGCCGGGGAACCGATGGTGTTCGTGACCACGAGAGGTTTCGGCGACGCCCTGCGGATCGGCTACCAGGCTCGACCGGATATCTTCGCCCTCGACATCGTGCTCCCCGAGATGCTGTATCAACGGGTGATCGAGGTCGACGAGCGGATGAGCGCGGATGGCAAGGCGCTGATCCCGCTCGACGAAACCGGCTCCCGGGCGGCGCTCGCCGCTGCTCGGGCCGACGGCTTCAACTCGGTGGCCATCTGTCTCCTCCACGGCTATCGCCACACCGATCACGAGGCCCGCCTGGGCGCCATCGCCCGCGACCTCGGGTTCCGCCAGGTGTCCGTTTCGCACGAGGTGTCGCCGCTGATGAAACTGGTCTCCCGGGGTGACACGACGGTCGTCGACGCCTACCTGTCGCCGGTGTTGCGACGCTATGTCGAACATGTCGACGCCCGCCTCCGCCCCGAGGCGACGAGCCGAGAGTCGGCTGGAGGAGCGTTCGAAGGTCCCCGGCTGTTCTTCATGCAGTCGAGCGGAGGACTGACC
Organism: Acidimicrobiia bacterium; assembly: GCA_029863385.1. Taxonomy (GTDB): domain Bacteria; phylum Actinomycetota; class Acidimicrobiia; order Acidimicrobiales; family SZUA-35; genus JAHELU01. The sequence goes on from JAOTVU010000025.1 coordinate 20,022, forward strand.
GACGCCCACGCCTTCCAGGGCAAGGACGCTCTGCTCTCCGGTCCCGCCGGGGGTGTTGTCGGCATGATCGCTACCGCAGAGGCCGCCGGATTCGGGCGCCTCATCGGCTTCGACATGGGCGGAACCTCCACCGACGTCTCCCACTATTCCGGCGAGCTGGAACGGACTCACGAAACCGAGGTGGCCGGAGTTCGGGTCCGGGCACCGATGATCGACATCCACACGGTGGCCGCGGGCGGTGGATCGATCCTGCACTTCGACGGCGCCCGGATGCGAGTCGGGCCCGATTCGGCTGGCGCCGATCCCGGACCCGCCGCCTACCGCAACGGCGGACCACCGGCTGTCACCGACTGCAACGTCCTGCTCGGCAAGCTGCAGCCCGACTTCTTCCCGCCCGTGTTCGGGCCCGACGGCGACCAGCCTCTGGACGCCGCTGTCGTCAGGCGTCGATTTGGGGATCTGGCCGACGAAATCGGTGCAGCGACGGATGAGCCGACGACACCCGAGCAGGTGGCCGAGGGTTTCCTCGCAATTGCCGTGGAGAACATGGCCAACGCCATCAAGAAGATCTCGGTCCAGCGAGGCCATGACGTCACCGACCACACCCTCGTTTGTTTCGGGGGAGCGGGTGGTCAGCACGCCTGCCTGGTGGCCGATCGTCTCGGCATCACCCGCATCCACATTCACCCCTGCGCCGGTGTGCTCTCGGCACTGGGCATCGGCCTGGCCGACATTCGTCACGTCGAGGACCAGGCGGTGGAACTCGAACTCACCCAGGACACCCTCACCACCCTGAAACCGCACTGGAACTCCTTGACCGAGACCGCCACGAACGCTTTGCTCGATCAGGGATCGCCTCCCGAACGTATCTCGACGCACCGCCGTCTTGCGCTTCGCTATAAGGGCTCTGACACCGCCCTCCAGGTCGACGACGCCACGCACCAACAGATTGTCGAGTCCTTCGAGTCGGTCCACCGAGCCCGCTTCGGATTCACCGCCCCAAACAAGCCCTTGATCATCGAATCCATCCAGGTCGAAACGGTAGGCCGTGAGCACGGCGCCCACCGAACGACAGGTGGTGGCGCGGGGTCGGAACCGTTCACCGTTCGATCGGCCAGACGGCCGACCGAACGGCCGGTTCCGACCCCTTTGTGGCGGAGCGCGTTTTTTTCGGGCACAGCGGTCGAGACACCGTTCCACCATCGGGGCCAGTTGCCGGTCGCAAGCCAAATCGATGGGCCGGCCGTCATCCTGGAGGACACCGCCACCACCGTCATCGAGCCCGGTTGGCGGGCCACGGTCAATGATCTCGGTGATCTGGTGCTTGAGCGGGTCGAGGCCCGTCCCGATCAGGCCGGTGTAGACACTGCCGTCGACCCGGTTCAGCTCGAGATCTTCAACAACCTGTTCATGAACATCGCCGAACAGATGGGGCTGGTGCTCGAGAACACGGCGTCGTCGGTCAACATCAAGGAGCGCCTGGACTTCAGCTGTGCCGTGTTCGACCCCGACGGAGACCTGATCGCCAACGCCCCCCACATGCCGGTGCATCTGGGGTCGATGAGTGAGTCGATCAAGTCGATCGCCCGGCAGAACCCAGACATGGCGCCGGGTGAGGTGTATGTGATGAACGCCCCCTACAACGGGGGTACCCACCTGCCCGACATCACGGTCGTGAAGCCGGTGTTCGATGAGGGCGCACCGCCCGGGGCCAAGCCGATCTTCTTCGTCGCCGCCCGGGGTCATCACGCCGACATCGGCGGCACCGTTCCAGGCTCGGCGCCGGCCGATTCGACGACGGTGGACGAGGAGGGGGTGCTACTCGACAACGTCCTCCTGGTCCGGAACGATCGCTTCCTCCACGACAAGATCCACCACCTTCTCACGTCGGCTCCCTACCCGGCCCGCAATCCCGCCCAGAACATCGCCGACCTGCAGGCCCAGGTGGCCGCGTGTGAGAAGGGGGCGGCGGAACTGCGGCGGGTGATCGACCACTACGGGCTCGATGTCGTCCACGCCTACATGGGCCATGTCAAGGACAATGCCGAGGAGTCGGTTCGGCGGGTCATCGACGCCCTGGCCGACGGTTCGTTCACCTGCCGGATGGACGACGGCTTCGGTGTGACGGTGGCCATCACCGTCGATCCCGACAGCCGATCGGCCGTCGTCGACTTCACCGGGACCAGCGGCGTCCATCCCGGCAACTTCAACGCACCCTCGGCGGTGGCCCACGCCGCCGTGCTCTACGTGTTCCGTTCCCTCGTCGCCGACGACATCCCGCTCAACGCCGGCTGCATGAAACCGATCGAGGTGATCCTGCCCGACGACTCGATGATCAATCCCCGGCATCCGGCGGCCGTGATCGCCGGAAACGTCGAGACCAGCCAGGTCATCGTCGACACCCTCTACGGTGCGCTCGGCGTGATGGGGGCGGCCCAGGGAACGATGAACAACTTCATCTGGGGCAACGAGCGCCACCAGTACTACGAGACCATCTGCGGAGGAGCGGGGGCGACCGCACAGGCCGACGGCTGCTCGGCCGTCCACACCCACATGACCAACAGCCGCCTCACCGACCCCGAGGTTCTGGAGTGGCGGTTCCCGGTCGTGCTGGAGACGTTCCATGTTCGCCGCGGTTCGGGTGGGCGTGGCCACCATCGGGGTGGCGACGGCGTGGTGCGACGGGTCCGGTTCAACGAACCGATGGAGGTCAATGTGCTGTCGGGCCGAAGGAAGGTCCCGCCTTATGGCGCTGCCGGGGGTGAGCCGGGTGCCGTCGGCCACAACCGAAAGATCGCCTCCGACGGCACGGTCACCGAATTCGGCGCAACGCTGCAGACCACCGTTGACAGCGGTGATCGGTTCGAGATCGAGACCCCGGGTGGTGGAGGCTTTGGACCGTCCGACGCCGACTCCGGCGGCGGCGACGGGTGACATGGAGGCGGTGATCGTCTGATGGCTGATGAGTCCACGAGCTCGATTCCCGTGATCGACCTGAGCCGAGCCCCGACAGCGGTTGCCGCCGATCTCCTGACCGCCTACGGCGAGGTCGGGTTCGCGTACCTTGTGGGTCACGGCGTCGACGATCGGTTGGTGGCCGAGACGTTTGACGCCGCCTACCGGTTCCATGCCCTGCCGGTCGAGGCGAAGCTCTCCGTCGAACTCGACGATCGCCATCGTGGCTACATCGCGATCAACACCTCGACCGACCGCAACACCGAGCTGGCGACCGTGACCAAACCGAATCAGAGTGCGTCGTTCATGATGATGCGGGAGGCGGGTCCCGACGATCCCGCCGTCGCGGCCGGCCACTATCTGGCGGGCCCGAACCAATGGCCGGAGCTGTCGGGATTTCGGGCCACCCTCGAGCGCTATCACGAGGCCCTCAGCCGCCTCGGCGCCCGTGTCATGGCGTTGTTCTTCGATGCGCTGGGCGCAGAAGACGCCTCGGCATTGGTCGACCGGTGGTTCGAGCCGGCAACCACCTGGCTCCGGCTCCTTCACTATCCACCTCAGGAACCACAGCCCGACCTCTACGGCTCGGCTCCGCACGTCGACTACGGGGCGATCACGATACTGGCCCAGGACGAGGTCGGCGGCCTGCAGGTCAAGGCCTCCGACGGCACCTGGCTCGACGTGCCGTATCGCGACAACTCGTTCGTGCTCAACACCGGTTCGATGATGGTCCGATGGAGCAACGGTCGCCTGAAGGCAACGCCTCACCGGGTCATCAACCGGTCGGGCCGGGAACGCTACTCGATCCCGTTCTTCTACGATCCGGATGTCACGACCGTTGTCGAACCGCTGTCGTGCTGCGTCGATGACAGCCGTCCGGCCCGCTTCGGGCCGGAGCTGTTCGGCGATTTCCTCCGCCGGGAATTGACGGCGGGCTACGACCGCCACGCCTCATCGGACACGTCAGCGGGAGCCTGACCGTCACGTCCCACGACGATCGTCGTCCGTCAGCCCTCCACGATCACGGCCGCGCCGTCGCGGCGGGGGTCGCCGTGGGCCTGCAGCACGCCGTCGGCGCCACGCCGAGCAGAGTGCACGCCACCGTAGAACAGATCCCTCTGCGGCCACGCCAGGTGGTCGACGAAACGCTCACGGAGCTGGTCCGTCGTATCGTCGTCGAGTAGGTCCTCGAAGTCGAGATGTTCGCCCTCGACGTGGAGCCGGGGAGCCTCGACCGCGGCTACGAGATCTGCGTCGTTGAAACACAGTTGGGCCACGACCTGGCTGATGGCGGTCCGAATCCGGTTGGAACCTCCCGAGCCGAGGGCAATCAGCCCTCCGTCGGGTTGCTCGATGAGCGTCGGGCACATCATCGACGACATCCGGGTCCCGGTGGGCCAGACGGCCGGCCCGGCCGGATTCAGATCGTCTTCGCCCAAGATGTTGTTGAGCATGAAACCGTAGCCGTCGACCAGCTCACCGTTGCCCGAACCGTTGGAGACGGTCACCGAGCAGGCGTTCCCGTCGGCGTCGATGACCGAGATGTGGCTGGTGCCTTGCGATCGGAGCAAGGCCGGGTCGAGGCGACCGAGCGAATCGGTGGCCGCGGCGCGGGCCCGCGCTGTGGCGAGAAAGGCCTCGGCCAGTTCGTTCGGATTGGCGGATTCGATCTGTCGTAGCGAATGGTCGATCAGGATCCCGCCGGCCGCCGGATAGGGGTTGAGGTGCACGAGCGATTGCCCCACCTTCACCGTGAGCGGCGTCCGCTCGACCGCTTCGTAGCCTTGGAGATCGTCGTCGGTCAGGTTGCCCTCGGCCCGCTGTGATTCGAGGATGGCGGCCATGACCGGGTTGTCGATCGGGTCGGATTCGGCCAGCACGGTGAACGCCTCGGCCAGACCGGGGTTGACCATCGTCGCTCCCTCGGCCAGCATCTTGCCGTCGGGGGCGAAGAGAGCGGCTGTGGCCTCGGTGGCGGTCAGAATCGGCCTGACGACCGTCGACAGGAAGTGGGCGAAGCGACTGACGGGGACGCCGGATCGAGCGGCGGTGATGGCTGGATCGAACAGCTCGGCCAACGGCATGCTTGCGCCCCGCCCGGCCATGGCGTGGACACCGGCCACGAAACCCGGCGTGGCGACGGTGGCCGGTCCGATACGGAATGCCTGGATGGCGGTCCCGAAGTCGGCGTGGATGACTTGGGTGCCGTCGGTGCCGGATTGCCGGCGTTCGATGGGTGTCTTCGGGAAGAAGTCGATGAGCGACAACCTTGTGTCGGCGCCACGGATCATGGCGAACCCGCCCCCGCCGATCGAGGCCAGCACCGGCTCGCACACGCACGCCATCGCCATCGCCGCGATGGCGGCATCGATGGCGTTGCCGCCACGGCGTAGGATCTCGGCTCCGGCCGAGGCTGTCAGCTTGTGCCCGGCAGCCACCACCCCTTGGTGGCCGTGGTGGTTCCCGGGCGGAGACGAGGAACCCATGCACCTTGTCTATCGGTCAAATCGTTCGGGCCAAACGAATCGGCGCAACAGCGATTCCTCCAGTGTCCGATCTCACCGGTACGGTGGCCGGATGACAAGCCTCGACGTCGAGTTCGTTCGATCCCAGTTCCCCGCGTTCGCCGAACCCACCCTCGACGGCTGGGCCTTCTTCGAGAACGCCGGCGGCTCCTACACCTGCCGCCAGGTCATCGATCGCCTCACCCACTTCTACACCAGAACCAAGGTGCAGCCCTACGGCCCGTACCCAGCGTCGATCGCCGCCGGCGAGGCCATGGACGAGTCGTATCGGGCGTTCGCCGGCTATCTCAATGTCGCCGACGACGAGGTGCACTTCGGGCCGTCCACCAGCCAGAACACCTACGTGCTGGCCAACGCTCTCCGTCCGATGTGGTCCGACGGCGACGAGATCGTCGTGTCGAACCAGGATCACGAGGCCAACGCCGGTGTATGGCGCAGGCTGGCCGATCGAGGCCTCGTGATCCGTGAATGGACGGTCGACGCCGACAGCGGCCGACTTGATCCCGACGATCTCGACGCCCTGCTCACCGACCGAACCCGCCTCGTGGCCTTCCCCCACGCCTCAAACGTCGTCGCCCACGTCAACCCCGTGGCCGACATCACCGCACGAGCCCGGGCCGCCGGGGCCGTCACCGTGGTCGACGGCGTGTCCTACGCTCCTCACGGTCTGCCCGACGTCGGGGCTCTTGGTGCCGACATCTACCTGTTCTCGCTCTACAAGACCTGGGGTCCCCACCTCGGCTTGATGACGATCAAACGGGACCTGCTCGACCGGATGACGAACCAGGGTCATTTCTTTAACGCCGGCAACCCCCGCAAGGTCGTCACACCAGCCGGGCCCGATCACGCTCAGATCGCCGCTGCCGCCGGAGTGGTCCACTACCTCGACCTGCTGCACGCTCATCACATCGCTGCGCCGCCCTCGGATCAGCTCGGCGATGAACCCGGCCCGGCCGAGCGGGCCAGACGCGTGGCCGGCCTGATCCAGCGCCACGAAGAGCTGCTCCTGGCCCCGCTGCTGGCGTGGCTCCGTGATCGCAACGACGTCCGTCTCATCGGTCCCGACAACCCGGCGGTTCGGGCTCCAACGGTCTCGATCGTGCCCACCCGCAAGCCGATCCCGGAGGTCGTCCGCATCCTGACCGAGCACAAGCTCATGGTGGGTGCCGGCGACTTCTACGCCGTCCGCCCGCTCGTCGGTATGGGTGTCGCCCTCGACCCCGGTGTGTTGCGCCTGTCGTTCGTGCACTACACCTCGGCTGCCGAGGTGGAGCAGCTGATGGCCGGACTGTCCGCGGCCCTCGAATCCTGATCTGGGCCGTCAGGAACGGCGCCAGCCGATCGCCTTGATCAGGCCGATGTCGGCCACCATCACCGTCTGCCCGGCGATCATCCACTGGCCGACGGTGGACGTGACGTCGGCGGCCAACACGATGGCGGCAACCGAAGCGATCACCCACAGGGCATCGCCGACGGCGCTGAGGCGGGCCGATGCGCCGTCATGAGCCCCGTCCCGTACAACGGTGTGCAGCATCCACGCATACGGGATGAAGCCGACACCGATGGCCAGCACGATCCAGGTCGGCCAATCGAGAAGGCGGGCGATGGGTACCGAACCCAGGGTCAACGCCACCGCCGAAACCGAGACCGTCAGCCGGTCGAGGGCGAAGATACGGGCCAGGATGGTGGAACCGGCGGTGCCGGTGTCGGGATTGGTCAATGTCGTGGAAGTACTCATGGGTTCGACTTTGCGTGCCTCCGGTAGACATTCCAATTACCTCACAGGTAATGGTGGCCGATCCGGGGTTGACGCTACGTTCGTGGCATGACGGCAACCACATCCCCGTCCGCCGCACCCACCGCACCGCCGCCCGAGTTCGGAGCCCGCCTGCGGTGGTGGCGTACCATCAGGCGCTACAGCCAGCTCGATCTGGCCAACGAGGCCCAGGTCTCGAGCCGCCACCTCTCTTTCCTGGAGACCGGGCGGTCGAGGCCGAGTCGGGAGATGGTGATCCATCTTGCCACCGTGCTGGAGCTGCCGTTGCGCGACGGGAACGGCCTGCTCGCCGCCGCCGGATTTGCACCGGCCTACTCGGAGATCGATCTCGATGCCTCCGAGATGGCCGGGATCCGCACGGTGCTCACCATGATCCTCGAGGCCCACCTGCCCAACCCGGCTGTGGTGGTCAACCGCCTCGGTGATCTCGTCGACGCCAACCCGGCGGCCCTCCGGCTCATGGCGGCGGCCGTGCCCGCCGGTAGCAAGGCGCTCGAGCCGAAACCGAACCTCCACCGCCTCGTCTACCATCCCGACGGCATCCGAGACCGCACGAGAAACTGGGTTGAACTGGCATCGGCGCTGCTGCTGCGGCTCGAGCGGGAACGTAACCATCGCCCGGCTGATGAGGCGCTGGTCGCGCTGGTTGAGGAGATGGTGTCGTATCCCGACGTGGCCGAGCTCCGATCGAGGCCGCCGGTACCCGTCGGTTCGGAACTGCTGGTGCCGATGGTGATCGAACTCGACGACGGCGGGGAGCTGTCACTGCTCACCACCATCTCGACGATCGGTTCGCCGCATGACGTGACCCTCGACGAGCTGCGTCTGGAGACGTTCTTCCCGGCCGACGATGCGGGACGGGAGCGACTGGCTACCTGGTCGGCGAGCTGAGGCGGTACTCGAGGAACGTCTGCGGCTCGAACACGTCGGTCATCGTAGAGGTTGGCATCTGCCGGTCGGGCTGGACGGATCAACCCGCAAAAAGCCGTTGACAAAGAGAGTGCTCTCTCTTTAAAGTGGAACACGTGGCAACCCAGGCAGAACGACGGAAGCAGACCCGCACGAGATTGCTCGAGGCGGGCACCGCCGTTCTGCTTGATCAGGGAGCCGCAGGCTTTTCGACGGTGGCCGTGGCGGAAACGGCGGAGTTGAGCAATGGCGCGGTGTTCAATCACTTCGACACCCGCCTTGATCTTCTTGCGGCCACCGTCGAATTCGCCCTGGCCGAACTGAGGGAGGGTTTCGCCCGGTCCTTCTCCGTCGTGGGAGCCGATGCCACTGCCACCGAGCTGCTCACCATCCTGTGGGAGTGCATGAGCCGACCGGAGCAGACGGCGGTCGTCGAGGTTTTCGCCCAGGCTCGCACGAATCCCGAACTTCGCGACCTGCTGACTCCGATCGTCGAGGATCATCATCGTCACATCAAGACGTTGGTTTCGTTCCTGGCCGAGGTACAGGTGGAGGGCGCACAAGCCCGCGGCGGCGGTGAGGGGGGTGATCCCCCGGTCGCAGCCGAACGGGGGATCACCCCTGACTTCGTGTCCCGGATGTCGTTTCTCTTCATCTACGCCATGGTCGGCCTCACCATCAACAACGAGGCCGGGGCCGCCATCGGAACCCACGAGACGTTGATCGCCCTGGGCCAGGACCTGTTCGACGCCGTCGACGAGCGGGGACGCCGATCACGATGACACGGGAAACAACGACCATCACCCCGCCCCGTCCGATTGCGGCCACCGCCTCCCGTCTGACAGGGCTCGTCCGGCAGACCCGCAGCGAACTCCCCGCTCGAACGACCGACATCACGAACCTGCCGGAGGCGCTCGCCGTCTATCTCAGCGCCGACTCGGCCCGGGTCATCCTGGCCGGTTCGGCGGCGGCATCCGTTACCCGAATCTTCGTCGGGCAGTTCGGGTGGCACGACGTCGTTGCCGTGGCCGGCGTCGTCGCCGCCACCGGCACGGTCGAGTGGGTGATCCACAAGTTCGTCCTGCATGCTCCCGAGACGTCCTGGCGAACTCGAAGGCTCGACACGTCAACCGCCCACCGCCGCCACCACGAGGACCCGACCGACCTCCGGCACGTGTTGCTCATCCCGGCCTACGCAGCAGGATTTCTGCCGGCCATCGGCGTGTTCACCGCATCCTGGTCGGTTCCTCTGGTTCTGGCCACCGGCTGGCCGTTCATCCCGACGTTCCTCACGGGGCTCGCCGCCTCCTGGTGGACGCTCGCCCACTACGAGTGGGTGCATCTGGCCGTCCACACCCGTCATCGATTCCGGAACCGGTTCTATGCCCGGCTGGCTCGAAACCACCGTCTTCATCACTACCGGAACGAGAACTACTGGCTCGGCGTCACCTCCAATTCCGGTGACCGACTGCTGGGCACACTCCCAGCTTCCAAGTCGGACGTGCCCCTCTCGGAAACCGCCCGATCCCTCGCCTGACGTTCCCCTGGTCTCAACCGTCGGCGAAACGGGGCCGGCCCACACCCACGACCTCCACCGTGGCCTCGACAAAAACCTCGCGCCCCTCGACGGTGGCCGTCCTCACCTCCACGGAATCCGACAGGGACAACACGCCGGCGCCGGCCCGTTCGGCTTCGGACCGGACGTGGTGCCGCAGTGCGTCGAGGGCGTTGTCGACGGCGGGCTGTCGATCCCCTCGGTCCTCGAGGCCCGGCCAGTGGATGCGGTACTGGCCCTTCGAGGGCTGCGAGATTGTGCACTGGGCAGCGATCCGCACCTGTCCCACCACGGCCCCGACGGCATTGGCCACCTGGGCGTGGGGCGGAATGATCGGGTTGGCACCGACCACCTTGGCCACCGACGGATAGTAGGTGGCGGCCGAGGCGCCCAAACCGACGAGGTCGACCTGGGCCCCGACATGGATCCGGGCCACCGACGGTGGGGTGGTGAGCGCCCGCTGCACCAGCTCGTGGGAGACGGCCCCGGGGTCCATCCCATCGGCTCGAAACGCCACCGCCAGCACCGCCTCGGCCGACTGGTGAACGAGCTGGTCGATCACCCAACGGGAGAAGGCGGCGCCGTCGACCGCCAGCGGCTCCCAGCGATTGTCGTTGATCCCGGCCAGGATGCCGGCCGCCTTCGCCGCCGCCTCAGCGTCCCACCCGTCGTGGAGGCCGAGCACGTGGCAGGCGTCGGACGGCGTGAATCCTGCGATCTGAGCCAACCCTCGGGCCACCAACGACCGGAGTGCCGTGGTTTCCATGCTCGAGGCGACGAGTTGGTCCATCGGTCTCCAACCGGGTCCGTCGTCGAGCAGCTTGTCGAGCAGACGCTGATCCCGGGTTCCGATGACTCCTCGACGGCCCGTCGGCCGGGCGAACAGGACGTGGTCCTCCCGGAATGGAGGACGCCGCCGGTCGAGTGTCCGGTGGACGACGTCGGGGTCATCGATGGCGGCCAGGGCGATCGGGGTGAGACGGCGCGGACCCAGTCGAACCGACGGTGGTGTCCCACGATCGATGTGTATCTCCGAGTCACCGCCGAGGCCGACGGTGAACATGTCGACCGCCTCGACCATCGTGTGGTGGCCGCCGACCACTGCGCCGTCCGGACTGATCGTCGGCCGCCCATCACGGATCAGCCCGATGTCGGTGGTGGTGCCGCCGATATCGGACACCATCACCACCGGTCCGGTGCGGTCCCGGGCGTCGTCCAGGAGATGACCGGCACCGACGACGCTGGCCGCCGGGCCCGACAGGATCGTCTCGATCGGGCGGCTCAGGGCGAACTCGGCCGAGACCAACGAACCGTCGCCCCGGACCAGCATCAACGGTGCCGTGATCGAGAACTCCGCCATGATCGTCGCCGCCGCCCGGCAGAGATCGTCGATCATCGGGAGAAGTCGGGCGTTGAGCAGACAGGTGAGAGCCCTCTTGGGGCCGTTCAGCTTGGCCGACAACTCGTGGCTGCAGGCAACGGGCGCTCCGGTGCCGGCCAGTAACTCCCGAGCCGCCAGTTCATGCTCCGGGTTCCTGACGCTGAAATGGGAGGCCACGGCGAACGCATCGACCTCCAGACCATCGACTGCGGCGGCCAGCGAGTCGAGGTCGACCGGTTTGGCCTCCACGCCGTAGGAGTTGTGTCCGCCGTCGATCGTCACCAGCGGATCGGATCCGAGCGCCGCCGCCAGCCCGGCTCGTTCGACGGCCTCGTCATCGAAGCCGATCAGCACCAACGCCACCCGCCCGCCGACACCCTCCACCAGGGCGTTGGTGGCGAGTGTGGTCGACAGCGACACCAGGGACACCTCGGCCGGATCGGGGTCGAGTTGCTCCAACGCCTCCCGGATACCGATCGTGAGGTCGGGTCGGGTTCGGGTCTTGGCCCATGCCACCACGCCCGGTGCATGGGGGCTTGGGCCATCGAGCACCGCCTCGTCGAAAAGAACGGCGTCGGTGTAGGTACCGCCGGTGTCGATACCTATCAGCACCCTCAGATTCCCGTTGTGTCCCGGATCCAGCCGGTGACCTGGCTGCCGTAGAGAAGGCTGGCAACGACGCCTACGGCCATGAGCAGGCCACCGATCAGGTAGTAGCGCCGGGGGATCGGGCCCTCGTCGGGGACGACGGGCAGCCGCTTCCGGAGCCAGGGCACGACCGGGTTGTCGGGCCAGATCATGTTGAGACCGACGAGGATGACAGCCCAGCCCGGACCGGCCAACGGGATCATCGGGATGCCGACGGCGACCAGGAAAATGCCGAGAATGATCTGCAGCAGCCGGTGTGAGGCGGCCCGCCGTTCCCGTTCCGACAGCCCGGGGCTCAGGTCCGCGAAGTCAGCCTCGACACCGTGGATGTCGTAATGTTTGGATGCCGGTCGGTCGGTGCTCATACTCCAATGATTCTATCGTTGGATGTGGATGAGGCCGGTTCAGGACGGGTCATGTTCCGGCGAGTTCGGCCACGATCGGGGCGAAGGCATCGACCTCGGCCTGTCCGATCACCACGTAGCTGAAGCCGAAACGCTCGCGACGCTCCCGGATCGTGTCGATGATCTGGCCCGTGGTTCCGACGAGGGCGAGCGGAGATTCGAGGGCCTGCTCGGCACTCAGCCCGACGCCCGAGGCCATGGAGCCCAGCAGCTCGTCACGATTGTCGGTGACGACGGGGAAGAACACGCGAATCTGGAGTTCGATGTCGCCGAAACGATCGCCGGCCCCCTCCCTGACCCAGGTCAGTTTCTCCTCGTAGCGTTCGGCGGTGGCGTCGGATCCGGTGCCGGCGTCGATCACGCCGGCCGCCAGATTGGGGTTGATGCCGACGATGTCGGCCAAGCGCCCGGCGAGGCGGAGGAATCGAGGTCCGCCGCCACCGATGAGGAACGGCGGATGGGGTCGTTGCACGGGCTTGGGGGTGCCGTTGAGCTTGGTGATCGTGTAGTGCTCGCCCTCGAAGCTGAAGGGTTCGTCGGCGAACAGGCCCCGCAGGATCTCCACCGACTCGACCATCCGATCGATGCGGACGCCTGGCCGGTCGTAGTCCATACCGGCCTCCGCGTAGTCGGACTTCATCCACCCCGCCCCGATGCCGAGCTCCAGACGACCGTCGGACAGCAGATCCAGCGTCGCCGCCTCCTTGGCGAGCACCACGGGGTGGCGGTAGTCGTTGCACCAGACGAGTGCACCGACCCGCAGGGTGTCCGTCGCTTCGGCCGCTGAGGTGAGGGCCACGATCGGCGCCAACTGGTCGTCGAAATGATCGGGGATCGTCATCGTGGAGTAGCCCAGGTCCTGGATCCTGCGGGCCAGCTCCACCCACTCGGTTCGGGACGACGCGGACTTGCACTGCACACCAAAGCGGAACGGTCGGGTCATGGCCGCCAGTCTAGGTGGCACCACCTTCTCGCGAAATCTGCCGTTCAGGTAACGCCGGTTGTCGCCTGACTCGCGCCGAACGGAAGGTGACGCCCGTTCTAGAGTTGGGACATGATCGAACAGGCCTGTCGCTACATCGGATACGAAGCAAGCCGGGGCGAGCCCAACATCGTGGTCGACGGGTCGCCGAACGAGACAACGGTGCTCACGCTGACCCACTGGCCCGGCTACGTGGTCGAGCGGGAGTTGTGGGGTGACCTGTCGGCTCACATCGTGTTCAACTATCTCGATCGCCTGATGGACAGCGGCGAGCCTCCGGCCGCACCGGCCGTCACCAACAACCATTTCGATCAGGACGGCTTGGTCGGCATCCACACGCTGGTGAAGCCCGAGGAGTCGCTGGCCAATCGAGATCTGCTCATCGACCTCGCCGCAGCCGGTGATTTCGCCACCTACCGGGATCGTCGGGCGGCTCGGGCGTCGATGGTTTTCTCGCGTCGGGCCATTGGTGGCGAGGACTGCACCTACGACGAGTTCACCGATCGTCTCTACGAGGAGTGCCTGCCGCTGGTGCTACCCGTCCTGCTCGACGGCGACCGCTACCGCGACGAGTGGGCCGAGGAGGATGCCGAGCTGTCCCGCTGTGAGGCTGCAATGGCCGAAGGCGTGGTGACCGTCGACATCGACGAGGCGCTGGATCTGGCGGTGTTGACGGTGCCCGAGACCTTCGTCGCCAAGGGCGGTCACCGGTTCGGGGGGCAGCATCTTGCCGGGCTGCATCCGATGGCGGTCAACAACGGCGTCGACCAGTTCCGGTTGTTGACCGTCCACGGTCACCGTTATCACTATGTCGATCGCTATGAGACGTGGGTCCAGTACCGGTCGAGGCGACCGCTACCCCGAATCGACCTTCGGCCGCTGGCCGAGGAACTGACGGCGGCCGAGCCCGGTGCGGTGATCTGGACGGCCTCGGAACCGGGTTCGCTCACGCCCGAGATGAGACACGACGGCGAGTCCGGCATCGATGCCGAGATGATGGTCTCGCTCGTCCGCCGCCATCTGTCATCACAGCCGGCGGCCTGGGATCCCTACCCCGCAAGCCCACGAAACCTGCAGCGGACGTGACATTCGTTGTGACCTCTCCCGCGCAGAAGGTCGGGTTGATGTCGGAGGGCACCCGTAGGCTGGATGGGTGAGCTACGACGACGAGGTGCTCGGCGGGTTCAGTCCGGCCGCGGCGGAATGGTTCTCCACCACGTTTCCGGAGCCGACAGCGCCGCAGGTCAAGGGGTGGCCGGTCATAGCCGCCGGCGATCACACCCTGATCCTCGCCCCCACCGGATCGGGCAAGACCCTCACCGCGTTCTTCTGGGGCCTCGACCAGCTAACCACCAGGCCCAGACCGGACGACACCAACCACCGCACCCGCATCCTCTACATCTCGCCGCTGCGGGCCTTGGCCGTCGACGTCGAGAAGAACCTGCGAGCCCCGCTGCAGGGTGTGAGGCTGGCCGCACAGCGTCTGGGTGAGCCGTTTCACGAGCCGGCGGTCGCCCTCCGCACCGGGGACACGTCGGCCGAGGAGCGGCGCAAGCTGGCCAAGGACCCGCCCGACCTGTTGATCACGACCCCGGAATCGTTGTACCTGATGCTCACCTCCCGGATCCGGGAGACGCTGGCCGGCGTCGAGACCGTCATCATCGATGAGATCCACGCCCTGGCCGCCACCAAGCGGGGCGCCCACCTCGCGTTGAGCCTCGAACGCCTGGAGCGGATCACCGATCGCCCACCCCAGCGGATCGGTTTGTCGGCCACCCAGCGTCCGCTGGACGAGATCGCCCGCTTCCTCGGCGGCTACCACGATGGCCGTCCCCGTCCGGTCACCATCGTCGACTCCGGGATCACCAAGCAGCTCGACATCGAGGTCATCGTGCCGGTCGAGGACATGGGCCGACTCGGCGAGGTCGTCGAGAAGGGGCCCGAGGGCCTGCCCGTGTCGGCGCCCGAGGCCGCCACACTGGCGAGACGGTCGATCTGGCCGTCGATGCATCCCCGGCTGCTGGAGCTGGTGCAGGAGAACCAGTCGACGATCGTGTTCGTGAACGCCCGCCGCCTGGCCGAACGCCTGGCCACCCGGCTCAACGAGCTGGCCATCGACGGCGAGAGCCGGGGGGCGGAGGCCGAGGGGACGCCGCCCGAGACCAAGCCGGGCCAGGAGTTGGTCCTGGCCCACCACGGATCGCTCAGCCGGGAGCGCCGGCTCGACATCGAGGATCGCCTGAAGCGGGGAACGCTGAAGGGCCTGGTCGCCACTTCGTCGCTGGAGCTGGGCATCGACATGGGTGCCGTCGACCTGGTGGTCCAGGTCGAGTCGCCCGGGGCGGTGGCCCGCGGCCTTCAGCGGGCCGGGCGGGCCGGCCACCAGGTCGGCGTGCCCAGCCGGGCCAAGTTCTTCCCCAAACACCGGGCCGACCTGGTCGAGTCTGCCGTCGTCGTCGACCGGATGCGCCGTGGTCTCATCGAGGAGACCCGCTATCCCCGCAACCCGCTCGACGTCGTGGCCCAACAGATCGTGGCCGCCGCGGCCATGGACGACTGGCCGGTCGACGATCTCCTCGACATGATCCGGGGCGCCGCCAACTTCGCCGAGATCTCCGACGAGGCCCTGTTCGCCACCCTCGATCTCCTGGCCGGACGGTACCCGTCCGACGAATTCGCCGAACTCCGCCCCCGCATCCTGTGGGACCGGGTCGAGCAGGTGATCCGGGCCCGCCCCGGAGCCCAGCGCCTCGCCGTGACATCCGGTGGCACCATCCCCGACCGCGGGCTCTACGGCGTGTTCCTTCCCGACGGCACCCGGGTCGGTGAGCTCGACGAGGAGATGGTGTACGAGTCGCGTCCCGGCGAAACGTTCCTGCTGGGCGCCAGCACCTGGCGGATCGAGGACATCACCCACGAGCGCGTCGTCGTGACCCCGGCCCCCGGGCAGCCGGGCAAGATGCCGTTCTGGCACGGCGACGGTCCGGGCCGCCCGCTCGAGCTGGGACGGGCGATGGGTGAGTTCATGCGGGAGATCCGGAGGCTCGATCCGGTCGAAGCCCGGGAGCGGCTCCTCGATCGGCACGGCCTCGACGAGCTGGCCGCGGCGAACCTGTTGCTGTTCCTCGACGAACAGGTCGAGGCCGCCGGATTCATCCCCGACGACCGGACCATCGTGGTCGAGCGGTTCCGCGACGAGATCGGCGACTGGCGGATCTGCGTGCTCAGCCCGTTCGGTGCCCAGGTCCACGCCCCGTGGGGGATGGCGCTGCGCAACCGGCTGGCCACCGAGTGGGACTGGGACGTCGAGTTGATGTGGTCCGACGACGGCATCGTCATCCGCCTCCCCGAAGCAGTCGATCGCCTCCCGGTTGACGAGCTCCTCCTCGATCCTGACGAACTCGACGAGCTGCTGATCTCCCAGCTTCCCCAGACGGCTCTCTTCGCCTCCCGCTTCCGGGAGTGCGCCGCCCGCGCCCTGCTGCTGCCCCGCCTCCGCCCGGACAAGCGCACGCCGCTGTGGCAGCAACGACAGAAGGCGGCCGACCTCCTGGCCGTCGCCGCGAAGTACCCGAGCTTCCCCATCCTGCTGGAGGCCAGCCGGGAGTGTGTCAACGACGTGTTCGACGTCCCGGCGCTGCGTTCGGTCCTGACCGATCTCCGGAGCCGCAAGATCAAGGTCCGCCAGGTCGACACCGACACCGCATCACCGTTCGCCCAGTCGTTGATGTTCGGCTGGATCGCCCAGTACATGTACGAGGGCGACGCTCCTTTGGCCGAACGTCGGGCGGCTGCCCTGTCACTGGACCGGGACCTGCTGCGGGATCTGCTCGGGGCCGAGGAGTTGCGGGAGCTGCTCGATCCCGAGGTGATCGCCGACCTCCAGGCCGAGCTGCAGCGAACGGCCGAGAAGTGGCGGGCCCGCACGATCGATCACGTCGAGGATCTGCTGCGCTGGCTCGGTCCGCTCACGATGACCGACCTCGACCTCCGGACCGACGCCATCGACCCTGTTGAGGCCGTCGAGCAGCTCCGCGCGGAACGTCGGATCATCGACGTGGTCGTGGCCGGTGAGCCGATGGTCGCCGCACCCGATGACGCATCCCGCCTGCGCGACGCCCTTGGAGTGGCGCTACCTCCCGGTTTGCCGGCGGCGTTCACCGACTCGGTCGCCGACCCGACGGGCGACCTCGTGTCCCGCTACGCCCGTACGAACGGCCCGTTTCTCGTCAACGAGCTGGTCGACCGGGTCGGCCTCGACCTCGATCGGGCGACCGATTCACTCCTGGCCCTGGAACGTGAGGGGCGGGTGGTGCGTGGCGAGTTCCGTCCCGACGGCCACGAGCGGGAGTGGTGCCACGTCGAGGTACTGCGAACCCTGCGGCGACGATCGCTGGCCGCCCTCCGTAGGGAGGTCGAACCGGTCGAACAGGACGTGCTCGCCCGGTTCCTGCCCGACTGGCAACACGTCGGAACCCGACGGCGGGGTGTCGAGGCCCTGGCCGAGGTCATCACCACGTTGCAGGGGGCGGCGCTACCGGCCTCCACGCTGGAAAACGACATTCTGCCCGCCCGCATGGGCAGCTACGAACCCTCCGAGCTGGACACACTGCTCACGGCCGGTGAACTGGTCTGGGTCGGAGCGGGCGGGATCGGTGTCGGCGACGGCCGCCTCCGGCTCGTCTGGCGGGATCAGGTTCCGCTGCTGGTACCCGACCCGTCCGCCGCCGACGACGAGGACCGCCCCAACGACCCGATTCACAAGGCCCTGCGCGACGGGCTGGACCGGTCCGGCGCCTCGTTCTGGTCGGACCTGGTGGCCATGGCCCAGACCGCCGGTTGCGACTACGACGACCAGTCGGTCCTGGCCGGCCTCTGGGATCTGGTATGGGCCGGCGAGGTCACCAACGACTCGTTCACCGCCCTGCGGTCGTTGCTGGCGGGGGCGACCCCGTCGACTCCGAACCGGCGCAAGGCCAAGAGGGGCGCCCGTCGCGGGCCAACCCGTCCCAACCTGCGGGCCCTGTCCCGGCTCGGCCCGCCTTCGGCCACGGGGCGATGGTCGCTCGTCCAGCCGTTGCTTGCGCCGCGGGCGTCGGCCACCGAACGGGCAACCACACGAGCACTGCAGCTACTGGAACGCTACGGGGTTCTCACCCGCGAGATGGCACTGGCCGAGGGGGCCGACGGCGGCTTCGCCGGCGTGTATCCGATTCTCAAGGAACTGGAGGATCGGGGTCAGGTTCGTCGAGGCTATTTCGTGTCGGGTCTGGGAGCAGCACAGTTTGCGCTCCCGGGTGCCGTCGATCGCCTCCGCGATCATCGCCCCACCGAACTCGGCGGGACGGACCACCACGACCAGGACGTCGGTGAAGACCTTGTCGTCCTCGCCGCCGTCGACCCGGCCCAGCCCTACGGGGCGGCGCTGCCGTGGCCGGAAACCCCCGGTCGGCCGGCCCGTGCCGTCGGCGCCTACGTGGTACTGAACCGAGGTCGCCCGCTCGTGTATCTCGAGCGCGGCGGGAAGAGCCTCGTCACCTTCCCGTCGATCGACGGTCCGACGGCCACCGACGACGGCCGTTGGGTCACGGCCCTCAAACGGCTCGTCGATGAGGGACGTCTGCCGTCTCTGATGATCGGCAAGGTGAACGGAGCACTGATACTGGAGGAGCCGCTGATCAAGGACACCTTGTTGAGCGGCGGTTTCTCCGACGGCTATCGGGGCCCGGTCTACCGGCGTTGATCCCAGCGTCGGCTCAGGTCGCTCGGCGCCGAGCCCGGTACCAGGTGATCAGGTCGTTGGTCGACGAGTCGTGATCGAGGTCGGCGTCGGAGGTGAGCTCCGGTTCGATCGAGGTGGCCAGCACCTTGCCGAGCTCCACGCCGAACTGGTCGAACGAGTTGATTCCCCAGACCGCACCCTGGGTGAAGACCTTGTGCTCGTAGAGCGCGATCAACCGACCCAACGTCGCTGGATCGAGGCGCTCGGCCATGATCGTCGTGGTCGGCCGGTTCCCGGTGAACCGCCGCTGCGGATCCTCGTGATCCTGGCCAAACGCGAGTGCCTCGGTCTGGGCGAAGAAGTTGGACATCAGGAGGTCGTGGTGGTTGCCGATCGGGTCGGTTGCCTCCGCGAACCCGATGAAGTCGGCCGGTATCAGCCGGGTCCCCTGGTGGATGAGCTGATAGAAGGCGTGCTGACCGTTGGTGCCGGGTTCGCCCCAGACGATCGGGCCGGTGTCGACCTCGACCGGTCGACCGTGGCGATCAACACCCTTGCCGTTGCTCTCCATGTCGAGCTGCTGGAGGTAGGCGGGGAAGCGCGACAGATGGTCGGAGTAGGGGAGAACGGCCATCGATTGGGCGTGGTGGAGGTTGCTGTACCAGACACCGATGAGAGCCATCATCACCGGGAGATTCTGATCGAGCGGTGCCTCCTGGAAGTGACGGTCCATCTCGTGCATTCCGCCCAGGAACGCCCGGAATCCGTACGGACCGATGGCCAGCATCAACGACAGGCCGACCGCTGAGTCGACCGAGTACCGCCCACCGACCCAGTCCCAGAAGCCGAACATGTTGGCGGTGTCGATACCGAACTCCTCGACCCGTTCGGCGTTGGTCGACACGGCGACGAAATGACTCGACACGGCCTCGGCCCCGAGCGCGTCGGTCAGCCAGGTGCGAGCCGACCGGGCGTTGGTGAGCGTCTCGATGGTGCCGAACGTCTTGGACACGATGACGAACAGGGTGGTTGCCGGATCGACGCCCTGGAGGGCCTCGAACAGATCG
>JAOTVU010000162.1 GCA_029863385.1 Acidimicrobiia bacterium
GCCAACCCAGAGATCGGACACCCGGTCTTCGACCGAGACGCTGAGCACCACCGTCGACGGGTCGAGGCCACCGTTCTCGTTTCCGAAGCACTGGGCGACAACGGCGTCGACCGCGGCTTCGAGGTCACCACCCGGCACGGAGGCGAAGCCCCGCACCACGAACCGTACATCCTCGGGTGCCTCGGCCAGGATGACCTGCTGAACCCGATCGATGTCGACCGTGCCGCTCGTGTCGACGACCAGCTGGTCGCAGGCAAGCGGATCCTGGGCGGCGGCGGGGGCGATCGGCCCGACGAGGACCATGATCACGGCGGCGGCCAAAGCGGCGAAGGTCGTCGATCTGCGCCACGATCCAACCCGAGATCCCGGGCCGGCCTCCGAAGATTTCGCCATGACTGTCATTCGGTCACCCTTACGGTTCCGTGCGCCGCGTACTACCGGGTGGGAGCCAGCACCGCACCTAGAAACGATAACAAAGTGCGACGCAACCCGGCGGCGGTGCGCAGATCGAGGCGCATACCCATGGCCCGCAGGAGTTCGGAGTCGGCGACAACACCGGTCACGACCGCGTAAGCCGACACGAGAATCAACCTCGGATCGCCGAACTGGAACAGGCCGGCATCCATGCCGTCCTCCAGGGCGATGATGGCCCGATCGACGAGCGGTTGCAGCAGATCGAGCGCGCTCTCGGACCACGGCGAGCCCAGGCGGGCGATCTCCCGGAGCACCCCCAACAGCTCCGGTCGACGAACG
This sequence comes from Acidimicrobiia bacterium, assembly GCA_029863385.1. Classification (GTDB taxonomy): domain Bacteria; phylum Actinomycetota; class Acidimicrobiia; order Acidimicrobiales; family SZUA-35; genus JAHELU01. The sequence continues at coordinate 754 of JAOTVU010000162.1, forward strand.
GCGAGACCGAAGCTGGCCCGCACCACCGCCTGGACCGACGGCCACCCCGCCTCCACGCCGGTGACCGCGTCCTCGAGTTCGGCGGCCAGATCCTCGGCGGCTCGGGCCAGCACGGCCTCGATGAGCCCGCCCTTCGACCCGAAGTGGTAGAGGATCGTCTGTTTGGTGACACCGAGCTCGGCGGCCAGCAGATCGAGGGAGGTTCCGGCCACACCCCGCTCGGCGAAGGCGACGGTCGCCGCCCGCAATGCTCTATGCTGAGTTGTCACTTACCAAATGGTAGACAGCCGTCCGGCTATCGGCACAGCGTACGAGGAAACGGTGACGGACAAGACAGAAACCGTAACGGTGAAACAGTGACGGGGAATCAGTGATGATCGCAACCGAGCTAGCGGGCAAACGAATCGCCATCACCGGAGCAACCGGCTTCCTCGGCACGGCTCTGGTCGAGCGGCTGCTTCGGGGCGCGCCCGACTGCCGCCTCGTGCTGCTCGTACGGGCCGGGAAGCGGTCGTCGCCCTCGCAGCGGGCCCGCCGGGAGATCTTCCGCAACAACGCGTTCGACCGTCTGATCTCCGAGCTCGGCAAGGACGAGTTCTGGGCCGCGGTCGACGAGCGGGTCACGGTGATCGAGGGCGACGTCTCCACCGACGGTCTCGGCCTCGACGAGGAGGGCCAGGCCGCACTGGCCGACTGCGACATCGTGATCCACTCGGCGGCCACCGTGAGCTTCGATGCCCCACTCGACGGCGCCGTCGAGGTGAACCTCCTCGGACCCACCCGGATCGTCGAGACGCTGCACGACCTCGACGTCAGCCCCCACTTCGTGGCCGTGTCCACCTGCTACGTCGCCGGCAACCGGCGCGGCCCGGCCCCCGAGCAGCTGCTCAGCGACAGCCCGTTCCACATCGACGTCGACTGGCGCAACGAGGTCCGAGCCGCGCGCCGGACCCGGGCCGATTTCGACGCCGACTCCCGATCGGCCGATCGTCTCGAGGAGTTCCGCAAGCGGGCTCGACACGAGCTCGGGGCGGCCGGCACGCCGCTCCTGGCCGCCAAAACCGAACAGCTCCGCCAGCGGTGGGTCAGTGATCAGCTGGTCGAGGCGGGGCGGGCTCGAGCCGCGTCGCTCGGTTGGCCCGACGCCTACGCCTACACGAAGGCCCTGGGCGAGCGGGCACTCGACGAGTCCCGGGGAAACGTGCCGGTGTCGATCGTGCGCCCGTCGATCATCGAATCGGCCTGGTCCGAACCGGTCCCGGGCTGGATCAAAGGCTTCCGGATGGCCGAGCCGATCATCATCAGCTACGCGCGGGGTCTGCTGAAGGAGTTCCCCGGCGTGCCGGAGGGCGTCATCGACGTCATCCCCGTCGATCTCGTGGTCCACGCCATCATCGCCGTGGCCGCGCACGGCCCGTCCGAGGACGGCTCGATCACAATTACGCAGGTGGCGTCCGGTACACGGAACCCGCTGCACTATCGACGCCTGGTCGATCTGGTCAGCTCCTGGTTCACCGAGAACCCGCTGTACGACCGCAAGGGCCAGCCGATCGCCGTGCCCGAATGGTCGTTCCCGGGCCGTGGGGCCGTCGAACGGCAGCTCGACCGGGTGCAGAAGAACCTCGACCGGGCCGACAAGGCGCTCAAGCTCCTTCCGCTGCGGGGCAAGCAGGCCCTGATCAACGCCGAGGTCGAAGGCAAGCGCGACGAGGTGGCGCGAGCTGTCGGCTATGTGAAGATCTACGGAGCCTACGCCGAGTGCGAGGCCCTGTACGGCGTCGACAACCTGCTCGGCCTCCACCAGTCGCTGACCGAAGCGGACCAGGCCGACTTCGGGTGTGACCCGGCGGCGGTCGACTGGGACACCTACGTCTGCGATGTTCACCTCCCGTCGGTCGTCGAACACGCCAGGGTGAAAACGACCGGGGAGCGCAGCGACCCCGACGCCCGCGCCCGGCGCCTCCGTAAACGGGTCCTGGCTCCCGAGCGGCAGCTGGCCGCGTTCGACCTCGAGAACACGATCATCGCTTCCAACGTGGTGTTCAGCTACGCCTGGTTGGCCACCCGCAACCTCGGCCCGGCCGACCGGATGCGATTCACACTCAAGACGCTGGGCGAGGCCCCGGGGCTCCTGGCTCTCGACCGCCGCGACCGCACCGACTTCCTCCGCCACTTTTACCGCCGCTACGACGGTGCATCGGTGGCCGAGATGGAGCGGCTCGGCCCGGAGCTGCTGGCCGACCACATTCTCATCAAGGCCTTTCCGGCGGCTCTGCGGCGGGTTCGGGAGCATCGCCGCCTCGGACACCGCACCGTGTTGATCACCGGCGCCCTGAACCTGGTCGTCGACCCGTTGGGACCGCTGTTCGACGACGTGATCTGCGCCGAGATGTCGCAGCAGGACGGCCACTACACCGGCGAACTGCTGGCCGTTCCCCCGACCGGCGAGGTCCGGGCCCAGGCGCTGCGCGACTACGCCGAGGCCAACGACATCGATCTGGCCGAGTCGGTGGCCTACGCCGACTCGTCGTCGGATCTGCCCCTGCTCGACGCCGTCGGGTTCCCGGTGGCGGTCAACCCAGAAACCCGGCTGGCGTCGATGGCCAGCAAGCGAGGCTGGCTGATCGAATACTGGTCGAAAGCCGATGGTTCGAGCGACAAGATCCTGCCGCTCGGCCCTTTGCCGGCGTTGCGGCGCAGCAGAAAATGATCCCGGGGCGAAGCCGGATTCGGTGTCTGAAGTTGCCGTCCGAAATTGCTGTACGTTTGAGGATTCAGTGAGGAAAAACAAACCGGTAGTCAATCCCCGACCGGGCTTCGTGCTCGAGGTCGATCGTCAGACGCCACCGATCCTGTTCCACCACGGCGAGGGGTTCCGCCTCGAGAAGCTGCCGGTGGGGCGGTCCCGGGTGGTGTATCCAGGCGAGCCGCTGCGCGGGCTGGCCGATCCCGACGGCGCCATTCGCGACGCCCTGCTCAACCCGATCGACGACGACCCGCTGCCGTCGCTGTTGACACCGGGTATGAAGCTGACGATCGCCTTCGACGACATCTCGCTGCCGCTGCCGCCCATGCAGCGCCCCGACGCTCGTCAACGGATCATCGAGGCGGTGCTCGACATGGCGGCCGAGGCCGGCGTCGACGACGTCCACCTCATCGCCGCCCTCTGCCTCCACCGCCGCATGACCGACGCCGAGTTGCGGCACGCCGTCGGCGACCGGGTGTTCGAGGCCTTCCACCCCCACGGCCTGCTCTACAACCACGACGCCGAGGACCCCGACGGCATGGTCATCCTCGGCCAGACCGAGAAGGGCGAGACCGTGCAGATGAGCCGCCGGGCCGCCGAATCGGATCTCGTCGTCTACGTCAACATCAACCTGGTGTCGATGGACGGCGGTTGGAAATCGACCGCCACCGGGCTGGCCGGCTACGAGGGCGTGAAAGCCCACCACAACGTCCACACGCTGCGACACTCCCGATCGTTCATGGATCAGGACAGCTCCGAGTTGCACCGGTCCAACTGGCGGCAGGGCGAGGTGATCAAGGCCCACGGCCCCCGAATCTTCCAGATCGAGTCGACGCTCAACACCAACACGTTCGGTCACGACGGCCCGATGGCGGTGCTGCAGAAACGGGAGTGGGAGTGGTCCATGGCGGATCGAGCCGCATTCACCGCCATGCAGGCCGGTCTCGACCGGATGCCCTCGTCGGTCCGGCGGAAGGTGTTCCACTCGTGGAAGGCACCCTACGACATGACCTCGATCCAGGCCGGCGAGGTCGAGGCCGTGCACAAGCGGACGACCGACATGGTCTACGCCCAGCACCTCGTCCCCGTCCAGGGTCAGACCGACGTCCTGACCATGGGCCTCCCCTACCTCACGCCCTACAACGTCAACTCGATCATGAACCCGATCCTGGTCATGGTGCAGGGCCTCGGCTATTTCTTCAACCTCTACCGAGGGAAACCCCTGGTGCGGGAGGGCGGCGTGCTCATCATGAGCCATCCGACGCCGTGGGAGTTCCATCCCGTCCATCACCCGAGCTACATCGACTTCTTCGAGCAGGTCCTGGCCGACACCACCGATCCGGTCGAGATCGAGAAGCGCTACGAGAAGCAGTTCGCCGAGGACGAGTGGTACCGGCACCTCTACCGCACCAGCCACGCCTACCACGGCGTGCATCCGTTCTACATGTGGTACTGGGGAGCCCACGCCATGCAGTACCTCGGGCAGGTCATCGTCGTCGGCGGTTACGAGCGCGCCGTTCGCCGCCTCGGCTTCAAACCGGCGACGACCCTGGCCGATGCGCTGGAAATGGCCACCGACACCGTCGGACCGAAACCGACGATCACCCATTACCACAACCCCCCGATTCTGATGGCCGACGTCACCGGCTAACGGTCTGGCGAGACGGCACGAGGCACGAGGCGCAACGAAGCGATGATGGGCTGGCTCAGATTCATAACCCAACCGCCCGCCACCCCGAAGGGGGTGACGCGACCGGAGAAGACACCGAAGACCGGCGTGCACTACGACACCACGTGGGCCCACCGCCCCGCGGCAAAGCTGATCCGCCGATTCGGCGTCTGGAGTTTCTTCAAACCGGCCATCGCGTACTACGGCAATCCCCGGGTCATCGGCACCGACCGAATCAGCGAGATCGACGGCCCAGTGATCTTCGCCGCCAACCATCACAGTCACGCCGACACCAGCCTGCTGCTGGCCACGCTACCGTCGCGGCTCCGGGAGGATCTGGCCATCGCTGCCGGGGCCGACTACTTCTTCCCCAACCGGTTCGCCGGCGCTCTGTCGGCGCTGTTCATCGGGGCCATCCCGATCGAGCGGACGAGGATCTCCAAGCTGTCGCTGCGCAACAGTCAAAAGGCGCTGGAGGAGGGCCGGAGCCTGCTGATCTTCCCCGAGGGTGGCAGGAGCCCCGACGGCTGGAGTTCGGAACACAAACCCGGCGCGGCCTACCTGGCCAAACGGTGCGGAGTGCCCGTCGTCCCGATCTATCTGGACGGCACCGGCTCGATCCTGCCCAAGGGCAAGAACTGGCCGAAACGGGCCCGCTGCGCCGTGGTCTTCGGCCATCCGATGACGATCGGCGACGATGAGAACCCCCGCGACTTCGCCAAGACGGTGGAGCGTCGGGTGGCGGAGCTGGCCGACGAGTTCGGATCCGGGTGGTGGCAGGCCCGCAAGAACGCCTACCGCAATTCCACTCCCCAACCGACCGGTCCGGAAGCGGGCGCCTGGCGCCGCCGCTGGGCTCTGGGCCCGAAGCCGGGTCAGCGCCGCTCGTCGGAGACCAACAAGCGACGCTGGCCGGAGTTGTAGCGTCGTACTTCTGAGGCCACCTTGCTATCCGTTGCCGGAGCAGCGACCGGGCGACTCGACGCGACCGTCAACAGAGCTGATTACCCAACTCGTCATGACAGACCGAGAAGAGGGGCGCCGCGAAGGATGTGCCGCTGATTCTGACTCGACCGGTATCGAGCGCATCGCTTTCCCCTTCGAAATCCAGATATCGATAGTCGATCGGATCGGCAAAAAGCGGGTAGTGGACGACGACATCAACGCCCGGATAGTCGGTGTCGGCATTCACTCCGATGTTCGAGAATTCAGCGGGCACGCCAGGTATCGGGCGACATGATGGATCAGCTGCGTCCGAAGCCGGTGACCAAGCCTCGACTCCGTCTGACAAGCATTCATCGCGATTGAGGACCGTCGTGTCCCAGGCACCCACCCCGATGACGCCGTCGAAGGCAGCCGGATAGAACGGGGATATGGCGCCGTCGTTGCCGGCAGCAGCAACCACCAGGAGGTCGCGCTTTGCGACGTAGGGTTCAAGAACCGCCTCCAAGGCCGCAACGACACCTCCTCGATAGCCGGCGATGTCATCAAGAACGCAGTCGTAGGCCCCGAAGGACATATTGAGGACCCCCGGTTCGGTCAGGAGTCGATCGGTCCGCAACATCGCGGCATCGATCGAGTCAACCGAGATCGAATCTCGGCCGGTGGCGTCGATCTCGGAGACGTCGATGAGCCTGATATCCGTTCCGGGCGCCACCTGCGCAGCGACGCTTCCCACCATGAGGCCGTGCCCGAACTGCGGCGTCACGTCGCCGTCGTCTGCCGGCCGAACCTGGGGCGAACCGTTTGGATCGTCAATGAGGTTCACGGGCGTGCTCGAAGGATCCATGCCGCCGGGCAAGCCGAAGTCTGCAATCCAAACCTGTCGATTGGCGGGGTTGGCCGCACGAAGACCGGCTGCCGCCTCCACGAGATGGCCGCTCTCGGCGTCTGCGGGGACCGCCGTCGGATCGTCGGACCCTGAGCCGTGCCACTGACTAGGGACAAGCGCCATGTTGAGGCCGACCTGTGGTCTGATCCCCGCCGCCCGCACGACCCCGATCAGCTGTCCTACGCGCTCATTGAACTGTTCTCGGTCCTCGCCGGCGTCGATTGGATTGGGGAGTAGCGTTCTGTCGGCAAGCCCCTCGACGATTCGCGCCCCGAGGTCATCGGGAAGCCCTTCCACATCGTCCCGTCCGATTTCGCCAATGACACCACTCAGGTCGAAGATCGGTACCTCTCGCTCCGGTTCCTCCGCCGACCCCTCGGGAAACTGTGATATGCGTGCATCGAATACCGGCCCATCCCCACCCTGATCCAGGATCTCCGGAAAGCGACGGATCGGACGCGGAAGCACGACAACGCCGTCGGCGCCGACGAGGAGGGGATTTCCGGTGTCGGCGTCGAACAGATACACCTCGGACAGGTTGTAGACGGTCGCAGTCAGTCCCACCCGGCAGTCGCCATATCCATCCAACGCCGCGTCGGACTCGAGATCGAAATAGCCGCGGCTGCGCCACAAGGTGACGTCGTCGTCGTCATAGCGGGCATAGCTCCCATCGGAGCCCCGTCCAAAGGTGGCCGCCATAAGCAGGTCGTATCGAGACGCGCCGAAGAAGAACCACCAGATCGCGAGTATCACGATCACAATCACAACGAGCAGAGCGAGAATCCGCCGCATGCCAATTTCACCTCATTCCCTCAGAGTCTCAGGTACTGTAGTTCAGAGTGGGTGGCCAGCCGTTCTGATTCCTGATTCTTTGAGGTTTGCCGGACTTGGCAGATGAACTTGACGAATTGATCGCGCGTTCGTCGAGCGATCCGCATGATGTGCTTCGAACAGTGAAGCGCACGCTGCCTGACCGTGACGATCGCGATATGATCCGGCTTCTTCTTGCCGCCGGCAAGGCCCATCGCACACTGTTGCAGCCCAAAGAAGCGCTCATTGTGCTTCGTCAAGCCGGCGATCGCGCACAACGCACCGGCGACGTGGACGCTGATCAGGGTTGGGCGGTACGGTCAGAATTGGCTGCCTGTCATATCGATCTGGGTCATCCTGACGCCGCTCTCCGCGAGCTGGCAACCGACATCGACGGCGCAACGGAACCGCCGGCAACCGTCAGAGCCGAGACCAAGGGGCGCGTCTTTCACATCCTCGGTCTGGCCCACCAGCGGTCAGGCATGTCGGAGCCTGCGATCGAGAGCTACGAGCGGGCGCTGGACATCTACCGCAGCGTCGATAACCAACTCGGGCTGGGACACGTCTACACGAATCTCGCCATCATTGCGACACACGCAGGTCAGGTCGACGACGCCGTTACGCTGCTGGACCAAGCCGAATCAGCGTTCGCCGCGGCCGACAACGAACTCTGGATGGCCATCACGGTTCTCAACCGAGGTTGGGTCGTGGGCTGCAGCGGCAACCTTCCCCGCTCTCTTCAGCTCTTCGGCCGGGCGGAAGACCTTCTGACCAAGCTGGATCTGCCGGACGGCCTTCGCGGGATGTCCCGTGCCGAGGTCCTGCTACGGGCCGGCCTTTTCAAGGCGGCGGGTGACGAACTCTCCCAGGCAATCGAGGAGTTCGACCGAAACGGGTTGGCGGCCGAGAAGACACAAGCGATGCTGCTCGCAGCCAGGGCGGCCGAGTTGGCAGGAGACATCGGTCGGGCTTCGGAACTGGCCGAAGCCGTCATCGATGAGATGGACCTCCAGGCCCGGCCGGGCTGGGTCGCCGCCGCCAGGGCAACGGCGTTCGGCATCCGGTGTCGAGCCGGTGTTGCAGGTCCCGACGTGGTTCGAGAAGGCGCAGAACTCGTCAACGAGGTGTCGTCCGTCGGTCAGAATCGTCTTGTCCCGATGATCCATCTTGGCGTGGCCTGGGCGCTTCTCGGCTCAGGCCGCGTGAAAGCGGCGGCTCTGGCCGTGGAACAGTCCAGGCACGGTCAACAAACTCCTGACTCCATGTCCCTTCGAGTACTTGCAGAGGCCCGACTACTCGAGATGACCTCCGACCTCGACGGGGCGCTTCGCGTGCTGGAGACCGGATACATCTCGCTGGAGAGCGAGCTCGCCGTGTTGGGCGGTATCGACGTCGCCGCACTTGCAGCCGAGTCGGTCATGAAGATCATCGACACGGGCAAGCGCTTGCTCGCTTCGACAGGCCGGAGCAGTGACTTTCTCCGGTGGACCGACCGGGCTCGACAGACGGCGACCTGGAGATGGCCACGCCTCGAGAGCCCGGAGATCGCCCGGCTTTTGAACCAGGTTCGCGCACTGACATCGGAGGCAGGGTCGGAGCCCTCAGCGAAGAACCTCGATGCCCTCGAACGTGTTCAGAACCAGATACGCGAGCTCCGCTGGCAGCAGGAGTCTCACGCCACCGTGCCGGCTCCAACGGTCGACGTGGGGTCGTCGGGCAGACACCGAGTCGGAATCGATCTGACCAACGCGGACAACCGCTGGTACGTGGGATGGAGAGTCGGCGAAGCCGTACGAATGGACGACGGTCGCCCAAGCATCGGTCATGAACTCGCCCACCTGGATCCAAAGATGCTGACTGCCGCCGTGAGACTCGGGAGGATCTTTCACACATCGTCCCCGACGATCCAGCTCCAACTCATCGATCAACTGGAGGCCGCCGTCAAACCCCTCGACCAGGCGATCTCCCCGTACCTGCCACCCGACCCCGACACGCCCGTGACCGTCAGCATTGATCCGGAGCTGGCCGACATTCCGTGGCCCCTACTCCCCTCGCTCCGGGCGCGCTCGTTTTCGATTCTCCCGACCCATCGCTATCTGACCGACTCTCGGGAGCGATTGTCCACCAACCCTGAGCCGTGTTTCGTGGTCGGGCCTGGTTTGGCAACCAGGGCAGCCGAGCTTTCGGCGTACGGAAAAACCGAACTCTCCGACCATGAACAACTTGCGGCCGCCTTGGACCATCGGATCGTGCATATCGCCGCCCACGGGGGTCCCGAGCCCGACAACCCGCTGTTCAATTGGCTCGAACTCGGTTTCGGACGGGTGTTTCTCCACGACCTGATGTTCCTCGACTCGGTCCCAGAGGTCATCGTGCTGGCTGCCTGCTATGCCGGCCACACGCAACGTGTCGGTTCAGGGGGTACTGCGTCCTTCGCAAGCGGCTTTCTCGGGGTTGGAAGCCGATGGGTCGTGTCGGCGTCCACGGCACTGACGGACGATGACGCGTTGGTCGAGTTCGCTGCGGCGGTGCTGGAGCGAATTGTGGAAGGCGACTCGCCTCCAATGGCGTTGGCGAGGGCGAGGCGTTCTTCTGGCGATCCTCGTTCCAACAGCGCATCGATTTCGTTCACGTGTTTCGGCGCATAGCACCCACGTCATCTGGCATACTCGTCAGGCCGGGCGGAACCAGGGGGTGACGAACGCTCCCCCGTCGAGTTCGAGCCGGACCATCGATGCCGGAGTCGACAGCTCGAACGTGCCGGCGACCAGCTCGATCTCGGT
>JAOTVU010000163.1 GCA_029863385.1 Acidimicrobiia bacterium
CAAAGTCGAACACCCCCTGCCACGAGACATGCGTGGCGAGATGGTGGGCGGCCCGGGCGATGACGACCACATAGACCAGGTCGTAGAACAGCTCGAGGAAGCTGACCTCGCGATCGGCCCAGATCTCCCCGTGCGCTCGCGGTCGTTGCCACAGGAACCGTCGGAGCCATTCGCTTCCGACGCCGTTCGTCGGCTGCCGGCCGTCGGCCGAGTCCTGGGTTGTCATACGCCGGTGTCCTCCTTGCTTCGGCAGTGACCTTTCGACATCTGGCTCTCGACGGTGATCCGCGTCAGGGCCGAACGATCCGGGCGCCGGCCGATGGGGGAGTGGGGTAGAGGCGAAGGGGTGCAACAGCCGGTTGGTCGAGCGGGGCGACGTAACGGTCGGCCACGTCGAGGCAGAACGACTCGACCTCGTCGGTCGCCACCAGGGCGATCGCACCGCCCGCGAAACCACCGCCGGTCATCCGGGCACCGTAGCAGCCGACGCATTCGAGCGCGGCCTCGACGACCGCATCGAGTGCCGGTCCCGACACCTCGTAGTCCTCGCGCAGGCTCACATGGCTCGCCGTCATGAGGCGGCCCAACTCTCCCAGCTCGCCGGCCTCCATGGCCTCGACGGCGGCGAGCGTTCTGGCGTTCTCGGTCACGACGTGGCGGACCCGGCGGACGGCCACCTCGGGGTCGAGGTGGAGGTCGGGTGTGTGGCGGGCGGCATCGGCCAGCTTGTCGAGGTCGTCGAGGGTGGCGTCGCGCAGGGAGGTGAGGCCGAGCGCTCGGGCGGCGGCGGCGCAGGTGGCCTGGCGGTCGGCGTACTCCGACTCGACCAGCTCCCGCCGGGTCCCGGTGTCGAGCACGACGATGGTGGCCGACGGCGGGAACGGAACCGCCCGGGTCGACAGGTCACGGCAGTCGATGAGGGTGGCGTGCCCGGCCTGCCCACCGGCCGACGCCAGCTGATCCAACAGCCCGCTGGGGAGGCCCATGACCTCGTTCTCCACCCGCTGCCCGATGCGGGCCAGGTCGGCCACGGAGAGGTCGGCGGGCGAGCCGGCGAGGTGATTGAACAGCAACGTGGCCGCCACCTCGATGGCGGCCGACGATGAAAGCGAGGCCCCGGCGGGGATGTCGGTGGCGATCGCCCCGTCCCACCCCGGCAGCTCCACACGGCCGTCGGAACCTCCAGCTCCATGAGCCTCGAGATGCTCGGCCAACGCCCAGGCCACGCCGTGCAGATAGCGGGCCCAGCCGCTCGTTGCCCGAGGCTCGTCGACCAGCCGGAATTCGGTCCGACCGAAGCCCTCCGACTCGACGATCACCCGGCCGTCGGTACGGGGTCGGGCGGCGATGGCGGTGGTGAACGGCAGGGCGATCGGGAGGACGAAGCCGTCGTTGTAGTCGGTGTGCTCGCCGATGACGTTGACCCGCCCCGGCGCCTGTACCAGCACCGGGGCGGAGTCGTTGAAGGTTGTGAGAAAAGTGGCGGCCGCACGATCGGCAGCCGGAGGGTTCGCCGTCATCACCGTCGATCGTAGTGGCTACGGATCAGGCTGACGGCAGCCTGCTAGAGGCCGAGTTCCTCCATGAGGGTGGCCTTCGGCTTGGAGCCGACGATCGACTTGGTCACCTCGCCACCCTCGAAGACCAGCATCGTGGGGATGCTCATGACACCGAAGCGCTGGGCGATCGAGGGATTCTCGTCGACGTTGAGCTTGGTGATCTTCACCCTGCCGACCTGCTCGTCGGCGATCTCGTCGAGGATCGGGGCGATGGTCTTGCACGGCCCACACCACTCCGCCCAGAAGTCGACGACGACCGGCTCGGGCGTGCCGTTGACGACCTCGTCGAACGTGGATTCGGTAAGGGCGGTTACGTTCTCGGACATGACGGTCCTCCGGATTGAGGGGGGGTTTCGTTGTTGAGGGAGAAAGAAGGTGGGGCTCTCGATGATAAGGCCCGCGAGGTGGAACCGGCCAGCTGGTGCCGTTATTCCACCTGTTGGCCGACCACCAATCCCCACTGAGGTCTGTGCCTGCGCCGACCCTGCCGATCGGAACTTTGTAGGCTGAACGACCCGCGAAAAGGGGAGCGGGAGGCACAAACTACCAGGGGGTCAGGAACCGTCTTGGCGTTCCTGGGGGCGCCAGTCGGGGTGTTCGACCTCGACGCCGTGCTCCTCCAGCCAGCGCTCGGCGTCGATCGCCGCCGTGCAGCCTGAGCCCGCCGCGGTGATGGCCTGACGGTAGTAGTCGTCCTGCACGTCGCCGCAGGCGAAGACTCCGTCGACGCTGGTACGGCTCGACGGATGGTCGGTGATGAGATAGCCGCTGTCCTTCATGGCCAGTTGGCCCTCGAAGATGGCGGTGTTGGGCCGGTGGCCGATGGCGACGAACATGCCGGTCACGGCGAGGTCGGATCGTTCACCGGTCTTGGTGTTCTCGACGACGAGGCCTTCGAGCTTGGTGTCGCCCTTGAGTTCGACGACCTGGGAGTCCCAGAGGAATCTGATCTTCGGGTTGGCGAATGCCCGGTCCTGCATGATCTTCGAGGCTCGAAGCTCGTCGCGTCGATGCACGATCGTGACCGACGAAGCGAACTTCGTGAGGAACGTGGCCTCCTCGATGGCGGAGTCGCCGCCGCCGATGACGGCGATGTCGTGGTTGCGGAAGAAGAAGCCGTCGCAGGTGGCGCACGTCGACACACCGTGACCGGTCAGCTCGGTTTCCTTGGGCAGACCGAGCATCAGGGCCTCCGCCCCGGTCGACACGATCACGGTCTTGGCCACATAGGTCGGCTCGGCCGCCTCCGGGTCACCGACCCAGATCTTGAACGGCCGCTCGCTGAAGTCGACCCGGGAGGCCTTGACGGTCTCCATCTTGGCCCCGAACCGCTCGGCCTGGGCCTTGAAGTTCAGCATCAAATCCGGGCCCATGATGCCCTCGGGGAAACCCGGGAAGTTCTCGACCTCGGTGGTCAGCATCAGCTGGCCGCCGGGCTGGTCGCCGGTGGACGACGGCTCGCCTTCCAGCACGAGCGGCTCGAGCGAGGCCCGGGCGGTGTAGATGGCAGCGGTGAGGCCGGCGGGGCCGCTGCCGAGGATGATGACCTCATGAAGCGAAGCGGACATGGTGCTCCTCGTTGAGTGCTGATCGTGGTCGGTGTTGGTGTCGGGGACCGACCCGGGTCTGGTTACTGATCTTTCTTACGCCAAAAGAAGAGCCCGGCACCCAAAAATATTCCCCCGAGCACGTAGTGCGCCAACCACGATTCGTCGGGCTCGACGAACGGCAGCAGCTCGCCTGACGCCACCACCAGCAATCGGAAGAGCAGCAGCAGCGCAACGATCAACAGCACGAAACCGATGAGCCCAATGGCCATCATGTAGACCGCCGTTCGAGACGCCACCAGCGCCGGCCCTGTCGTCTTGTCTCGAACCTGACCGACGTACTGGGTGATCGAACTGGTGGCCCGCGCCGCCCAGTCGTCGTTCGGACGGTCGAGGAACTGCTGCTGTGCTTCGGGTTCGCCAGACATCACCCCTAGATCGTAGCGCCTCGGCGTCGCGCTGCCCGCTGGATCAAAGCGACGCTCGGTTTTGACGAAATGAAGCAGAGACGCGCGCTTCCGCGCGGATCGGCTTCATTTCACCTGCCGACACGGCCTTCGACGAACGGTGTGGCTGGCTGGGCTGCGATCGGCTGGAACGAGCCGTCTACCGTTGAAGCTCGCGCTGTCGTTCCTCTTCCAGCAGGCGTTGATAGCGGGGGCTCGACTCGACATCGTCGCCGATGAGCATGGCGGCGAGATGGAATGCCAGCCCGATTCCCCAGCTGATCGAAACCCAGTAGGCGAAGTCGAGATCACCGTTGAGGAAATCGATGAACCACAGGAATCCGTTGACAATGAGGTAGGTGGCCGCATGCCACAGGAACCCGTTGATGTTCTTGAGCCTGCGTGCGGCCCGTTCCTCGGGTGTGGTGAGTGTGTGTTCGGCCATCGGTCCGACCTCCTCGACGTGAACCGCGCTCCACTCTGAGTGTGCTCCGGTCAGCCGCTATACGGACAGGGTCCAAGGACCCAAAGCCTTGCCTCGGCCGCTTGGCCGCCACCGATCGAATCCGTGATTCGGAGACGGGCGCTGGTGATGTCGACCTGATCAGGTGACGGCGTCGGTGGCCGTGTCGACCGCCGATTCGACCTTCTTCCGGGCCTTCTTGGCCGCTCGACGTGCTCGCCGCCGGCCGAAGAAGCCCACCGTCTTGGCCGCGCCCTTGGCCTCGGCCCGGCGTTGGCGGCGCTTCAGCTTCTTGTCGAGCTTCAGCTGCTCCAGCTCGGCCTTCTCGGCTTGCTTGCCGGCCTTCTCGGCTTGCTTCTCGGCCTTCTCGGCTTGCTTGGCAGACTTCTCAGCCCGCTTCGCGGCCCTACGGCGACCTCGGCGCGACCGCTTGAGCGACTCCTCGGCTTCGGCGAGTTCCTCCTCGAGGCTCTCGCGAGCGGCGCGCTCGCGCTCGAGGAGCTCTTTCTTACTGCGCCAGTTGACCAGACCGAAGGTGGCGATGGACATGGTCTTGCGAATGACTCCCATGAGCCCCAACATACCCCAGCAGTCGCTCGACAAACGTGAAAGTCGTTCAAGCCACGATGTTGACCATACGGCCGGCGACGACGATCACCTTGCGCGGCTCCTTGCCGTCGAGGGTGCGGGCCACGTTCTCCTCGGCCAGAGCGGCGGCGGTGATGGTTTCATCATCGGCGTCGGCGGCCACCGTGACCCTGCCTCGAACCTTGCCGTTGACCTGCACCGCGAGTTCGACCTGGTCGTCGACCAGCAGCGCAGGGTCGGCGGTCGGGAACGGCTCGTAGGTCAGTGACTCGCTGTGGCCGAGCCGTGTCCACAGCTCCTCGCCGATGTGCGGTGCGAACGGGGCCACCATCAGGGTCATCGGCTCGATCACCGACCGGGGCACGGCGTCGAGTTTGGTGACGCGGTTGTTCAGCTCGATCAGCTTGGCGATCGCGGTGTTGAACCGGAGTTCCTCGCACTCGGTGGTCACCGCGTCGATGGTCCGGTGCAGGAGGCGGGCGGTTTCGTCGTCGGGTTCGACGTCGGCCACGGTCAGTTCGCCGGTGTCCTCGTCGATGGCGTTGCGCCAGAACCGCTGCAGGAACCGGTACATGCCGACGACGTCGCGGGTCTCCCACGGCCTCGACTGATCGAGTGGTCCCATCGACATCTCGTAGAGTCGCAGGGTGTCGGCTCCGTACTGGGCGTACATGTCGTCGGGGGAGACGGCGTTCTTCAAGCTCTTACCCATCTTGCCCCACTCCCGGGTGACGGGTTCGCCCTCGAAGAAGAACTCGCCGTCGCGCTCGGTCACGGCGAACGCGTCGACGTAGATCTCGCGGGAGTCCTTGTAGGCGTCGGCCAGGATGTAGCCCTGGTTGAACAGCCGCACGTAGGGCTCCCACGACGACACGTGGCCCAGGTCGTAGAGCACCTTGTGCCAGAAGCGGGCATACAGCAGGTGGAGCACGGCGTGTTCGACACCGCCGACGTAGAGGTCGACGCCGCCGGGATGGTCGGGTCGGATGTCGGTGCGGGGACCCATCCAATACCGCTCGACCTCGGGGTCGACGAAGCGTTTGTCGTTGGTTGGGTCGAGGTAGCGCAGCTCGTACCAGCACGATCCGGCCCATTGAGGCATCACGTTGGTGTCGCGGCGGTAGGCCTTCGGGCCGTCACCGAGATCGAGTTCGACGGTCACCCAGTCGCCGAGGCGGTCGAGCGGGCTCTCCGGGTTGGAGTCGGCGTCGTCGGGATCGAAGGTGCGGGGGGAGAACGAATCGGTCTCCGGCAGTTCGACCGGCAACATCTCGTCGGGCAGGGCGTGCGGCACGCCGTCCTCGTCGTACACGATCGGGAACGGCTCACCCCAGTAGCGCTGCCGGCTGAACAGCCAGTCGCGCAGTTTGTAGGTGACGGTGGCCTCGCCCAGGTCGTTGGCCTCCAACCAGGCGTTGGTTGCGGCGACGCCCTCGGTCACGTCGCTGAGCCCGTTCAGGTTCAAACCACCGTTGACCAGGTCGGCGTTGGAGGAGTTGATGTAAGGGGCGTCACCGATGTAGGCCTCGGGCCAGGTCGAGGTGTCGGCTCCGGTGGTCGGTTCGATCCCGTGATCGGCGAACCAGGAGTCGGGCGGCTGCTGGATGGCGGGGATGGCCAGGTCGTAGCGGCGGGCGAACTCGAAGTCGCGCTGGTCACCGCAGGGCACGGCCATGATGGCGCCGGTGCCGTAGCCCATGAGCACGTAGTCGGCGATCCAGACCGGGACGTCCTCGCCGGTCACCGGGTTGGTGGCGGTGCCGCCGAGCGGCACGCCGGTCTTCTCCCGGGTGTCGTCGGTGCGGTCCATCTCCTTCTTGGCCGCAGCCGCCCTCCGGTAGGCGGCGACGGCGTCGGCATGCTCCGGGGTGGTCAGCTCGTCGACCAGCGGATGCTCCGGGGCCAACACCATGAACGTGGCGCCGAACAGGGTGTCGGGACGGGTGGTGAACACGGTGATCGGCCCGGCGGCCGACGGGAAGTGCACCGTGGCGCCCTCGCTGCGACCGATCCAGTTGCGCTGCATCGTCTTGATGGCGTCGGTCCAGTCGAGGGCGTCGAGGTCGTCGAGCAGCCGGTCGGCATAGGCGGTGATCCGCATCATCCACTGGCGCATGTTGCGTTTGAAGACCGGGAAGTTGCCCCGATCGCTGCGACCTTCGGCGGTGACCTCTTCGTTGGCCACCACCGTGCCGAGTCCCGGGCACCAGTTGACCGGCGCATCCGACACGTAGGCCAGGCGATAACCGGCCAGCACCTCGCCCTGCTCGGCGGCGCTGAGGTCGGCCCACGGGCGACCGTCGGGCGTGGCCCGTTTGCCCTTCGCGAACTGCTCGATCAGCTCAGCGATGGGGCGGGCCTTGTCGGCCTCGGTGTCGTACCAGGCGTCGAAGATCGTGCGGAAGATCCACTGGGTCCACCGGTAGTAGTCGGGGTCGGTGGTCTCGATGCTGCGACGGCGATCGTGGCTCAAACCGAGGCGGTGGAGCTGTCGGCGCATGTTGGCCACGTTCTCGGCGGTGGTGATCGCCGGGTGCTGCCCGGTCTGCACTGCGTACTGCTCGGCCGGGAGACCGAACGCGTCGAAGCCCATGCTGTAGAGCACGTTGCGACCCCGCATCCGCTGGAAGCGGCTGTAGATGTCGGTGCCGATGTAGCCGAGTGGGTGACCGACGTGGAGGCCGCTGCCCGACGGGTAGGGGAACATGTCGAGCACGAACAGCTTCTCGCCCCGATCCGCCATGCGCTCCGGATCGGCCAGCGGTCCACTGGGGTTCGGCGTCTCGAACATCGCGTTGGCTTCCCAGTACGCCTGCCACTTCAGCTCGATCTCCTGGGCCAGCGCCGCGTTGTAGCGATGCGGTGGCGTGTCGTCGGCGTCAGCGCGGTTGTCGGATGCTGCCACGGAAGTCGAGGCCTGTGGCTCGGTTGTGGTGTCGGCCATAGGAGACAAGCCTAGGTTCACCGATCACGTGTTCCTGCCGGCTTTCACCGGGTTGCGGACGCAGGTGCTGTCGACCCCCGCCAGAATCCCGGAACGAGAAGGATCCTGTCAGCGGTTCGATCGCCGTGGGGTTCGTTCGCATCGTGGTTCGTGAAACCTGCACGACGGGGCGCGGAAGCGGCGACGGTCGGTACTCTCTGCTGATGGCTCGGATGAAGGTCGGCGTGCAACTGCCCGAAGTGGAATGGGAGGTGCCGTTCCCCGAACTGATCGCCATGGCGCAGGCCGCCGAGGCGGTTGGGTTCGATTCGATCTGGTACGGCGACCACCTGATCTACGATCTCGACGTCGGACCGAGGGGACCGTGGGAGGCCTGGACGACCCTGTCGGCCCTGGCCGCGGCCACCACTCGGATCGAACTGGGCCCGCTGGTGGCGTCCACCAGTTTCCACGCCCCGGCCATGCTGGCCAAGATGGCGGCCACCGTCGACGCGGTATCACGAGGGCGCCTGATCGTGGGGCTCGGGGCTGGCTGGAACAGGCGGGAGTACGACGCCTTCGGGTTCGCCTACGACCGGCGGGTGAGCCAGTTCGAGGAGGCGTTCACCATCATCCGGACCCTGCTCCGAGACGGTGAGATCGACTTCGACGGCGAGTTTTACCGAGCCGAGCGTTGCGTCCTGCATCCCCGTTCGCCTCGACCCGGTGGCCCGCCGCTGATGGTGGGTTCGATCGGCGAGCGGATGCTCGGCATCACGCTGCCCCACGTCGACGCCTGGAATATGTGGTGGAGCCAGTACGGCAACACTGCCGAGGGGTTCGCGGCCGAGAAGGCGCGGGTCGACGAATCGATTGTCGCGTCCGGCCGACCGGTCGGCGATGTGGCCGCCACCGCTGCTGTGCTCATCCAACTCGAAGGAGGCACGGGTCGGCAGATGGGCGATTTCGTCGAGGACCCGATTGAACCGCTCACCGGATCGGCCGACGAGATCGCGGACCGGCTCCGCGCCTTCGAGACCGCCGGTGCCGCTCATCTCCAACTGGTCGTCGATCCCATCACCCGCGCCAGTATCGAATGGCTCGGCGACGTCCTCACCGCCTTCCGGGCCTGACAGGGCTGCGCTGACCGAGTGGCGGATGCGGCGACGTATGTCCGTTCGTGGACGCCGCTGACTACCGGGCGTTGAGCACCGTACTCACCAGGGCGCGAGCGGCGTCCTGGACCTGAGCCAGGTGGTCGGGTCCCTTGAAGCTCTCGGCGTAGATCTTGTAGACGTCCTCCGTGCCCGACGGGCGGGCGGCGAACCAGGCCGACTCGGTGGTCACCTTGAGTCCGCCGATCTTGGCTCCGTTGCCCGGAGCCTCGGTGAGGACGGCGGTGATCGGCTCGCCGGCCAGCTCGTCGGCTGTCACCTGATCAGGTGACAGCGCCGCCAACACGGCCTTCTCCTCCCGGGAAGCCGGAGCGTCGATACGGGCGTAGGCCGGTTCGCCGTGGGTCTCGGTGAGCGACCGGTACAGCTCGCTGGGACTGGACCCGGTGACGGCCTGGATCTCGGCTGCCAGCAGGGCGAGGATGATGCCGTCCTTGTCGGTCGTCCAGACCGAGCCGTCGCGGCGGAGGAACGACGCCCCCGCGGACTCCTCGCCACCGAACCCGACCGACGAGTCGACCAGTCCCGGCACGAACCACTTGAACCCGACCGGTACCTCGACCAGCTTGCGGCCCAGCTCGGCCACCACCCGGTCGATCATCGACGACGACACCAGCGTCTTGCCGACGGCGGCGGACGCAGGCCAGTCGGCCCGGTGGGCGAACAGGTACCGGATGGCGACCGCCAGGAAGTGGTTGGGGTTCATCAGCCCGGCGTCGGGGGTGACGATGCCATGGCGGTCGGCATCCGCGTCGTTGCCCGTGGAGACGTCGAACCGGTCGCGGGACTCGATGAGCGAGGCCATGGCGTAGGGCGACGAGCAGTCCATGCGGATGGCGCCGTCCCAGTCGAGGGTCATGAACCGCCAGGTCGGATCGACGTCGGGATTCACCACCGTCAGATCGAGATCGTGGCGCTCGGCGATGCGGCCCCAGTAGTCGACGCTGGCCCCGCCCAGCGGATCGGCGCCGATGCGGATGCCAGCCGAGCGGATGGCGTCGAGATCGAGGACGGCGGGCAGGTCATCGACGTAGGTCGTGCAGAAGTCGTAGGGAGCGGTGGTGTCCACCCTGAGGGCCCGAGCCAGCGAGATCCGTCGGACATCTCGGTTGTCGGCCTCCATGAGCTCGTTGGCGCGGGCCGCGACCCAGCCCGTGCAGTCCGAATCGGCCGGGCCACCGTGGGGCGGGTTGTACTTGAACCCACCGTCCCCCGGGGGATTGTGCGAGGGGGTCACGACGATGCCGTCGGCCCGGGCCCCCGCTCGGCCCTGGTTGTGCCGGAGTACGGCGTGCGATAGCGCTGGCGTCGGGGTGTAGCGGCTGTCGAGATCGACGAGCACGTTCACGTCATTCGCAGCCAGCACCTCGAGTGCCGTCGACCAGGCCGGCTCCGACAAAGCATGGGTATCGCGAGCGAGGAACAGGGGTCCCTCGATCGACTGGAGCCGACGGTATTCACAGATCGCCTGCGTCATGGCCGCGATGTGGGCATCGTTGAACGAGCCATCGAGGCTCGAACCTCGGTGACCCGACGTACCAAACACCACACGCTGCCCCATGTCAGCAACGTCCGGAATCATCGTGTAGAACGCCGACACCACGTGAGCAACATCGATCAGATCGCCGCTGGCAGCCGGCTGACCGGCCCGTTGATCAACCATCCACCTTCGTTCCCTTCCGAATCTGCGCCCGATCGATCGTTGCGATGCCCTTGGCCGCACCAGTGTCGCGATCAGATGTCGAAGTTCGTGGGAGGCCTGATCAAGTCGCGGAGCGTGACGTTACGCGACCGGATCAGCATC
>JAOTVU010000164.1 GCA_029863385.1 Acidimicrobiia bacterium
TCTCACCGCCGTTGCGTTCTGGCAGCTGCGAGCGATCAGTTCAACTCCGATCGGCCGGCTCGCCGATCGTTTCTCGGTCGATCCGGTGCTGGTCGTCACCCCGGCTCTCGGGCTGCTGACCGGAGCGGTGCTGACGCTGCGGATCGTGCCCCTGCTGGCGCGAACCGGCGAGCGCCTGGCCACAGCGGGTCGCTCGGTGGTCGGGGCGCTGACCGGCTGGCAGCTGGCCCGCCGACCGGGCGGACAGGCCCGGGCCGCTTTCCTCCTGGTGATGGCGATCAGCATCGGCTTCTTCGCCGCCTCGTACGCCGCCACCTGGAACGACTCCCAGGCCGACCAGGCCGACTTCCAGGTGGGCGCCGACCTGCGGGTGCTGCCCAATCGGCGAACCAACGACTCGATCACCGATCTCCATCTCACCGCAGCACACGAACGACTCGATCCTGTGGAGGCGTCGATGCCGCTGCAACGGATCGTCGGCTCCCTGCCCGGGTCGGGCCGTCGCGGCACGTTCCTCCTTCTCGATGCCACCAAGGCGGCCGACATCGTCTCGCTGCGACCCGATGGAGCTCCCGGGTTTGCCGCGCTGATGGATGAACTGGTGGCCGCCCGGCCGCGACTCCCGGGGCTTGCCGTGCCGGGAGAGCCCGAGCGACTCGAGTTCACCTTCGACGCCTTCGAGGAACCGATCGAGGTCGACGACCCGAGGGTCGTCGGGATCTTCGGCGACGATTTGCCGGTTGAGGACGATGGCGGGTTCCTCCCGCCGGCATTCGACGGTGCTGTCGACATCGTCGTTCAGGACGGCGACGGGTTCCTGCATCGGCTCCCGGCGGGCACCATCGAACCCAATGTCGGGCCGCAGCTGTTGACCGTCGAGTTGACCGAGACCGCGACCGCCGACCTGACGCTGACGCCGATATATCCGCTGACGATCGTCGATCTCCAGATCCGGGGGACCGCCCCCCTGTTCCTCAGCCGGGCCGTGACCGTCGAGCTGCTCGGGATCGATGCCGTCGACGCAACCGGTGACGCCGCCACCATCGCCCTCACCCCATCGGACGAGGGCTCGTGGATCCCGTCGACGCTGACCCAGGGCCGCAGTACCGGCCAGCCGACCATAGCCGTGGCCGCCACCGACGAGCGTGTCTCCCTCGACCTGGACACGGCGGCCTCGGACCCCTCCAGCACCGCCCAGGTTCTGTTCAGCGCCCGTCCGGGCCGCTGGTCGGTGCCCGACGCGTTCCCCGTGGTGGTCTCCCACCGTTGGCTGGCCGAGAGCCGAACCGAGATCGGTGACGACGTGAGCTTCAGCTCGATCCGGGCTCTCGACGACTCCGCAGTCGTCGCCGGTGCAGTCGACGTCTTCCCGACGGTTGACCCGATCACCGACCATGCGGTCATCGTCGACCTGCCGACCGTGCAGATGGTCGATTACGAACTGGGCCGTCCGATCCGGGGAGCCGACGAGGCCTGGCTGGCCGTCGGGGAGGCGGGCACGACTGCGGTGGCGGCCACGCTGTCGGCTCAACCATTCGACTCGGTCGCCGTCGAGGGCAGGCAACGCCGCTATGTCAGCCTCACCACCGACCCGGCGGCGCTGGCCACCATCGGCGCCTTCGCCATTGGTTTCGTGGTGGCTGCAGTCTTCGCCGTGCTCGTGTTCGTCGCCGTCACCGCGGTCTCGGCTCGAGAGCGGCGCGACGAGTTCACCCTGCTGCGAGCCTTCGGGCTCGGACCCCGGCAGTTCGTCGCCTGGATGACGACGGAGCAGCTGGTGATGGTGGCGCTCAGCGTCGTCCTCGGGGTGGCGGTCGGGTTCGGTCTGTCGGCCGCCGTGCTTCCGCTGATCTCGATCGGTCAGCAGGGTGCACCGGCGGTTCCACCGGCCGAACCCCGCTATCCCTGGGCGACCATCGCCGTGGTGGTGCTGGCCCCGCTGGCCGCGCTGGTGGCGACGATCGTCGTCACCGCTCTGCGTCGGGAACGTGACTCCCTCGGTAGCCGGTTGCGGGATGGCACGACGTGAGCGGCGTCAACGTGTGGCTCACGGCTGGGCTCGGCCTGTGGCGGCGAGTTGTTCGGACCAGACCGGCTGGGGCCCTCGCCATCTTCGCCGTCACGCTGGCCGCTGCGCTGCTGGTGACGGGGGGAGCCCGGCTGCTCGATCGGGTGTCGACGGACGACCTGGTGGACGCAATCGAGTCGGCCGAGCCGAGGGCGGCGAACATCCAGTACGTGACCGACGGCCGCTTCGGTGTCGGTTCGGTGGCCGAACCATTGTCGCGGATCCGGGATCGGGGCCAGGAGATCTTCGACGACGAGCTCACGACCCCGATCCAGGACATCATCGTCGATCAGCAATTCGTGATCGAGTCGCCGCCGTTCCGGGTCAGCTCCTACCCGGACCAGGACGAGGGACCGTTCACCCGGACGCTCCGGATCCGGTTCCAGTCCGAGCTCGACGATCACCTGACCGTCGTCGACGGGCGGGCTCCAGGTGAGCGGGCACTCCGCTCGGTGCTGATCGGCGACGAATGCCCTCCCGACATGAGTGCGGTCGACGAGTTTCTGGCTGCAGCCGGCACCGATCCGGCGCCGGAGCCGTTGGATTGCCGAGTGACCGATGTTCCCGTCTACCAGGTGGCAATGACCGCGCAGACCGCCGCCGACCTCATGGTCGACGTTGGCGACACGGTGGTACTCCGCCCGGAGCCGACCCACCCCCGATGGGCGTTCGTTCGAGCCGAGTTCCTGAGCCGGGTGATCCTGGTCGAGGTTGTCGGCATCATCGAGTTGAGCGATCCCTCGGACGACTACTGGTTCGGCGACGATGCCCTCCACCGCCCCCGCATCATCGAGAATCCCGACTTCCGGCTGATCTTCGCCTCGGCCGTCACCCCTCCGGTCGACTACCGGCCGATGGTGCGCGACATCCAGGACGTGCACTTCGATTTCGCCTGGCGGTACATCGTCGATCCGGCCCGTATCGATCAGACCGAGGCCGCCGACCTGGCGGCCGAGATCGACAAGCTCGGATCCAACGAGGACCAGGTCATCACGTTGCTCCCTGAGATCATCAACCAGCATCTGGTGGAGCGAACGCTGACGGTGGGGCTGATGTCGACCGCGTTCGCCGGCGTGCTGGTGGTGTCGGCGGCGGCGACGTTCGTTCTGGCTTCGCTGGCCGCCGACCGTCAGCACCATTCGTTGCGGTTGCTGCTCGACAGGGGGATCGGCCGGGGTGGCTTGCGGTGGACGGGTCTGTGGCACGGTCTGGTGGTATCGGTCCCGGCGGTGGTCGCTGCACTGGCCGTTGTCGGCCAGTGGGTCGAGCAGGCCCCCTGGTCTCGCCCCATGGCGGCCGGCGGGCTGGTGGCGGTCGGGGTTGTCGGATCGGTGGTCGCCGCTGTGTGGCTGGCCACCGATCGGGCCGCCAAGGGCACGGTTTCCGGACCACGGTCCGTGCCCCGATCCGGCACGATCCATGACCTGGTCGCCGACGAGTCGCAGGTCGCAGCCGCCAGGCGGCTGGTGCGTGACGCCGCACTGCTACTGACCGCGGTCGGGGCCGTGGTGCTCGTCCGGCGACGGGCCGAGTTCGGCGTGGGTGCCGCGTCGACGGTCGGCGGCGACGGGAACCGGGCGGGTGGGGGAAGCCTGGCCGCCGTGGCCGGATCGGGAGTCGACCTCGACCTGTTGATGGCGATGGCGCCGCCGGTGATCGGGCTGGCCGCAGGTGTGCTGACGATTCGATTGTTGTCCCCGCTGTTCCAGTTGCTGGCCGGGCTCGGTGGGCGGATGCGAGGCGCAGTGCTCTTTGTCGCCTTCCGCCGCGTTGTCTCCCAGGGCCGGGCCGCCCGGTCGGCGGTGATGATCGTGGTGCTGGCCGTCGGAATGGCCGGATTCGCAACGACGACACGGGCGGCCGTGGCCGAGGCGCAGCGGGTGAACGGCTGGCAGATCGTCGGCGCCGACCTGGCACTGCGGGGATCGACGCTCGACGCTCCGGTGCCCGCCGAGGCGGCCAAGGAGGTCGAGGCGTTTGCGGCTTCGACCGTCGCGGGCTTTCAGCAACCCCTCACCAAGTTGTCGGTTCCGCCGGACCTCCCGCCGACCGAGCTGTTGGCCGTCGAGGCGAGCGGCTACCGCTCGATGCTGGCCGACTCGCCGATCGATCCGTCGATGCTCGATCCGCTGGTCGATGCGCCGCCCGAGGACGGAGTGATTCCGGCCATCGTCTCCCGCACATGGGCGCCTGCTCGACGTCCGTCGTTGGAGGATCGACTCGAACTCCTGGTCGGTACGACGCGAGTGCTCGTCGAGGTGGTTGCGGTCGTCGACGACTTCCCGGCCACCCCGGCCGGCGGGCCGGTGGTGGTGGTTGATCTGGAGACGTTGAGGGCGGTCGGCCCGCCCGGCTTCGCTCCGGCCACGGTGCTCTTCGTCGACACCGCCGCCGGGACGACGGCAGGGGTCGACTTCGGGCCGGGAGTGCGGGTCGCCGACCGCCTCGATCAGCAGGCCGACCTGGCCGCCGACCCGTTCATCCGCTGGACCGACATCGGCCTGCGTCTTCTCACCGGATTCGCCGTGGGTCTGGCCGTGCTGGCGGTCGTCTCGACGCTTGCCATCAGCGCACCGGCCCGTAAACGTGACCTCGGACTGCTGACCACCATGGGTCTCGGCTCACGCCAGGCGGCCCGGGTGACAGCGGTCGAACAGGTGGTTCCCATCCTGGTCGCGGCCGTGGCCGGAGTCGGCGTGGCGGCCGGGCTGCTGCGGCTGATCGTGCCGGCCCTGAATCTGACGGCCTTTGCCGGCGGTCCGCTTCCGGTGGAGATTGATCTCGTCGACTCCGCCCCGGCGGTACGGGCATTGCTCGGTCCGGCGGCCGTGATCGTGGGGGCCGTGTCGGTTGCAGTCCTGGTGTCGACCTGGTGGCTGATCGGGCGGAGGCGAGGGCGAATCGGCGGGGCCGATGGGCTCACTAGTCTGAGTATGGGAGAGGTTTGAGTGAGTGCGCTTATCGAGTGCAACAACCTGGTCAAGATCTACAAGACCGCGGAGCTCGAAGCCGTGGCCCTTCAGGGACTGGATCTGGAGGTCGCCGAGGGAGAGCTGATCGCCATCGTCGGGGCCTCCGGAAGCGGCAAGTCGACGTTGCTCAACATTCTGGGCGGCGTCGACGTCCCCTCGGCCGGTGACGCCCGGGTGGACGGCTCGGATCTGTTGAAGCTGTCGGCTCGGGAACGTGTCCATTACCGGCGACGGGTGGTCGGTTTCGTGTGGCAGCAGACGGCCCGCAATCTGCTCCCCTATCTGAGCGCCAGCGAGAACGTGGAGCTGCCGATGTCGTTGGACGGTCGGCCTCGGCGAGCGGTTCGGCAGCGGGCCACCGAGCTGCTCGAACAGGTGGGTTTGGGTGATCGCCTGGGCCATCGCCCGGCCCAGCTTTCGGGTGGCGAGCAGCAGCGGGTGGCCATCGCCATTGCGCTGGCCAACGAGCCCCGGGTGCTGCTGGCCGACGAACCGACCGGTGAACTCGACAGTGACACGGCCACAGAGATCGTCGAACTCCTTCGCACCGTCAACGCCGATCACGGTGTGACGATCGTGGTCGTGACCCATGATCCGCTGATCGCCGACCATGTGAATCGGACGGTGGCGATTCGCGACGGCCGCACCAGCAGCGAGGTGTTGCGGCGCACGGAGTTCGACGGCATCGGTGGCTCCCAACTGGTGGCCGAGGAGTTCGCCGTGCTGGATCGCGTCGGGCGGCTCCAGCTACCTCACGACTACATGGAGGCCCTCGACCTCCGCCAGCGGGTTCGGCTCACCCTCGACCCCGACCACATCAACGTGTGGCCGGACCGGGACGACGGCGAGGACGATCGATGAGCCGGCCAGCATCGCACTCCCCGGTCATCGAAGCCCGGGACCTGAGCCGAATCTACGATCAGGGCCCGACCGAGGTGTATGCGGTGCGAGACGTGTATCTGGCCGCCACACCTGGCTCGGTCGTGGTTGTTCGAGGCCGGTCGGGGAGCGGCAAGACGACACTGCTGAACCTTCTCGGCGGGCTCGACAACCCGACGGCAGGATCGGTTTCGCTCGACGGTGAACAACTCCACACCATGGGGGAGGCCGATCGGTCGGTGGCACGCCGGACGAAGATCGGTTTCATCTTCCAATCGTTCGGACTGTTGCCCATGCTCTCGGCGGTCGAGAACGTGGAGCTGCCGATGCGCTTGGTTCGGGCCGGCGTGGTCGAACGGCGAGAGCGGGCCGAACATCTCCTGGATCAGGTCGGGCTCGGCCATCGGGGGAAACACCGCCCGACCGAACTCTCGGGCGGGGAGCAGCAGCGGGTGGCCATCGCCCGGGCGTTGGCCAACCGGCCCCGGCTCCTGCTGGCCGACGAGCCGACCGGTCAGCTCGACTCGACCACCGGGCGGGAGATCATCGAGCTATTGGCCGGCCTCGTCCGGTCCGACGGCATCGCCGCGGTTATCGCCACCCACGACGCCGCTCTGACCGCGGTGGCCGACCAGGTCATCGAACTACGGGACGGCGAGGCCCGGCACCTCCCCATGCGCCCGGATCGGTGACACTGCTGCCATCCTTGTCTCATGAGCGATTCTTCGACGTGTGCATTCATCGGCCTGGGCAACATGGGCTTCCCCATGGCCGGCCACCTGCTGGCCGCCGGGCACGACGTGCGGGCCTACAACCGCACCACCTCGGTGGCCGAGCGTTGGCTGGAACACTATGGATCGGGGGCCGTGGCGGCCACCCCGGCCGAGGCGGCCGCCGGCGCCGACTTCGTGTTCATCTGCGTCGGGGGCGACGACGATGTCCGCTCCGTGGTCTACGGCGACGACGGCGCACTCGGTGCCCTGGCCGAGGGGGCGATCATCGTCGACCACACGACGGCGTCGGCCGAACTGGCTCGGGAGCTCGACGAGGCGTGTCGGGCGGTCGGCGTGGGATTCATCGACGCCCCCATCTCGGGAGGACAGGCCGGAGCCGAGGCCGGGCAGTTGAGCGTGATGTGTGGAGGCGACCCAGACGATTTCGCCAAGGCCGAACCGGTCATCGACGCCTACGCCAAGGCGATCACGCTCGTCGGGCCGGCCGGCTCGGGGCAGCTCACCAAGATGGTGAACCAGATCCTCTGCGCCGGAGCGATCCAGGGAGCGGCCGAGGCGTTGGCCTTCGGGGAGCAGGCCGGACTGGACATGAACCTCGTGTTCAACGCCGTCTCGCAGGGGGCCGCCGGTTCGTGGTACCTGTCGAATCGGGCTGAGACGATGCTGGCCGACGAGTTCGACTTCGGCTTCGCCGTCGACTGGATGGCCAAGGACCTGGGCCTGGTGGCCGATGAAGCCGAGACGATCGGCGCGCCGACCCCGCTCACGGCGATGACCCGGAAGTACCTCGCCGACAGCCAGGCCGCCGGTGACAACCGCCTGGACGCGACGGTCATCATCCGCCGCTACCGGGAACAGCGCGATCAGTAGCGATCTGTAGCCATCGGTAGCCATCAGTGGCAGCCGGGCCGCTGGCAACCGGTTGCCGTCCGTCGCCAAGCCGGCCAGTCGCTTCGCCCGGCTCCGTATTCAGTTATCAAGGAACAGTGGCCCGTGAATCGGGCCCACGACCGGCTATGCCGCGATCGGTGAACCCCGAGCCGTCGATGGGCGGATTCGGTCCGGCCAGGTGGTTGCGTGGTGGCTTCCATTCGGCGTCTGGATGTCGAATCGGCGGGTCGTAGGATGCAGTCTCACCGACCAACCGCCCTCGTGTACGTCATGATGATGTCGAGTACAAAGCGGAACCAGGTTGCACAAGTCGGTCGAGCCACCGTGTTCCCACCCGTGAACATGGTGCAGCTGACACCAGGCAATCGGTCGGTCACAGCCATGCCAGGCACACGTTCGATACATCGCCCGGGTCGCCTGCCATTGGGCATCGGTGGCCGTGCGATACCGGCGTCCAACATTGAGCGGAATCCCGTTGGTGTCGAGCAACACCCGCTGCAGGACCGCATCACACGCCAGCCGTGCGATCGACTCGGGCGGTAGGGGGTGACCGCCGGCCGTCTCCCGGACCGACGCTTCGTGAGCACCTCGAGTGAACGTCTCCCAATCGACCACGACAGCGATGTGGGGCCGTCCGGGGCCATGTCGATTCGCCGCGCCGGTCAGCAATCCGTAGGCTGCATCGGCCGCCAGCCGCCCGTCTTTCGAGACACCGCCTTCATTGGCCAGACGCGTGAGCTCACGCTCGACCGACCCGATGATCGCCTCGTAGCGCTCCGGATCGAACTCGCCGTGAACGTGGCCCATCCCGGTGCGCTCGTCGAACCAATGCTTCCACGAGGATCGGGCCTGCCGCTGCCTCGTGTCGGCCAATCCCCCATCGCCTTTGTTTCGCTCCGCCTCCCGACGGACGTGCCTCGCAAACGTGTCGGCGGACAGCGAAGCGGCCGCATCGACCAGTTCATCGGTGTCCAAAAGGTGCTGCTCGCCGTCGGACAACCCCTTGAGCGCCAGGGCGATCGCATCGACCTGAGCCGCTCCGATCCGCCCGGCGTCGACGGCGGCGCCCACCCTGCCGAGGCTCGCCACCACACCGGCCCGGTCGGTCTCGCATCGAGCAGTGCGACCCCGAACCCGGCGGCCGTCACCCAACAACGTGCCGTGCGCTCCTCGGCCCTTCGACTCGGCAGCATGCCGTTCCGCAGCAACACCGATCAGCAGGACCAACCGATCAAGCGCCTGCTGACCCTCCCGGGCACCGGAGATCAACGCCTCCAAGTCATGGGGTTCGCACGCCCTCACGTCGAGCGCGGACACCACCGAACCGAGTGATCGGAACAGGCGAACGGCGTCGACGACCGTCATCGAACCGGCCGTCCCAGTACGCTCATCGCGCTACAAACACCCGAAGCCGCCATCGAATCGCCTACCTACAACCGTAAACAGAAGTCACCCGAACGGTGAGAAGGCGGCCCCGATCCGCTGATCACCACCGTAACACGAACATACGATCGATGCAAACATTTGTTCGGTCATGGACCTTCGGGGGCCTCGCCGCTGATTCGACCGAGCCGCGGACGACTACCCTGGAGACCATGACCGGCGGCATGTCCTTCGACCACAACAGCGGCCACCTGGCCGCTGCCGGCGACGAGTCGATCACCCAGCGCATCGTTCGCCTCACGGCCGGATCGGCGTTCGCACTCATCGCCGTGTACATCGTGGTCATCTGGGCAGTCGAGATCTTCGACACCTTCATCTTCGGGAGCAACCTTCAGCGGGGCGGCATTCAGCCCCGGGAGGCCGAGGGACTCGACGGCATCCTGTGGGCCCCCTTCCTCCACAACGACTGGGGCCACGTCTTCTCGAACTCCGCCCCGATCGCGATACTCGGCGGCCTCGTCGCCATTCGAGGTCGGGCGCGGTGGCTCACCGTGACCATCGTGGGCGCCCTCCTCGGCGGGGGCCTGACGTGGCTGCTCGGCGGCAGCGGCAATCACATCGGCGCCAGCGGTGTCGTCTTCGCCTACTTCGGAGCGCTGCTGGGGGCGGCCTGGTTTGAGCGGCGCCCCGCCGCCCTCGCCCCGGCGCTCGTCGCCATCATGCTGTACTACGGCCTCATC
Source organism: Acidimicrobiia bacterium (assembly GCA_029863385.1). GTDB lineage: Bacteria > Actinomycetota > Acidimicrobiia > Acidimicrobiales > SZUA-35 > JAHELU01. Next base: position 9,668 of record JAOTVU010000164.1, read on the forward strand.
GTCGGGCTGGTGCCCCAGGCGGGTATCTCCTGGGAGGGCCACCTGTTCGGCGTCATCGCAGGGTTGGCCACGGCCAGGCTCATCGCCGAGATCCCCGAGCGGCGCCACGACTACGACGAGGACGACGTCGACCTGAGCGCCTTCCCTCCCGACTTCGACTTCGGCATCGACGACTGAAGTGCTGGGGGCAATCGGTCTCGGGTCGTGAGCAGAACTGGTCGAGCCAGCGCGCCCGTGACGCGCGCAGAATCTGCCAGATCAGAGAGCGGCGGGGCTGAGGGTGGCCAGGTCGGGGAGGGAGCCAGGTGTTGCGTGCGCCCACCTACCGGGAGCGCTCCCACATCTCTATGAATCGCTCGAGAGACGCGGTGGCCGGGCCGGCGTCGTCGGTGGCCAGCACCTCGATGAGCAGGCCTCTGGTCACAGCAACCCCCAGTCGAATGTCGTCGACCGATCGCTCGTCGCCCAATCGCTCGCCGATATCAAGTGCCTGTTGCAGCCAGGGGTCGGTCAGCGAGTCGAGAAAGCCCCTTGCCGGGCCGTCCATGGAACGCGTGGGCCACCACTTCGTAGAAGAGCCGCACGAACGGCCGCAGCGCCGGATCGGACACCTGAGCCCACACCGCCCGGATCAACTGCGAGCGATCCGTGACCCTCTCGGCCAAGGCCGCAAGGACCTGGCGCTGGTCGGCCTCCACGGCGGCGACGATTGCGGCCACCAGCCCCTCCCGAGACCCGAAGTGGTAGAGCAACATGCGATGGCTGGTGCCGACGCCGGCCGCGATCTCTCGA
>JAOTVU010000166.1 GCA_029863385.1 Acidimicrobiia bacterium
TGGACATCGACAGGGCTGTCACCGTCGGGGGCGAGACCCAGCGTATCGGTGGGCGCTAGCTCGGACGTGAGGGCCACGTCACCGACCTTCTGCTCGGCGAAGTCGACCTCGACCGCGACCTGTCGGTCCACGTCGTCGACGACGTAGATCGACCGGCCGTCGGGCGAAACCGCAACCGCGGCAGGGTCGACGATTCCGATGTCGTCGAGTTCGAGGGTTCGCACCTCCTCCACCGAAACGACGGGCACAGGCTCCGCCTGTGCTGCGGCGGGCATTGCCGCCGCCAACGTCGATACGACCGCCATCGCCCCGAGAACACTGAAGTGTGTCCTGGTGAGAACCCGCGTCCGACCGTTTTTCCCAGCCATCACCGTCATTGCTTGTGCACCAATCGTCGAATCATACGAATCGGCATGAGGAGAGCACAGGGCGAAATCGGCGAAAGTCCTGCTCTCAACAGACCCCTCCTTGCTACCTGTCAACGATAGGTCGTAATGCCGGTGACCCGATAAGCGGGTGACCGGGCAATTATGCTTATCGATCGGTGCCGATGAGGCCATCGATCGCGGCCGGTCGGTGTCACCGGTTCAACGATTCGGCGTGCTCCAGCACCACCGCGACGGCATCGTCGACGACGTCGTCAAGCGGCCGGTCGGCGTCCAACGTGACGAAGGTGGGACCGGCGGATGCCAGCCGTCGATAGCCGTTGCGCATCTCCTCGAGCAGCTCGACCGTCCCTTCACCTTTGCGGGCGAACAGGACCTCGGCCGGAACGTCGAGGAACACGAGGAGATCGGGCCGCGGCAGCACCCGCGAGATGAACAGGCCGTGAAGGCGTCGACTCAGGGGAAGGCGGCCTTCGGTGTCGACGTCGTGCATGTGGTAGTCGGCGAAGAAATGACGGTCGAAGAGTACGACCCGGCCCTGACGCATCTGACGGGACGCAATCGCCTGCCGATAGCTCTCCTCGGCGACGCGGTTGAGCAGCCGGGCCGTGGCCCGCAACCGGCGCCGGACCGACGGACGCCCGGCCGGTTCCTGAGCGCGGGCCTTGGGTCCCCGCTCGACGACTCCTTTGCGGCGTCGGATCGATCGAACCAGGCGCGTCGTCGGGAGGAGGCGATTGCTCGACTCGGCGCTGACCCCCATGTAGAGATAGGTCACCGGGAGCGGGAGGTCGGTTTCGAGACGCCGGGCGACGGTGGTCTTGCCCGCCCCGTCCGGTCCGACGAAGGCCACCGAGAAACCCCGCCGCAGCGCCGTTCGGCTGTCGGTCATGCCCGATCCTCGCCGCTGGGGCCCGAGCCGTCGACGACGGGCGACAGCGCATCGGCCAGACGCCCGAGGTCGAGTTCGTAGGGGTGCTCGAGCACCCAGCCCCGCACGTCATCGAGGGCCTTGTGCAAGGCCACGGTGAGGTGTTCCTCGAGGTTGTCGAGCAGCTCGGATCGACGGTCGGGAAAAGCGAACCGGAACATGCGGTAGGCGTCGAGAAGCGGGGAGAGCTCGTAGTACACGGAGTGAATCATACGGTCGGCCACCTCCGCTGCAGGCAACGGCGACAACCGCACCTCGGCACTCTCCGTGCTCACCGTCCAGACCACGTGCTCGAACGGCACCGCCCGGGCGTCGGTCACTCCGAACAGTTGCTCGGGAGGTATCCAGGCGTTGGCCCTGCTCCGCGTCTGGTAGGCGACGCGGCGGAGCAGGCGTCCGGCGCCGCTCCGCTGAACCCCGTTTGGCAACATCCGTTCCACCCGATCGGGGGTTTCGAGCAGGCGCATACGCTGCCGGGTCAGTGCCGGAATCTGCTCCCGCAGCGACGGGAATCGACGGAGATGCCAGCTCCACAAGGTCACCGGCTCCGGTATCCCCACCACCATCGAGCGGGCGGGATCCAGATAACACCACTCGTCGCCGACGTAGTCGGCACCGGCCGCGGTCGTCGAGATCAGCGTCTCGGTCTTTCCGCTCTTCGACCATCCTGTGAACACGATCCCGGCACCATGCCACTGGATCGCCCCGGCGTGAAGGGGCACCAGTCCCCGGTCGAGGGCGGTGACGGCGAGCAGGGGTATCAGCAGTGGTACCGCCGGCAGGTTGGGCTCGCAGGAGATGACCATGCCCTTCCCGATGTCGTGGAACGGCAGGTGGACCATGGCCCGGGCCTTGGCCTTGGCCCGCATCTGAAAGAACCGGCTGTCGGTGAATCCGGCTTCGTCGAGACCCAGGTATCGAAGCGGTTCGCCCCGGACAACGTCGTCGGTGAAATGGACCGTGAGGTCGGGCTCACCCGCCGGGTCGGTGCGGGGAAGTCCGAGCTGGCGGCCCACGAGCGCGATCTGGGCGTCGTCGCCGACGACCCGCACCCGGACCATGCCGGCCAGGTCGAAGTCTGCCGGCCCGGCGACGCCGTCCGACGCCGCTCCGTTCGGGCCCTTCCGGTTCGCTGATTCGGTTTCGGTCCCGGTCACGCTGAGTTCTCCGATCGTGAGGTTCGTTGCCGGCCGCGTGTCGACACGATGCGAGACACGTTGCCGCCCGGCACTTTCTTCGTGGCCGTCGACCAGAAGTCGAGCAGGAACGGAGCGGGATCGCTCCATCGGGCCACCGCCTCCACTCGCGGCCCGCGAAGGCTGCGGACCCATGAACGTGGCGATTCGTCCCCCCGCCGCCAGTTCCGGAGTGCGGCCTGCAGATCGCGTCGAAGATGCACCCAGACCACGCCCGGTCGGGCCGATCCCAGCGGCTCGCGCTCGATCCCGGCGAGATCGGCGTAGAGCGCGTAGTGCAGCTCGACGCCGGCGGCCTCCGCCATGGCGGAACGCCCCGTCGGTCGACCGACGTTGGCTTCGATGGCGACCAACTCGTCGCCGATTCTTTTGTATTCCACGTAACCGAGGCCGTGGAATCCGGTGGCCGTCAGTAACCGTTCGGTGTTCTCGACGACTGCATCGTCGACGACGGTCACCGCGGCCGACGCCGTGCCGACGTCCGGCGGCCACTGCCGCAGCTTGGCCGAGACGACCGACGCCTCCGGGCGCCCGGTCGGGTCGATGTAGCAGTTACAGGTGACGAGTGCGCTGTCGGGACCGTCGATCCACTCCTGAACCAGCAGCGGATCGGCCCACTCCAACGCCTGACGAACGGATTCGTAGCGGTCCGGGCCGTCGAGACGGAGAGCCTTGTTCGGCGCGCCGGTCAACCATCGATCGTCCTTGACGGCCGGCTTCACAACCCAGGGCGGTCGCAGGTCCGACAATCTCGCGTGCGACTGCTCCCAGTCGATGCCCCCATCCACCATGACGGTTCTCGGGGTTCGGACACCGGCGGCTTCGGCCACCTCGGCGAATCGAGCCTTGTCGAGCAGGCTTTCCACCGAGGTGGACGACGGGTCCGAGAACCGGTGAATCGGTCGCAGGCGATCGGCCCCGGCCAGGATGGCGAGAACACTCTGATCGGAGCAGGGGATGAGGACGCTACCGGGCTCGACCCGCGTCGCATCACACAGCACTTCGATCAGGCCGTCGTCGGATGCGGGGATCTCGACGACCCGGCACACGAGACGGGTCCGACAGGCCCAGTGGGAGGCGCGTGTGGCCAGCCCGACCACGGTGACGCCCCGGTCGGTGAGAAGACGGGCGACCTGCAGACCGGTGGCGCTGTCGAGGCCGATAACGACCGCCGGGGGCCGCCGGCCGCGCCTCGAACCGCCCGATCGCTGACGGCGGGCGACCATCCGTCTCACAGCGTACGCTCCAGGCGATCGGCCACTCGTGCCACTTCGCGTTCGAGTAGCGCCTGCCGGACTCCGTCGCGAAGGACGACGCTGGTGGTCCGGTTGTTGCGGCGATCGACCAGCGATCGCCACTTGTCGAGCAGTGCTCGCAGCTCGAACAGCCAGAGAACGGGGTCGTCGGCCATCGGGTATCCGGCCAGGAACGACCGGCGGAGCCGATCCACCCAAGCGGCCGACCAGGGCATTCCCGGCGAGGAGAATCGAGTGGAGCCGGTCGACAGTTCGACGAGAAGGTAGGACACGTCCTCTTGAGGTGGGATGCGGAAACGGCCGAGCGAGTCGATGGTCGTCACCCTGAGTTCGTCGTCGACGAAGATGTTGCGGGGAGCGAAGTCGCCGTGTCCCATCACCGGTTCCGCCGGCCAGCCGGACGGAGCGGCGAACCGGTTGGCGATCGACTCGATCCTCGGGGCCAACCGCCGGCCCCGACCCGAACCCTCAATGTGACGAAAGAGGTTCTCGACCTCGGCGACGACCTCATCAGCCGTGGTACTCCGTGTGACCATGTGATCGGTCGTGGCCGAATGAAACAGCTGGAGCAGAGCGCCGCTTCGGTGCATCAGCTCCACCCGCCGCTCGTCACCGGGTCCCCCTCTTCTGCCCCGCCGCAGCGCCCGATCGAGGGTCCGGCCGGGTGCAACACCGACGACCACGGCCGCCAGCTCGGGAAGGTGGCCGTAGGCCCGGATCCGACCGAAACGATCGTCACCACGAGCGCCAACGACACGATCGACCGCGGCCAGGGTGGCGTACTCGAACCCGGACTTCTCAACCGGGTCGACGACCGGCTCGAACAGCCGGAACCCGGTCGTCGCCGCGCTCGGCCGTGGCGGCAACGGTATCTTGACCACCACCGGGCGCCGGTCTCCGCCGGACATAATGTCGGCCCAGATGAGGGTCGATTGCGTCCGTTGTTCGACGCGGTGCACGACGGCCGACCCCGGTTCCGGGGAGTCGAGCCACGCCGGCGCGTGGCGGGACAAGGTGGCCACGACAGCCGCCTCGTCGAGCGTCGGCGACACGGTCGGATCAGACATCGCCAAGCTGATCGAGTCGGCGGTCGATACCGGCGCTCAGGCCGGCCGCCAGGATCTGTTCACGGAACCATTGGGCGACGGTACTCCTCACCGAGGACCGGCCGCCCCGTTCCCCCAGCGAACACCACCGATCGAGCAGTACGACGAGCTCGAACGCCAGGAGTTCCCGGCGGGGTGGCGCGTCGGGGCCGTAGCCGATCCGGACCTGCCCGGCCAGCCGTTCCGCCGTCGCCAGCGTCCGGGTCAGCGGCCGCTTGTAGCCGGCGAATTCGAGCGTGACGGTGAGGTTGGCCAGATCGACGTGGACCGGCATCGTCCATTCGGCGGCCGTGTCGAACACGGCGATCGCTCCGCCGTCGGTGACGAAGACGTTCCCCGGATTCAAATCACCGTGGCTCGGAGCGAGCTCGAGGGTCGAAGGCAGCGCGCTCACCGCCTCCATGATGCGGTCACCACGACGCTCGAGCCGCCGGTCGCCCACCTGGTCGATCATGGCCGCCGTCAGATTCACCAGCTCAGCGGAGTGAGCGAAAAGGGGGCGGGCATGAGGGAAGTCCGGCGTGAGGCGGTGGAAGGCGTGCAGCCACGCCCCGATCGACCGGGCCGCCCGGTCCATCATCGCGTCCGGGGCCGCTCGATCGAGCTGCTCGGCCATGGTCGGAACGTCGATTCGTTCGAGCACGAGCAGGTCGGGGCAGTCCGACACCGCAACCACCGGAACGGCGAACCAGTCGTCGCGGTCGGCCTTCTCGACCATGCGATGAATCGCCTGCATCGCCACCGCCTCGTCGGCCAGGCGCGACGCCGGATCGGCGACGGGCTTCAGCCGTGGGCGGTCGGCGCCGACGTCCGCCTGCTGATAACGGGTGAAGGCGTGGGATCGAAGCCGCTTGATGAAAAGTCGGCGTTCGCCGTCGTCGCCGATGAGGTCGACGAGAAGGTTCACCGAACTCCGGTGCTTGCGGGAACCGACGAGGCGATGCTGCAACTCGCGGTCGCCGGCACGGGTCATCGCTCGGGCCAGCCGATCGAGGGCCGCTCTGTCGTCGGAGCGTCGGTCCGGCTCGACGCCGGTCACCGCCGCTCCGGGTCGGCGAGCCAGGACGGCAGCGGCCCGGGGGCCAGGCCACGACTCTCGATCAGCGCCGCGGTGGCGGCGTTGGAATCGGCGTAGCCGGCCCGCAGTTCCGCTCTCATCTCCGGTGACAGGCGGGGCGACGGCGAACGATCACGGTTGACCATGTAGTAGCCGCTCCGAAGAGCACGCTTGATGCCGTGATGGCGCCGGAAGAAGCTCTTCGCCTCCTCGTTGACGCGCAGGGCGACCCACTGGAGTCGCCGGTTCCGGATCTGCACGGAACGGTTGAGCACGTCGAAGTCGAACTCGGCCACCGGCGCAGTGTCGATGTCGAGCCACTCCAGCAATTCGGTCAGCATGGCCGCGACATCACGGTGGAGATCGTCGAAGAACAGCACACGCAACCGATCGCCGAAGGCATCCGCCCACTCGGTCAACGGCTTTTCGTAGAACCCACCGCTGTAGGCGACGTAGGCGTTGTTCTCCCGAAGCCCGTCCTCGCCGGCCACCATGAGGCGGCGCGACTCCTCGACGTAGGCGGGGAAGTCCATGTCACCGGGGATCCGCAGGTGGGACCGGACGAACCGGTAGTGCGACCACAGGGCGTCCACCGGCTCTCGCAGCACGATCAAGACCCGGGCGTCGGGCAACATCTCGGCCATCGGTTGGGCGATCGAGGCGCCACCGAGGAAGTAGCCGGTCGTCGCTTCCATCCGGTAGCGGGCGTGAGCGCAGTGCTCGAAGTGGGCGGCGTAGGAGTCGAGCGAATCGGTGCCTTCGCCGTACTTGAGCGGAAGGAAGAACCCGACCTTCTTCAGTTCGGACGAGCAGATGTCGGGGTGCTGACCGAGGTAGTGCGACAACGACGTCGTGCCGCCCTTACGAATCCCGGCGATGATCAGGTTCGGGAGGGTGTTTGTCATGATGTCGCTCCGATGATCTTACCGAGGAACGGGATCTTGGCCAGCTCGGGGAAGGTGTCGCCGAGCATCAATACATCTCGATTTCGCATGAGGACTACCAGACTCGTTGCCATTCCGATGGCGACGGACACGATGAGCGGAGGATTGAGGAGGCTCTGCACGGCCAGGAGGATGCCGGCACCGCAGGCAACCCACACATAGGCCTTGCGGTGGGTCGACGGGAACGGAAGCCCATCGAGTATCCGCCTCAGGCCGAGGTGGACCAGGAGATTCTGTATGAGCAGGATCCCCGTGGTGGCCAGTGCAGCTCCCAGAGCACCATAGCGGCTGATGAGAACCAAGTTGAGGCCGAGAGCCAGAATCGCCGTACCGGTGTCGACCGCCACCACCAGCTTGACCCTTCCCGAGGCTTTCAGCGTCAATGCGTTGAGGCCGAGTGCCGAACTGACGTAGTAGCCGAAGGACAGCACGGCCAGCGAGGTTGCCGAGGTGACGAACTCCTCCCCCAGCACGTAGCGGGTCAACGGCTCGGCGAACGAGAACGTGGCCACGAAGATCGGGAACGTGCCCACCGCCAGCCAGGCCGCCGACTGCCAGTACAGGTCGGCGACCGACTTGTTGTCATCCCGGCCGAACATGCGTGCCGCCACCGGCAGGTACAGCAACTTGAAGCTCTGCATGGCCACGGCGTTCAGCTGGGCCAGGGGGAGCACCGCCCGAAAGGCACCGACGTCGTCGACGGATCGGAGCGCTTCGAGGAAGATGACGACGAGGGTGGCCCGCAGCGCCTGGGCCACGTCACTCGAAACCATCGGACCGCCGAACCGGTACAGCTCACCGAAGGGATAGACCCGCTGGTGGCGGGCGCCGAGGGGGAGCGGGCGAATGGCGCGTACGGCCATGACGGCATACAGGGCGACCCCGATGACACCGGCCGCCAGATAGAACACGGCCAGCCGCTCGACCGATCCTGCCGTGGCGATGACCCCCAGAACCGAGGCCAACCTCAGGAGCGGGGTGAGCACGTGACGGCGCCAGAAGATGGCTCTCGGCTTGGCCACCACTGCGAACAGGCTCACGAAGAGGGTGTCGATGGCGGTGAACGGGGCGACGGCGATCAGGATCAGCAGCGTGGCGATCGCCCGCTCGTCGCTCGTGATGTCGAAGCCGACTGCGTGCAACCCGATGATCATGGCCACGATCGACGAGCCGAGCAGGAAGACCGTGGCGAAGGCGACCGCGATGGCGCCCTGACCCTTGCCGTAGGAGCCGCTCTCGTCGTAGAGCGGCAGGAACCGACCGAGGGCCCGATCCTGTCCGAAGAGCGAGGCGCTGGCGGCCAGGCTGCTGATCGCGAGCGCATAGGCGAACACGCCGTAGTCGGTTTCGCCGAGGTACTGGACCGAGGCGACGTGCACGCCCAGGTTGATGACCATCGAGATCATGCGGCCGACGACCATGAGGCTCGATCCGCGGACATGATCCCGCTGGGCGTCGGCCGCCGAGATCTTGGATGCCTCGACCGGCTGGGGACCGATCATTTCGTCCTGAGGTTCCATATGCGTCATGAGGAGGCGGCGACCAGTGCGGTTTCGTCCGGTGGTTCCACCGCCTCGACGGCGATCGCCCGAAGGCCGACGGTCGCCGCAGCGTCGGCCAGGGCCAGCAGCATCCAGTAGTACCGCTCGAAGGCCAAATGCAGGAAGACGCCGGTCGCCAGATACGCCATGATGGCCGAAATGTATCCGGCCGCCATGGCCGCTCGTCGCGAATTGGACGATCTGGTGGCGCGCCACAGTCGACCCAGGCGAACGAGCACGACGGCGGGAATGGCGACAAACGTGACCAGCCCGACGAGGCCGGTCTCCGCCGCCTTGCCGAGATACAGATTGTGAGGCTGCCGGGCCTGGTCCTTGACCAGCAGCCCCACACGTTCGGCATATCGCTCGTACTGGCGGGGGTAGCCGGACGGTCCCACCCCGAACAGCGGATGGTCGACGAACATGTCAACGGCGGCGATGTTCTCGGTCACCCGGCTCAACGTCGACCCGTCGACCTCGGAGGTCTGGTTGTCGATACCCTCGACCGCCGTGAAGGCGGAGAAGACGCGGTCGCGGTAGCCGGGCAGGATCGACACCGCGAGCAGGCCGGCGACGATAACGACGACGACCGAGCGCATCGACACCAGCCGGAGATAGGCCATCACCGCAAGCGTTGCCACGAGACCGAGCACCGCACCGCGGGATCCGGTCAGGGCGACGGCGGCCACGATCGGCAGCACGGCCAGTAGTGGCCATAACCGACCCGAGGTCCGCACCCGCGACAGAGCGAGTGCGAGTGGAACGACGACCAGCATCGACTGCGCATATCGATTCTGCTCACCGATCGGGCCGGACAGGCGCAGCAGAACCTCGTCGCCCGTCGACGCGGCCTCGTCAAGCAGCTCGGCGCGAGAATCGTCGATCTGGGCGAATCCGAGATAATCGTTGTCGTAGCTGCCGGTGGCGAACTGGGTGATCGACACCAGGCCGATGATCGCGCACACTCCGACCACGGCGGCCGTGACCCGCTCCATCTCCGATTCGCTGTTGATGGCGTTGACGACGAGGAACCACAACACGACACCCTCGATGATGAACGAGATGATCGCCCCCATGACCGGGCCGTGATCAAGGGCGATGATGGCCGCCATCGCCAGCGCCGCGCCGTGCAGCAGCAACACCCGGAAAGCGGAGGTCGTCACCATGGGAAGACGTCGAGCCACGATGCGCCCGACCACGACCGCCGCCAGCAACACCTGTGGGAGCAGTCCGACCGCTGCCGGAAGGCCGACTCGGCCGGGCAGGACGACGGCTGCATTCGACCAGAGGATGGCCGCCGCCGCGGAGGCGACCAAGGCTCCGCGGGGTAGGCCCCGACCGAATGCCGTTATACCGATCAGCACACCCACTGCGGCCATCGGCACCGCACCCAGGACCAGGCCGAATCCGGTGACGGCAATACCGAGGTACAGCAACCACTCGACGTACCCGCCCGAATCCACGTCGTTCTCCGCGACGGCCGACCGACGAGCCGTCATCAGCGCGATCCCGTCAGCTGTGTCACGAAATCGAAGGGGTTGACCGAGTTGTGAGGCTGCTCCCTGATCTCCACCACCGAGACGGTGCCGAGCCTGCCGGTCACCAGCCGCCGCCGGAGCGAGATGGCGCCGTCGATCGGAACGTCCGTCAACTCGATACGGGCGCGGAACGCCGAGGCTGCGCTCGGCCGGAGATCGGCCGGACGCACGAGCGCAACGCTGCGATCGGCCACCGACGCCCACCACAACCAGGCCGAGATGGCGCTGTCGACCGGGGCGAACACGAAGACCAGGGGGACGCCCGCGCACAGCGACTCCATGCTGGCCCGGGCCGATTCGGTGTCGGTCGGGGCGCGACCGCCGTCGGGAACGACGAGTTCGGTGACGGCCCGGTCGTCGATGGCCACCGAGAACCGCTCGGATTTCAGACGGCGGAACGT
>JAOTVU010000167.1 GCA_029863385.1 Acidimicrobiia bacterium
CCGTGGCCGGCGGTGCCGGCCGCGGTCATGATCGGGTTGGGCAGGCGCACGGAGCCGACCGTGGTTGCGAGATCGGTCACGGCTCGTCGATCCGAGATCCGTGAGTCGAGCGGGGACCGTGGGTCACCCGTTCACCCGGCCCCTGGCGTGAATGGCCTGGAGCGGCCGGACCCGGAGGGCGTCATCAGCGAGGTCGACCATACCCCGGGCCGCGGCGAGCGCGGCGGCCACCGTGGTCACCAGCGGGATGCCGTGCTGGCCGGCGGCACGCCGGATGTAGGCGCCGTCGGCCCGCGGACCGCGGCCTCTGGGGGTGTTGATGACCAGCGAGATCCGACCTTCCTCGATCAGGTCGACGGCGGTCACATAACCCTGGCCGAGGCGGGCCACCACCTGCTCGACCGGGAGGCCGGACCGCTCCAGATGGGCGGCCGTACCTGCGGTGGCCACCAGGCAGTGGCCGAGCTCGTGGAGGCGACGGGCCACTGCAAGCCCCTCGTCCTTGTCGCGGTCGGCCAACGACAGGAACACGCAGGCCTGACCGGTTCGGGGCAGGTTCGTCCCGGCGGCCAGCTGACTCTTGATGAAGGCCAGCCCGGGCGACACGTCGATACCCATCACCTCGCCGGTCGACCGCATCTCCGGCCCGAGAAGAGCGTCGGACTCCGGGAACCGGTTGAACGGCAGGACAGCCTCCTTGACCGCCCAGTAGCGACCGTTGATGTCGTCGGACAGCAGGCCCTCGGCCCGGAGTTCGGCCAGCGTCGAACCGATCATGACACGGGACGCGATCTTGGCCAACGGTCGCCCGGTGGCCTTGGCCACGAACGGCACGGTGCGCGAGGCCCGCGGATTTGCCTCGATGGCGAATACGTCTCCATTGCGCACCGCGAACTGCACATTGAGCAGGCCCCGCACGTCGAGTTCGGCGGCGATCCGGGCAACGTAGTCACCCAACCGGTCGACGGTCTCCGGCGCAAGCGAACGGGGAGGCAGCACACAGGCCGAATCGCCCGAGTGGACGCCGGCCTCCTCGACGTGCTCCATCACGCCCCCGATGAGCACTTCGCCGGTGCGGTCACGCACCGCGTCGACGTCGACCTCGATAGCACTCTCCAGGAAGCGGTCGATGAGCACCGGGCGCTCGGCCGAGAGGCCGCCCTCGCGTCCGAGGCTGCCGGTGTCGGCCATCGCCGCCATGGCCTGGGTCAGTTCCTCGTCGCTGTACACGAGCTCCATGGCTCGGCCGCCGAGCACATAGCTGGGGCGGACGAGCGCCGGGTAGCCGACGGCGGCCGCCACGGTCAGGGCTTCGTCGATCGACGACGCCGTTCCCCCAGGCGGCTGGGGCACCCCGATCCGGTCACAGAGTTCGGCCCAGCGGTCGCGGTCCTCGGCTGCGTCGATCGAGCTCGGCGCCGTGCCGAGCACCAGCTCCGGCGGCAGCTGGTCGGCCAACTTCAACGGCGTCTGACCGCCCAGCGACACGACGATCCCCACCAACTCGCCGCCGGAGGCCTGCTCGGCCTCGATGATGTTGAGCACGTCCTCGTTGGTGATCGGTTCGAAATAGAGCCGATCGGAGGTGTCGTAGTCGGTTGACACGGTCTCGGGATTGCAGTTGACCATGATGGTCTCATAGCCGGCGTCGCGTAGCGCGAAGCTGGCATGGACACAGCAGTAGTCGAACTCGATGCCCTGGCCGATCCGGTTCGGCCCGGACCCGAGGATCATGACCTTGGGTCGGTCGGACGGCACCACCTCGGTCTCGTCCTCGTAGGTGCCGTAGTGATACGGGGTGTGAGCCTCGAACTCGGCGGCGCAGGTGTCGACCGTCTTGAACGTGGCCACCACACCGGCCGCGATCCGGGCGGCTCGAACGGTGGCCTCATCGGAGTCGAGTAGATAGGCGAGCTGGGTGTCGCTGAATCCGAGCTGCTTGGCCCGGCGCCACCCGGCTCGGGTCATCGACTCGACCGAGGCGCCTTCGAGGGCGCGCCGTTCGTCGACGATGACCGCCATCTGGTCGAGGAACCACGGGTCGATGGCCGTGATCCCGTACAGTTCCTCAATGGAGATCCCTCGTCGTAGCGCCGCCTCCAGCTGGAAGATCCGATCGGGTGTGGCGAAGGCCACCGCCTTTTTCAGCTCCTCGTCGCTCAGCAACGCCCACTGGGCTTCGGCAGCCGAGCCGTTGAGCCCGGCCTGGCCGATCTCGAGTGAACGGCAGGCCTTCTGCAGCGATTCGGGGAACGTCCGGCCGATGGCCATGACCTCGCCCACCGATTGCATCGACGTGCCCAGGACACCGCTGGTGCCGGGGAACTTCTCGAACGCCCACCGGGGGATCTTGGTCACGACGTAGTCGATCACCGGCTCGAACGACGACGGGGTGACCCGGGTGATGTCGTTGGGGATCTCGTCGAGCGTGTAGCCGACGGCGAGCTTGGCCGCGATTTTCGCGATCGGGAAGCCGGTGGCCTTGGAGGCGAGCGCCGAGGACCGGCTCACCCGGGGATTCATCTCGATGATGACCTGACGGCCCGTCTCCGGTTCCACCGCGAACTGGACGTTGGAGCCCCCGGTTTCCACGCCGACCCGTCTCAGGCACGCGAAGGCGGCGTCGCGCATCGTCTGGTACTCGACGTCGGACAGTGTCTGGATGGGGGCCACGATGATCGAGTCACCGGTGTGCACCCCCATCGGATCGACGTTCTCGATCGAGCAGATGATGACCTGGTTGTCGAGCCGATCCCGCATGACCTCGAGCTCGAACTCCTTCCACCCGGCGATCGACTCCTCGATCAGGATCTCGGAGATGGGGCTGGCGGCCAGTCCGTCGGCCGCCACCTTCGCGAACTGTTCCGACGTATAGGCGATACCGGTGCCCCGGCCGCCGAGAATGTACGCCGGGCGGATGATGACCGGCAGGCCGATGTCGGCGATGATCTCGTTGGCCTCGGCCATGGAGTGGGCCACGCCGCTGCGAGGCACGTCGAGGCCGATCTCGAGCATCGCCTCCTTGAAGTTGGAGCGATCCTCGGCGGTGGCGATCGCCTCGGCATTGGCTCCGATCAGCTCGACGCCGTGGTCGTCGAGCACGCCGGCCTCGACAAGCTCCATGGCCAGGTTGAGTGCCGTCTGACCGCCGAGCGTCGGGAGGAGGGCGTCGGGTTTCTCGGCTTCGATGATCCGCGTCAGCACCTCGAGGGTCAACGGCTCGACGTAGGTGGCATCCGCGAAGTCGGGATCGGTCATGATCGTGGCCGGATTGGAGTTGGCCAGGACGACCCGGTAGCCGTCGGCCCGCAGCGCCCGACAGGCCTGCGTGCCGGAGTAGTCGAACTCGCAGGCCTGGCCGATGATGATCGGGCCCGACCCGATCACCATGATCGTCTCGATGTCGGTTCGCCTAGGCATGCTCGACCTCCGGTGTCGCTTCGTGGTCCGTTGGGTGGACGGCCGGGTCCGGCAACCGACCGTTGTCGATCAGGGAGGCGAAGCGATCGAACAGGTAGGCGCTGTCGTGGGGTCCGGGACTGGCCTCGGGATGATGTTGCACGCTGAACGCCGTCCCGTCGACGAGCTGCAGGCCCTCGCAGACCCCGTCGTTGAGATTGATGTGGGTGACGACGGCCCGCCCGGACACCGAGCCGCCCTCGACCGCGAAGTTGTGGTTCTGGCTGGTGATCTCGACCACGCCGGTGGTCTGATCCTTCACCGGGTGGTTGGCCCCGTGGTGCCCGAACGGCAACTTGACGATGCTGCCGCCCAGCGCGAGGCCGAGAATCTGGTGGCCCAGGCAGATACCGAAGATCGGTACCCGGCCGAGGAGTTCCCGAACCGATTCGACGGCGTAGGCGACCTCATTCGGGTCGCCGGGCCCGTTCGACAGGAACACACCATCCGGTTGTCGGGCCAGCACTTCCGATGCCGGGGTCGACGCCGGCACCACTTCGACGGTGCCGAGGGCGGCCAGCTTGTCGACGATGGTCGACTTGATACCGAAGTCGTAGGCCACGATCCGCCGGCTACCGGACCCGGCGCTGTAGGGCTCGGCGGTGGTCACCTGGGCCACCAGGTCCACGCCGTCGGTTCCCGGCTCGTCGGCGGCCGCCTGTTTGAGCTGTTCGACGGTCACCGCACCGGGTCCGGAAACCGGACCGAAGGCGCCGGGCATGGCCCCGGAGTCACGCAATCGGCGGGTGAGTCGCCTGGTGTCGAGTCCAGCGATCCCCGACAGCCCGCGGGCGGTCAGGAACGCCTCGAGGGACTGGTCGGCCCGCCAGTTGGAGTGGCGGCGGGCGAGGTCACGGACGATCACGCCGTGGGCAAAGATGCCGCGTGATTCGTTGTCGTCCGCGTTGGTGCCGTAGTTCCCGATATGGGGGTAGGTGAACGTGATGATCTGGCCGGCGTATGACGGATCGGTGATCACCTCCTGGTAGCCGGTGAGAGCTGTGTTGAACACGACCTCGCCCGACACGAAACCCGCTTCGGGCGTCGCCCCGATGTGCTCACCCTCGAACACGGTGCCGTCGCTCAGTACGAGCACGGCTGCGGTCGGTGCGGAGGATTCGTTGCTCATCGCGTCGCCTTTCCGTCGATGACCACGGGTTCGCCGTCGAAGAAGGTGTGACGGACCATGCCACGCACCCCTCGACCGTGGAAGGGGGTGTTGAGGGCGAGGCTGGCCAAACCGGTTCGGTCGACGGTCCACCGCCGGTCCGGGTCGAACACGCAGATGTTGGCCGGTTCGCCGGGCCGGACCGGGCGTCCGTGGCGGTCGGCCAGCCCGGCGATGTCGGCCGGGCGAATCGACAGCAGCCGGATCAGGTCGACCAACTCGATGTCCGGGAGCTCGGTGAGTGCCAGCGCAAGGGCGGTCTCAAGCCCCAACATCCCGGGAGGAGCCTGATCGAACGGCAGTTCCTTCGAATCGGGCGTGTGCGGGGCGTGATCGGTGGCGATGGCGTCGATGGTGCCGTCGGCCAATCCGGCTTTGACCGCGGCGACGTCGGCCTCGGTCCGCAGCGGCGGGTGGACCTTGAACACCGGGTCGTAGGAGGCACAGCAGCCGTCGGTCAGGGTGAAGTGATGGGGTGTCGCCTCGGCGGTCACCGGATGACCGGCGGCCTTGGCCGCCCGTACCATCTCGACGCTGCCCGCCGTCGACAGGTGCTGGAGATGAACCCGCATGCCGGTCAACCGCGAAAGCGCGATGTCGCGCATCACCATCAACTCCTCGGCTTCGGCCGGCTGGCCGGGCAAACCGAGTTCGGCGGACCACCGGCCTTCGTTCATCACACCACCCTGGGACAGGGCGTTGACCTCACAGTGCTGCGACAGGACCAGGCTGGTCCCGTCGCCGGGATCGAGGCTGGCCGCATACTCGAGGGCGCGCCGCATCAGCTGGTCGTCCTGCACGCCGGTGCCGTCGTCGGTGAACATGCGAACGCCGAGATCGACGAGCTCGCCCATCGGGGCCAGAGTCTCGCCGAGGCGCCCCACCGTGATGGCGGCCGACGGCTTGATCTCGCACAGTGCCCTGCTCCCGTGGGCCAGGACCTCGGTGACGACGGCGGCGGTGTCCATGCACGGGTTGGTGTTCGGCATGGCCACCACGGCGGTGTAGCCGCCGAGTGCGGCCGCCCGGGAGCCGGTCTCGATCGTCTCGGCCGCCTCGTTGCCCGGCTGCCGGAGGTGGACGTGGAGGTCGACGAACCCTGGGCTGACGATGCAGCCGGTCACGTCGAGTCGCTCGTCGGCGGCATCCGGGGCCGCTTCGGTGAGCCGGCCGGTGGCTTGATCGACCACCACGTCGGCCCGTCGCCTTCCGTCGCAGTCGACGATGTCGCCTCCGACCAGGGCGTAGGTTGTCATCGGTTCAATTCCTCCACGTGGTTCTCCGTTCGATCAGGCGCCGCTTCCGCCTCCAGGTCCGGTCCACCGGCGGCTTCGGTCATCCCGTCGTCGTCGAATTGGCCCGGACCGAGCACCGAGTACAGCACGGCCATCCTGGTCGGCACGCCCGCCGCCACCTGATCGAGCACGACGGCCCGTGCATCGTCGGCCACCTCAGGGTCGATCTCGACACCCCGGTTCATCGGACCGGGGTGCATGATGAGGGCATCCGGTTTGAGCCGAGCCGCCCGCTCGGTGGTGAGACCCCACCGGGTGCGGTATTCCCGCACCGATGGGAACATTCCGGCCGACAGACGCTCCTGCTGGATGCGGAGCAGGTAGACGACGTCGACCTCCCCGACCACGGTGTCGAAGTCGCTGGAAACAGTCACCGGCCAGCCGGAGAGATCCGATGGCATGAGGGTCTTCGGACCGACGAGGGTGACGGCGGCCCCCAGCTTGGTGAAGGCGTCGACGTCGGAGCGGGCCACCCGTGAATGGTTGATGTCGCCGCAGATCGCGATGGAGAGTCCGTCGAGGGAACCGAACCGCCGGCGGATCGTGTAGGCGTCGAGCAGGGCCTGGGTCGGGTGCTGATGCCACCCGTCGCCGGCATTGACGACCGACGCGTCGGTCCACTGGGCGATCTGCTGCGGGGCGCCGGAGCTCGAATGACGGACGACGATGGCATCCACCGACATGGCACTGATCGTCTCGACCGTGTCGCGGAGCGACTCGCCCTTCCTGGTCGACGACTGCGACACGGAGAAGTTCACCACGTCGGCCGACAGGCGCCGGGCGGCCAGGTCGAACGAGGTGCGGGTCCTGGTGGAATCCTCGAAGAAGGCCAGCACCACCGTCTTGCCCCGGAGCGCCGGCACCTTGGGGATGGGTCGCTCCAGGATCCGGGCGAAGTTGTCGGTCAACCCGAACAGTTGTTCCAGATCGGCGCGGCCGAGGTCGTGGGTGGAGATCAGGTGCTTCATCGCTCCATCTCCCCGATCTCAACCCGTTCGAGGGTGGCGTTGACCGTTTCGGTACGGCGGGTCGGCAGGTTCTTGCCGACATAGTCGGGCCGGATCGGCAACTCCCTGTGACCGCGGTCGACCATCACCGCCAATTGGATGGCCCGAGGGCGACCCTGATCCATCATGGCATCGAGAGCGGCCCGGATCGTGCGTCCCGTGAAGAGCACGTCATCGACCAGGACGACCACCTTTCGGTCGATGTCGTCGGAGATCTCGGTGTCGGCCTCCGGGAGGACGGGGCGCAGGTTGATGTCATCGCGGTAGAACGCCACGTCGAGGCGGCCGAGTGGGACGGCGACTCCCTCGATCTCCTCGAGTGCCTCGGCGATCGCCTCGGCGAACGGTACTCCCCCGGTCTGGAGTCCGATGAGCACGACGTCGGTCAGGCCCTGATTGGCCTCGAGGATCTCGTGAGCCATCCGCCGAACGGCCCGTCTCACACCGGCGCTGTCCAGCACCTCGCTCCTGGCAATGAAAACGCCCCCGTAGGGGGGCGTGCGTCGTCGTTCGCGTTCGGCCAAGGGTGACTCCTTCCGTCTGGGTCTCGCGGTACCCGCTTCACGGATCTGTCCCTTGACGACTCTAGCGATCAGCGATCCGGCGCGCGCCCATGCTCACCGGAAATTCGGCGTGACCTCTTTCTCACCCAACTCGGACCGGGCCTTTGGCCTCACCCGACCCGGAAACGGGTCGGCGTCGGCTCAAGGTTCGGTGATGACGGTGACGTCGTAGGTGAACTCGACGAGGTCGGCGGTTTCGGGTTCGCCGGCCGAGTCGCCGGCGAAATCCCACGCCGGCAGCCCGACATCCGACACCGTCACCCGATAGGTCACATCGCCGTTTCCGTCGTGGTCGACCGGGTCCGGCTCCCAGACGATCACCGACGAGGGGATCTCGCCGTCCTTGCTGATACGGGCGATGACGTCAACCGCGACGGGGCGGCCGTCCACGGTCATCGACACGTCCGCTTCCCCGAAATCGGCTTCGTCGATGGCGAAGGACCAGCGGGGGTACACGATCGGGGCCGGGACGTACCCCCGGGGCGGCCAGGCGACGAACCGATCGACCTCCCGCGTCCGATACTCGTCGGAGAACACCTCGTCGTCGAACACCCAGAGGGCGTTCGACGGATAGCGACCGTCGACACCGGCCACATGGCCGACGCCCATGAAACGGGTCGGTGGATGGAGGACCGTGCTGCGATGGCCGACGTCGATGTTGGCGGAACCCGGATCCTCGACGTAGCCATCGATGGCCGACGGTCCGGTCCGACCGAGATACAGGTTGCTGTTGGCCGCGGCCCGCTGACCGTCGGGCGAGTAGCAGGCGAAGTCGGTGTCGGGGTTGTGGGTCAGCTCGCCCTCGGCGCTCATCATCAGCGCGGCGGCCTGGGCCCGCCGCGACATCTCCGCGTCCTCGGTGATCTCGGATGGCACGCCGGCCATGGCCCGGTAGAAGCTGATCCGCAGCAGCGTCTCGCTCCGCAACCGTTCGGAACTGTCGCCGGGACGGCAGCCGTCGTGACCACCCGTCCAGTCGATCTCCGGAACCGGACGGCTGAACAGCGCCCGGTAGGCGTTGGTGACCGCATCTCGATCCGAGGTGTCGATCCACGGGCTCAGCGTCGCGCGATCGAAGGCCTCCGGCTCACCGTCATCGACGAACGACGTGAGTACGAACAGCGACACCAGAGCGGCGACGATGGTCGATGAGAGGCGCCGATACACCCCGTCCTATCGACCGCCCCCATGGTGTTGTTGAGGCGCGATGCCGTCGGATGTCGACGCTCAGGTCGGCTCGGGTGCGCCGCCCCGGCGATCGGCGAGATCGGCGGCCACGGCCGCCAGGACACCATTGACGAAGCGGCTCGACTCGTCGGTCGAGTACCGGCCCGCCAACTCGACCGCCTCCGACAGGACCACGCCCGTCGGGGTGTTTCCCTCGATCAGTTCGGCAACGGCCAGCCGCATGATGACGAGGTCGAGGATGGGCATGCGAGCCAGGGTCCAGCCGGTGGCCCGTTCCTGGATCAGGCGATCGGATTCGACCTGATGCTCCTCGCTGAGTCGTAGTAGCTCGACGGTGAACGGCGGGGCCGGCAGCACGAGGGTGGCCAGCATCTCGTCGACCGTGAGACCTCGGACGGCGGCCTCGTAGGCTAGTTCCACCGTGCGCTCGCGTGATTCACGCCGACTGCGATCGGCGAGGAAACCGGGAGAGCCGTCGCCCGACGAGCCGCCGGTCACGCCCGGGTCTGATACTCGCCGGAGCGGGTGTCGACCTTGATCCGATCCCCGATGTTCACGAACAGCGGAACCTGGACGACCAGCCCGGTCTCGAGTGTGGCCGGTTTGCGTGCACCGGAGACACGGTCACCCTGGATGCCGGGCTCGGTGTCGGTGACCTCCAGCTCGACCGAGGCCGGGAGATCGGTTCCGATGATCTCGTCGCCGTACATGAGAAAGACGATCGGCTGACCCTCGACGATGTAGTTGGCGGCCTCACCCATCGCCTCGACCGAAACCGAACGCTGCTCGAACGTCTCGGAGTCCATGACGGCGAAGTCGGTTCCGTCGCGGTAGAGGTACTGCTTTTCCCGCTTCTCGATGTAGGCGCTCTCCATCTTCTCGCCCGCCCGGAAGGTGCGATCGATGACCGCGCCGGTGCGGACGTTGCGTAGGGTCGAACGCACGAACGCGCCGCCTTTGCCCGGCTTGACGTGCTGGAACTCCTGAATCTGGAACAGGCCGTCGGACAACTCGACGGTCATGCCGTTCTTGAAGTCGTTGGTGCTGATGGATGCCATGGAACGTTCTCTCTTCTCCGCCTCGGGGACCATCCGGTGTCGACCGCAGGCGACGTCACGGTACCGGGCCGACCTCTCGGCCCCACCACCCTACTGGCGTGGGAGTCCGGCGGTTCGGGCCAACTCAACCATCAACGGCCCCGGGGCCAGGTGAGTACCGGTTCCTTCGGGCTGGCGGTGATCGGACGGCAGCCGTCGGTGGTGACGACCACTGAATCCTCGATTCGTACACCACCGACACCGACCCGGTAGACACCGGGCTCGACCGTCACGACCTGGTCGGCTCGCAGCTCGACGGGATCCGACTTCCCCAGGAACGGGCTCTCGTGGATTTCCAGCCCGATCCCATGCCCGGTGCCGTGCACGAACTCCTCGGCCATGCCGTGCCCGGAGAGAACCTCCCGGCAGGCGGCGTCGACCGTCCCGGTGGAGACACCCGGAGCCACTGCGGCGACGCCGGCCCGCTGTGCCGCTTCGACCGCCCTGTAGATGGCCTCGGTCTCGGCGGTGAACGAGCCAACGGCGAAGGTGCGGGTCATGTCGCTGCCGTACCCGTCGACGCGGGCGCCCATATCGATGACGAGCAGGTCGCCGACGGCGAGCGCCCGGT
>JAOTVU010000168.1 GCA_029863385.1 Acidimicrobiia bacterium
AGGTGACCGCTGATGGATGAAGTGGATGTCGAGCCGGTCGATCACGGTGACGAACTGGTCGAATCGATTGAGCGCCGCCTCCCGCTCCCGCCACCGGTAGCGGTCGGGGTCGGCCCAGTAGGCGCACACGTCCTGCAGGTAGCGGAGCGGGGTGCCCTGTGACCAGTCGTCGACCACCTCGGCGTCGGGCCAGCGGGTGTTGGCGAGCCGGTTGCGAAGATCGACGAGTACGGAGTCGTCGATGTCGATTGTGAACGGGCGGATCACCGCGTCGGCTCCGTCGCCCATGTCAGCCAAAGATCCTCTCCGAGGCCAGGCGGCGTCCCTGGGCCGATCGAATGTGGTTGCCGGCCGTCACCGAGGCGACTCATCCGGCGGCATACACGGCCCGCTCGAACGCGTCATAGGTCTTCATGAACGGTGGCTCAACGAATGGGAGCGACTGGGTCATGATCAGCGCGGCCAGGTCCTTGGCCGGATCGATCCAGTAGTGCGTGTTGCAGACCCCGGCCCAGCTTTGTGTTCCAGCCGACCGCTTTCCCTCGATGTCGGACATGTGCAACGTGGCGATCATGCTGTGCACGGTGTCGTCCGGCAGAACGAGGTCGTCCGTGATCGGTGAGCTGGAGACCATGGTCTCGAAACGCAGGCCGTTCATCTGATCGGCCGTCATGGTCGCGAAGCCGCCCTCGGAAAGGAGGCGGTTGCCGTCCAGCTCCCCCCTGTTCAGGACGAAACGCAGGAAGCGGAAGTAGTCGTTGGGTGTCGAATACAGCGCATGGCCCATGCCGTACACCTCCGGATTCGGCGGAGGGGCCAGTTCCATCGGACCGAACGTTCCGTCTTCTCCACGGATGAAGACATCGGCCAGCCTGTCCTCCAGACCGTCGGGTTCGAAGGCGGTGCTGTCCATACCCAGGGGTTCGAAGATCTCTTCCTGGCAGAAGGCGTCGATACGTCGCCCGTCGACCGCCTCGACGGCCTGGCCCAGCCAGTCGATGCTCGGCCCGTAGCCCCACCTCGTCCCCGGATCGAAGGTCAGCGGGTAGTTCAGGGAGACCTTCAGGCCCGACAGGATCGACGGGTGTCCGGTCGCTTCCATGTACCTGGGTACGTCGTTATTCCAGAATTCGTACTCCAAGCCACCGGTGTGCGTGACCAGGTGGCGGATCGTGCCCTGCGTCCGTTGTGGCCGGAGGCGCGGCGTGTCACCGTCGAACCCTTCCAGCACCTGGAGATCGTTCCAGGCGGGCAGGACGTCGGCGATCGGGGTGTCGAGGCTGAGTTCCCTGCGATCGACCAGGATGGCCGCGGCCAATCCTCCGATCGCCTTGGTCATCGAGAAGATACGAAAGACGGTTTCGGCGTCGGCCGGTCGCTCCGGTGCGGCCATCCCCGCTGCTCCGCGATACGTCACACCGCCGGAATTGCCGGTCACCCCGACGACGAACGGCACCTGCCCAGCTTCGACCGCCTCGTCCAGGACCTCATCAATGGACATCGAAAACCCCCTTCTCGAACGCGAATCGTACATCCGGTGGGATCGACGTTCAACCGCCGTTCCCCGAGGTCGACCTCGCCTCTACCCTTCCGGCTCGACAACCGTGCGCGACTGGAGGTTGACGCGAAGGTCGAGTACGACCGATCCGAGACGTTCGGTCAGAGCGTCGGCCAGCTCCTGGGTCGCCTCCTCCGTCGGGCTGTCGGTACCGGTCAATTCGACGGTAGCGGTGTCGCCGTCGAGCACGATCGAGTCGACGTCGTAGGTCAGCTCCGCCGCCCAGGTTTCGACGATTCCCCGCGAAATCGACGTGAGCGCCCCCTTCTCGTTGAGCGCCGACGATGTCTCGACCAGCCCCCACAACACCACAACCCCGGCTGCGGCGAAGGCGACGACCCAGTTGCCCACCTTGCCCTGCGACGCGCCACCGGAGCCGGCGATGCCGGTCAGCACGAAGGTCAGCGCACCCATGGCCACGATGGCCAGGGCGTTGGTGACGAACAGCAGCAGCGCACCCCGGGCCGACGCCCAGTCGGCCAGCTGAGCGGCGACGCCGACGACGGCGAGTGGCGGGACCAGGGCAATGGCCACCGCAACCCCGGGCAGGGAGTCGGCGACGTCGCGCCGGGAGTTCGCGTAGGCGCCGGCCGCACCGGCGGCCAGGGCGATAGCGAGGTCGAGGAGGTTTGGACTGGCCCGGGACACGATCTGGGTGTTGGCGGCAGGGTCGACCCCCTGGCCTGCGATCGCCGTGGTGATGAGGCCGGAGGCGATCGGGACGGCGGCTCCGGTGAGCGCGACAACCGAGCTGTTCACCAACCGCCCCGTCCACGCCGACACCAGAGCCAGCGACATCCCCATCAGCGGTGTCATCAGCGGGGCGATCAGCATGGCCCCGATCACCACGGCGGTGGAGTCGGTGAGAATGCCGAACGAGGCGATGACCGACGCGAACCCCATGAGGGAGTAGAAGCGGATCAGGCCCCGCCGTCGCTCCGCGCCTTCGTGGAAGAGCTTGGCCGCCACCTCGGCCCCATCGCCGTCGGCGTCCGATTCCGCCACCCGCTGCCTGATCCAACCGCCGGCGGCCCTGAGGGCGTCCGCCACCTGAATACGGCCGGGCTCATCAGGGGACAGAACGGCGATTCCGGTGGTCGTGGCGATGGCCGCAGCCAGGCCGATGAGGCCGAACCCGAGCGGCAGCAATTGTGTCTCGTAGACCACGAACAGCAGGCCCGTGGCGCCGATCAGGGCGGTGGTGATGACCGACGTCGACATGGCGAACCCGGCCTGCCGCAATCGCAAACCCACGATCACCCCGATGACGGCGGCGGTGGCCGCAACCGTCAACATGATGAACGGCGCGAAGCGCTCGGCATCCACGCGCAGCAACACACCGAAGACGACCGAGACGACGCCGGCCATCAACCCCGGATGGTTGCGATCGGCCACCGACACCGAGGCCATGACCCCGCCGCCGAGGATCAGTCCCAGCGCCACGCGGCCGGCCGGACTGCCGCTCGCCGGTGCGGTGAGCGCGGCCAGCGCGGCCATGGTGAACAGCATCGTGGCCCAGACCGCCGGTTGGCGGACGGCCCACATGACCCTTGACGACCGATCGAAGGCTGTCATTGGCAATCAGCCTTCCACGGCCTGTCGCCGGCGTCCAGATCCGGTGGTCGGGTCGGCACGGTACGGTGGCGACAATGGACAGCCGTGGTGTGATCAAGCAGATGTTCGGCGTGGAGCGGGCGCTCATCGGTGTGATCCACCTCGACCCGCTACCCGGCAGTCCCCGGGCCGCCACCTCGATCGATCAGATCACGGCAAAGGCGGTCGACGAGGCTCGCCTCTTCGGCGACGCCGGGTTTCACGGCCTCATCATCGAGAACATGGGCGACCGGCCCTACCTGCCGCGTACGGTCGGGCCCGAGGTCGTGGCGACGATGACAGCGGCCGGCGTTGCCGCGCGGTCGGCCGTCGACCTGCCGCTCGGGGTGCAGGTCCTGGCCGGCGCGAACCGGGAGGCGTTGTCGGTTGCGCTGGCGGTCGGGGCCTCGTTCGTGCGGGTCGAGGGCTTCGTGTTCGCCCACGTGGCCGACGAGGGCATCATCGAGTCCGATGCCGGGGAACTGCTGCGCTACCGGCGGGCCATCGGGGCCGACCACGTCGCCGTCTTCGCCGACATCAAGAAGAAGCATTCGTCGCACGCGTTGACCGCCGATGTCGACCTGGCGGGCACCGCCGAGGCTGCCGAGTTCTTCCTGGCCGACGGCCTGGTCGTGACCGGCACCTCCACCGGGCAACCGACCTCGGCGTCCGATGTGGCCACCGTTTCCGACCGGGTCTCGATACCGACCCTGGTCGGCTCCGGGGTCAACCCCGACAACGTCGCCGACTACCGGCGGGCCGACGCCCTCATCGTCGGCTCGTTCGTGAAACGCGACGGGCTCTGGTCGAACAACCTCGATCCGGAACGACTGTCGACCATGGCGGCCGCCTTCACCGCCACCCACTGATTCCGCGCCGCGCTCAAATCCGGGCCCGGGGTGGAATTTGAAGAAGGTCCGGCTCCTGCCTAGGGTGGACCTACAAGGATCACGTTGCTTGTCGGCACCGGCAAAGGCGCCGCAGGCTGTGGATCCACGAGCACATCCTGTATCTCCGAGCGAAAAGAATCCGGGTCGGAGTTGTGATCCGGCCACCACCGCCCCGCCGCGTTCGGCCGTCGTTGCGTTGCGGATCCTCGAGGTCGCGCCCGAGGTCGCAGACCATGTCCCCCGCCGACGAACCAAACGCTCCAGAGCCGCACCGCTCACCGGTTTTCGCGGCCCTGCTGTCCGCCTTCCTGCCCGGGCTCGGCCATCGTCGAACCCGACCGGCGCGGGCCAGAGCGTTGATGGGCGTTTCGCTGATCGCCGTCTCGTCGTTCGCCGTCTGGCTGGTGACCCGCGATCGACTCGACCTGCTCGCCTGGACGATCAAGCCCAACTGGCTCCTTGGTGTGGTGATAGCGAGCTTTGTAACGCTGGTTGCTCGAAGCGCGGTGGCGGTCGACGCGGCCCGAGCGGCCGGACTCCGGCACTCGCGTCATCCGCTGCTGTCGCGTCTCGGCCTTCTGGTGGTCCTCCTTCTCGTGGCCGCGCCTCACGTGGCGGTGGCGACGTTGGCGTGGCAGCAGCACAATCTGTTGACGCGGGTCTTCACCGCCGAGGCCACGGCGACCGCCCGCCCAGCCCCCGTGAAGGGCTTCTCGACCAACCGATCCGCAGGCGGCACCGGCACACCCGCCTCGCTGTCATCGCGCCTCGGCGGTGCAAGGATCTCATCGCAGGCACTCCCAGGGATCTCGTCCAAACACGTCGACGACGTCGACGCGGCAACCCGTCCGGCGCCGACCCAACCTCGCCCAGCCGACGAGTCTGCGCCGACGACGATCCCGCCGTCTCAGGTTGATCCCACTCCGTCGATTCCCGATACACCCCGAACGTGGGACGGCGAGACCCGCCTGTCGATCGTCATGTTGGGCAGCGATGGCGGCTACGACCGGCGAGGGATACGGACCGACACGATCATCGTTCTCTCGATCGATGTGGCCACGGGCGACGCCGTCACCTTCTCGGTACCCCGAAACTGGACGAATGTCCCCTTCCCCGCCGGCTCGGCGGCCGCGGCCGCCTACCCCGACGGAACCCCTGATCTGGCCAACACCATCTACGGTCTCGGCGAGCGGCGACCCGAACTCTTCGCCGAGTCCGGGCACCCGGGTGGCACGGCCGTCAAGGAGGCGATGGCCCAGACGCTCGGCATTCCGATCCACTACTTCGTCATGGTCGACATGGCGGCGGTCGTCGAGACGATCGACCTTTTCGGTGGCATCGAAGTGAACGTCACCGAATACATCAACGACCGGATCCGCCCCATCGAGAAGGGTGGGCCCTACCTCGACATCACCGTCCAACCGGGGCGACACCACTTCGACGGCCTCACCGCACTCGCCTACGTCCGATCCCGGGTCCAAAGCTGGGACTACAGCCGGATGGCCCGGCAACGGTGTGTGGTCGCTGCCTTGATCGAGCAGGTGGCGCCGCTCGACGTCATGACGAACTTCGGTCGCTTCAGCGATATCGTGTCCAGCCACGTGGTCACCGACATCCCGTTGGATCGAGCCGACGAGCTGCTGGCCATCGCCGCCCGGATGGACACCGGTCGTATGCAGTCGTTCAACTTCGTTCCCCCGGAGTTTCCCTCCGGTCGCGTCCCGCTCGCCAAGGTTCGCTCGGCAGTCGAGACGGCGTTGTCAACCAACGTCACCGACGATCCGAGCCGTTCGATGCCAGCCGCCTGCGGGACGGAATAGTGTGGTCAATCCGGCGCAGACGCCGCTTCCACCTCGGTCGACGGCGCGGCTCAAACCGTCGGGAGCATCTCGCTCTCATGATTCACCGTCGTGTCAGCTGCGGTTCTTGCGTTCCTGCTTGTCGCGGTACATGGCCCGGTCGGCCTGTTGCAGCACGGCATCGGCGGACTGGTCACCATCACAGATGATCACTCCGGCGCTGATGCCGACATCCGAGGCGCCCGACATGGCGTGATGAGCCCGCCGGAGTTCCACTCGAGCGCGTTCCAGCATCGCCGCCAGGAGCGTCCCGTCGGCGACTTGAGGACAGACGATGACGAACTCGTCACCACCGATCCGTCCGACGATGTCGGAGTCGCGGAACGACTGCAGGAGCGCGATCGACGCCCGCTTGATGAAGTCGTCGCCGGCAGAGTGGCCGTAGCGGTCGTTGATGGTCTTGAGCCCGTCGAGATCGAGGTACAGAAGGCCGAAACGCCGGCTCTCCCGGCCCGCCATCTTCAGCTGACGCTCGAGCTCCTCCCGTAGCGTGTGCCGGTTGATCAAGCCGGTCAGGGAGTCATGGGCGGCCAGGTACCGGGTGCGCTCCTCGGCCTCACGCTGCGCCGTGATGTCATGCCCGATTCCGGCGAACTCGCGTGGCTCGTCGCCGCCAGGGTCGAAGAAGGCCTTGTTGGTCCAACGGAACCACCGCGGGTTGCCGCCGGCGTCGCCTCCCTGATGAACGTCGATCATGGTCGGGTTGTCGGGTCGGAGCCTGTGGAGATTCCGGAGATTGTCCTCGACCACCGCTCGGAACTCCGGCGGGACGAGGTCGAGGAATGACGTGCCGATCAGCTCCTCCGGCGTTGCGTCGTAGAACCTGGCATACGCCCGATTCACATACGAGAGATCACCGCTGGGCCAAAAGCAGCAGATGAGATCGGGGAGTTCGTCGAGAAGTTCTACGGGATCCGGCATCGTACGTCCCACGAAAGAGGACCGGGAACAAGGCACTGTCCAGATCGGCCGACATGGCGCCGGAATGAGACATCCGGACGGCATGCGTGCCGATCGTTGCGTCGACGGCCGAGGCGGCGGAAATGCCCGGTACCGTCGGACCGTGGCATATCCGACAGCCGGCGCGGCATGACCAATCCGTTTGATCTCACCGGGCGAGTGGCGCTGATCACCGGGTCGAGCCGCGGTATCGGCTTGGCGCTGGCCGGCGCTTTGGGGGAGGCCGGAGCCCACGTCGTGTTGAACGCCCGCTCCGCCGACGCACTCGATGTGGCCGCGGACCGGTTGCGGGGCGAGGGACTGACCGTCGATGTTCGGGCGGCCGATGTGACCGACGCCGATGCCGTCGAGGGAATGATCGACTCGATCGAGGCCGATGTCGGACCGATCGAGATCCTGGTCAACAACGCCGGTATGCAGGATCGGACACCGGTACTCGACTTTCCCGTCGATCGGTTCCGCACTCTGCTCGAACTCAACCTGGTGGCCCCGTTCGTGGTGGCCCAGGCGGCGGCCCGCCGGATGGTGGGGCGGGGGCGGGGCAAGATCATCAACATCGGGTCGGTGCAATCCGAGCTCGGGCGGCCCACGATCGTGCCCTACACGGCGTCCAAGGGTGGGCTGAATCTGTTGACCCGAGGATTGTGCGCCGACCTTGGGCCTCACGGCATCCAGGTGAACACACTGGCTCCCGGCTATTTCGCCACCGAGCTGACCGAGGAGCTGGTCGACGATGACGAGTTCTCGGCCTGGGTTGCCTCCCGCACACCGGCCGGGCGGTGGGGCCGGGTGGAGGAGCTGGGTGGTGCCGTGGTGTTCCTGGCCTCCGATGCGTCGAGTTTCGTGAACGGCCAGACGCTGTTCGTCGACGGTGGCATGACGGCGGTGGTGTAGCCCGATGGAACGTCCCGGCGGTCATCCAAACATCGGTCATCCACACATCGTCTTGATCGGGCTCATGGGTGCCGGCAAGTCGACCCTGGCCGAGGCGCTGGCCGATCGTCTCGGCCACCCGATTCGGGACTCCGACCGCGACATCGAAGTGGTGTTGCGATTCACGGGCGCCGACTTGGCCGAGCATCACGGCGTCCCCCGTCTTCACGGCGTCGAGCGGGGTATGCTCCTCGGCGCGCTCGCATCGGATGAGCCGACCATCATCACCGCGGCGGCCTCGACCGTCGAGGACGAACTGTGCCGGCAGGCGATGCGACAGAGGGCCTTCGTCGTCGTGCTGCAGGCCCCAGTCGAGGTGCTCCTCGAGCGGGCGGCCGCAGGAGTACATCGTCGGCCCGTCGACCCCGACGAGTTCGCCGCACTGGCCGCCCGCCGGGCCGGACCGTTCGCCGAGGTCGCCGATCTGACCGTGGATGCGAGGTTGCCGGTCGAGGACCTCGTCACCGCCGTGGTCGAGGCGGCGGGGCGGGTCAACGACCCGACCGGCCGCCCCGGACCCGGAGGGTCCGACTTCGGAGCCGACCTAGATCACCGGTACCTCCCACCTACATGGCGTTGACTTCGGGCAGGATCTCGTTGTTGAGGACCTTCAGGTCGTCCAATGTCTTCGAGACCGGAACATCGGTGAACGGCGGCCAGATCAACGGCATCGTCAGGCCGACCTCGGCCAGGCGCTTGAGGTTGTCGGTGATCTGCTGCTTGGTGCCGATCAGGATGTTGCTGGCCTTGCCGTTGTCGGTCTGATCCGACTCCTCGTCGGTGATCACGAACCAGTACATCGAGCACAGCTCGAGGTTGTCCATGGCGTCGGGCTTGCCCAGCTCCTCGAGTTCGGCCTGGATCGGGCCCCGCCAGTCACCCAGCTCCTTGGAGGTGTCCTGAATACCGATCCAACCCGACAGGTTGTACTTGGCGATTCGGTTGGCCGACCGCTTCGGGTCCTTCAGACCGGAGAAGAAGATCGGCGGGTGCGGATCCTGGACCGGCTTGTGGCCGAAACCGCACGGTTCGAAGTCGGCGAACGTGCCGTGGTACTCGAACAGGTCGTTGGTCCAGATCCCCTGCATGATCTCGATCGTCTCCCGCACGTGGGTGTGGCGCTTGGGGAAGATGTGGGCGGCACTCGAGGCGGCGAACTCCTCCGGCATCCAACCGGCCCCGACACCGACGTTGAGTCGGCCGTTGCTCAGCTGGTCGACGGTGGCAAGCTCGGCGGCCAGCACCGCCGGCGCCCGATACGGCGTGTCGACGATGCTCATGCCGATGCGGCACTTCTCGGTCTTGGCCGCCAGCCACGGGATGAGGGGCCAGCCCTGGAACCATTGGCCCCGGGCCGGCACCGGCAGCGCCTTCGGGAACTCGCTCATCATCCCGAAGGAGTACTGGAGCTCCTCCCGGTCGGAGGCCTCGGGAACGCAGACCCGGTCGAGTGTCCAGATGGAGTCGAAGTCGAGTTCCTCGGCGAGTGCGGTGAGGTCCTCCAACTCCTTGACGGTCACGTGGTCACGGAAGTTGGGCAGGTAGAGAGCGAGTTTCATGTCGTGTTGGCCTCCTCGGCATGGACGTTTGGGCGGTCGACGAAGCCCTCCGGGCATCACATGAGCGGACCCTTGGGTCGCCGACACCGCCCCCAGCGGTTCAGCTCATTTGTATCACGCATGATATAGTTGGGGCAAATGGCACGACAAGGCACCAACTCGACCGAATCCGGAGCCGACGGACCGGGCCTCTCGAACGCCGGTCGTCTCGACGATCAGTTGTGCTTCGCCCTCTACGCCGCCACCAACGCCGTCACCAGGGTCTACCGTCCGTTGCTCCAGGCGATCGGGCTCACCTATCCGCAGTATCTCGTGCTGCTCGTGCTCTGGGAGCATGGCTCGCAGCGGTTGGGCGAGATCGCAGATCGTCTCGGATTGGCCACCCATGCCGTTTCGCCGATCATCGATCGGCTCGAGGAGGCGGGACTCGTGCGCCGTGCCGGTGACGAGATCGACGGGCGGGTGGTCCGGGTCGAGGTGACCGAGGCCGGTTCGGAACTCGAGGCCTCGGCGGCCGCCATCCAGGACGAGGTCCGGTGCCGTACGATGCTGGACGCCGACGACGTCGTCCGGTTGCGATCCCAACTGGTGCAATTGGTCGATCGGATGGACGGCGCCTAGCCCGGCGGGGTGTCAGCCACCTGCTTCGGGCGCTGCCGCCTCGGCCTCCGCTCGAAGTCGGTCACGGAGCTCGCGTTTGACGACTTTGCCGTAGTTGTTGGTCGGCAACGCGTCGACGAAACGGTACTCCTTCGGACGTTTGAACCGGGCGATGCGGTCGAGGCAGGCGCGATCGAGATCGTCGGCCGACGGGCCGGGGGCTGCGTCGGCCACGACGAAGGCCACGACCGCCTCACCCCACTCGGGGTCGGGGCGGCCGAC
>JAOTVU010000290.1 GCA_029863385.1 Acidimicrobiia bacterium
GCGGGAAGCGGCCGCCCCAGGACTCACGCCCGAGCTCGGCGAGGGTGATCGGGTCGAGGGCGTAGAGGTCGCCGCACTGGTAGAAGCTGGCCAGCGCCCGGCCGCGGTGCACGATCACGTCGGTGGAGGCGTTGTCCTTCATCATCGATCGGGCGCCCCACCCGTGGTCGACGATGGCGTTCGACGGGTGCTCGGTGATCCCGGCCCACAGTGACCGTTTGGCCTCCTGTTCGGCCAGGAAGCCCTCGGTCTTGACGAAGTTCGACGCGTAGCGGGCCTCGCCGTTGTCGAAGCTGATCGAGTGAAGCAGGGCGTCGCCGTCGAAGGGGTGGTAGCGCTTGATGGGCTCGAACACCGCGGTCTCGGTGTTGCGGATGTAGACGCCGCTCAGATCGTCGGGGATCTCCCCCTCGACCGGCATGTCCCAAGCCTCATAGGTGGTGTGTTGGGGACGCCACGCACCGGTGCGGTAGGGATGATCGTCATCGGGCGGGAGGCCGCTCTCGATTGTTTCGCGAACTCTGAAGGCCATGGCCACGATCGTAGATTATTCGGGACCGATGGCGACAGGCGAGCCGCCGTCGGCCGCCGAGCGGTAGGCGGCGTCGCACAGACGGTGTGCTTCCAGGGCAACGGCGAAATCGGGGTATGACGGTTGACCGGAGCGGATGGCGTCGATGAATTCGGCGTCGGGATTGGCGCCCCGACCGTCGAGGCCCGCGGCCGCGTCGGCCAGCTCCTGACCGGACAGGGATCCCGATTCGCCGTCCGTGGTGTTGCGTTCCCACTGGACTGGCCCGTGCCAATCGCCTTCGATGGCGAAGTAGGCGTCTCGGCAGAACACCTCGACCCGTCGTTGGCTCGGCCGGTCGAGCAGATCGTGCCAGATGGAGGTGAGGGTTGCGGTCGCCGATCCGTCCCTGGTCGTCAGCCAGACAACCGCCTGATCCTCGATGCCGTCGTGGCCGTGGTGGTTTGCGGTGCGAGCACCGACGGCACCGATCGGCCCCATCATCCACCGCAGCAGGTCGAGGTCGTGAATGGAGTGTTCGAGGAGGGTTCCGGCACCGGCTCTGGCGGAGTCGATCCGCCAGGTCGAACCGTAGAGGCCCTGAATTGGAAGGTACTGGTCGTCGCGGAACACGATGCTCATCAACGGTCCGGCCGCCGGCCGGTTCATCTGATGCCGGACCCAGCGGAACGCCGGCGAGTGGCGCAGAACCAGGCCGACCTGGTTCACCACGCCGGCCTTCCCGACGACGGCCGCCATCGTCGTGGCCGAGGACAGATCGACGGCCAGCGGCTTCTCGCAGAAGATCGCCTTTCCGGCTGCCGCCGCGGCTCCAACCAGTTCGGGGTGGACCGACGTCCAGGTGCAGACGTAGACGGCGTCACTCCGATCGATGACATCGTCGATCGAGCCGACCGCGTTCCCCCCATGGTCCTCGGCGAACGCCGAGGAGCGACGGAAATCGGTGTCGAAGCAGGCCACGATCTCGGCGACACCGGACAGGTTGCGAGCATGCGCTCGAGCGATCAGCCCGCATCCCAGAAATCCGACGTGCACCCGATCACCTTAGACCTCTCAGGTCGACCGGGGTGTGGCGTTCGGACTGGTCGAACCGGCACCCGGCTTCCGAGAGTTCAACGAGCGTCGGCGGACGGTCGTCCAACCTTGTAGCGACTTTTGGTGGCCGTGGGGTCGGGTGTCACAGCTCCCCGTCAGGATGTCGGCCATGGAACGACCGGATCTTCAGGTTGACGACGACGGCTGGGTGGTCGGCCCGTTCCCGGTTTGGGGGCGGGCCAGGCGATACCTCGTCCTGGCGAAGTTGATCCGCTCGGGCAGGGCACTGTCGGTGGCGGATCTCGTCGACCGATTACGTCGACAGGACCTCGTCCTGCCACCTCGGCCGAACAAGGCGGCGTCAGATGCGATCCGGTGGGAGGTGCGCAAAGGCCGTGTCGTCAAGGTGCGCTGGGGCGTCTACCGGATCGGAGTCGTCCCCCGCTCGACCGGATACTGGATTCTCGCCAAGGCCGAGCAGCATCGACGGGTACACCTCGCCGAATCGGCCTGAAAGTCGCTACAAGGTTGGACCCGTGGGCGTAGCCGCCGTGTCGACGCGAGGGGGCGGCTACGATCGGCGCAGTGGAAACCGACGTGACGGCCACCGTCGTGCTGGCTGTCGCTGCGGCGGCGTTTCTCATCGGGCTGGCCAAAGGCGGACTCCCCGGCTTCGGGCCGATCGTGACGGTGATCGTCGCCCTGGCCGTCCCGGCGAACGTGGCGATCGGCATCCTGCTTCCGATCCTGATGGTCGGCGACGTGGTCGCCCTCTGGGCGTTACGGGGCAACATCGACCGATCAGTGGTCCGTGCGATCATCCCCGGATCGGTGGTCGGCGTCGCGCTGGCTTCGTTCGTGTTGTCGTCGCTTTCGGCCGACGCCCTCGAACTTGGGATCGTGATCGTCGTGCTGCTGTTCGTCGCCTACCGGACCGCCGTGCTCACGGGGCGGGCACCGACACTCGGCGCCG
>JAOTVU010000197.1 GCA_029863385.1 Acidimicrobiia bacterium
GGCATAACCTCGACGATCGCCCACGCCGGCGGACCGCCCATCGCCATGTACCTCCTGGCCCGTGAAGTCTCGCCGATCACCTACGCCGCCACCTCCGCCGCCATCTTCTGGGCCACCAACTGGCTCAAGGTCCCGGGCTATGCACTGGCCGGCCTGCTCGATGTCGACCTGATCGTGACTCTCGCTCCGACGGCTCTGCTGATCCTGCCCGGGGTGCTGGGTGGACGCTGGGCCGTTCGCCGTCTCGACCCTCGTCCCTTCGAGGGGTTCGTGCTCGTGGGACTCCTGATCGGCGCGGTGCTTCTCGTCGTCACCTGATGTGGCGCCGAACTGTGGCCCCCGGGAGCCACGACCTCGACCGTCGACCTCAGGCGACCCGCCTCACCCGAATAGGGGTCGGCCTCCACGGACGAATCACCGTGTTCGTCGCTCAGAACACGCCTCCCCACATCAATGCGCCTGCGGTTGCCGCCAGCCACACGACGACCGCACCGACCAGACGAACGATCCGAGCGCCGAGAGGCCGGCCCCGATACCCGAACACGGCGAACAGCAGGACGCCGATCACCGGCAACACGACCACGAGCAGCGTCCACCCGAGTGCGGTCAGCATCGAACGGTCGGCGTTGACGAAGCCGAGCCAGAGCTTGAGTGCCGCCCACAGCCCGCCGAAGATCCAGACCGCCATCGGCACCCACCACATGAGTGCCCCGTAGAGCACCGGCCAGAAGCCGGCGCTCAGGACCACGCCGAAGATACTGGCCTTCGGGTCCTCGAACTGCACGTCGTCGGGAAGATCCGGCGTGGTGATCTCGTCGGGATCGAAGTCGAGCGACTCGAACACGTCGACCGCCAGCACCACTTCGGCGTCGATCCCGTCGGGCAACTGGTCGAAGTTCAACCTCGGCTTCGGAGCGTCACCGTGTTCGAGCTGGGGGTTCTGGCCCTTGGCGGCCTGGGCGATGCGGCCCAGCGGATCCGACGACGTGGCCAGCCCGTACCAGAGTGGCAGGTTGATCCCGTCACAGTCGTGGAGTGTGTTGAGGAAGTAGGGCACCGAAGACCTGGCGTCGTTGCCGCTGAAGCACGATCCGTCCTCAAGCGGCCCACCCAACAACAGGTCGGCCCGGCCCGAACCGCGGATCATGTTGTCGCGAACCTCGTTGCCACCGGATCGCCAGAGGTTGGCGTCGATCATCGACACAACCTCCACGCCGCCCGACGCGTTGTTGACCATGAGGTTGTTGCGGACCACCGAGTCACGGACGCCGGCCAACACCACACCGTTTCCGAACGACGACCACTCGGCGGACCGGTTCGGCGCCCGCTCCGATTCCCCGTTGTGATGGATGTAGTTTCCGGCCACCAGCACGTCGTGACTCGGCGGAAGCAGTTCCGAGTCGAGCGTGTTGGGCACGATGCCGCCGACGTTGTACCGCCACTCGGAGTTGACGATGTATATGTCGCCCGACGAGTTGGTGCCCGAATAGCCGAGCCCGTTGAACTCGGCCAGCACATTTGTCACGACGGCGTTGCACGGATCGCACTGCCCGACGTAGAACCCGGCGTCCCACGAGCCGGAGGCGTAGGAGTGCTCGAACAGGCCGTCGACCGAGTCGAAGGCGTAGATCCCGTACACCCAGTCGTCGATGGCGGTGAGATACGAGCCGCGATAGCCGGTCACGCCGTCCCAGTAGAACCCGTTGGTGACGAAGTTGCGGGCGGTGATGTTCTCGATCGCCACCCCGTCGGCCGTCACGAAGAACCCGTTGTTCCTGGTGAACTCACCGTCGAGGATCACCCGGTTGCGGTCGACGCCGCGAATCACCAGACCGGGTGTGGTGACCGAAACCGCCTCCTTGTAAACGCCCGGCTCTATCAGCACGAGATCGCCGGGGGCGGCGGCGTCGACGGCGGACTGGATCGTCGGGTAGTCGGCCGGGACGTTGCGGGTTTCCCCGGTCCACTCCTCCGGCGCATCGGAGGAGTGGATCGCCGGAACGGCGGGCGTATTGCCGGCGCTGGCCTCGGCTCCGGTCTGGAACGGACCGAACCCGACGCCGAGCAGGGCCATGATCGCCGCCGCGACGGCCAGGACACCGATCCCGTGCCCGTCGACAAATCGTCTCCCTGCCCCCGGTTTCATCCGTTCCCTCTCTCCTTCGGTCCTCGGCCCTTGTCGATGCGCCTACTGGCCGGGGGGAGCCTCGGTCACCGTGATGGTGCCGACCATGCCCGACCACTCACCCGTTGCATTGTTCCTGGTGGCGTGCAGTGAACAGTAGATGCTGTAGACGCCCGCGTCGGTGAACGTGTGCGACCACGACTCGCCCGGCTTGTGGTCGCCCACGGCCCCCTCCCGCGAGTCGAACGCACCGTCGACATCGATCACATTGTGGTCGACGCGACCATCGTTCACGAATTCCAGGGCGCCCCCGACGGCCAGCTCGACATCCGCCGGCACGTAACGGTTGTCGAGCATACGAACCACCGAGCGATCGTCGGTGCCCGCATCCCCGCAACCGGCAGCACCGATCGTCACAGCGGCCGAGGCTGCCGCCAGCTTCCACCAACGCATTGCGGGCAGTGTACAGGCCGGCTTATCGTCGATGGCGAGGCGGAGCGGGCGGCGTCACAGCAGGTCGTTGACCGAGTAGGCGTCGGCGGTCTCCGTGGTCACGTTGTCTCCCGATTCGATTCCCGGCGCGACTCGAGCCAGCCCTCGAGGTCACCCTTGCGTTTGAGGGCCTTGTCGGTGAACGGTCGGATCTTGCCGATCACGTCACGCTCCTGGAACCCCTGGTCGTGGCGGCCGAAACACCAGGCGACATTGGCATAGGAGTTCGGATCACGGCCGTCGAGGAAGTGGCGATTGTTGAGATCGAGCAGCGTGCGGAAGGCGTGCTCGGGGGTATTGGTCCAACGCAGGATCTGCTTGCCCCAGTACATGCGCAGTTGATTGTGCGTCCAGCCTTCATCACGGATCTGGGCCATGATGGCGTTCCAGATTTCGTCGGGCGTTTCACCGGCCTCCAGCTCCGCCGCCGTGAGCACGACCTCGCGCTCGTCCTCACTGCGGGCCCGCAGCGTCTCCTTCGCCCATGCCGGGAGGCCGGCGAAGCGGTCGAAGTCGCTGTGATGGACGACCAGGTTGATCGCCAGCTCCCGGCGCACCACCAGTTCCTCGACGAAAGCGGCCACGTGATCGCTCGGAGCAGCCGCCGCCCGGATCCGGCGCACGACGTCGACCGGTGAGATCTGCCCGTAGTGCAGATACGGCGACAGCCGCGACGAGCTGTGGTCGACGTCGTACCGGTTACGGAGCGACTCGTAGTCTCCCAATACCCCATCGATGAACGCCCCAAGGAGCCGGTGGGCCTCGTTCTCGCCGCCCCGCCAGGAGCTGACCGGCCCCGGCTCGGCAGCGACACCGAGCCGGTCGATCACTGCGTCGAGATCGTCCAGATCGACGCAGTCGAGATCCGAGTCCGACAGCGCTCGGGACCAGTCGGAATCGACGGCCTCGGACCCGACGGAGTGGTTGTCGAGGGCCGTCGTCGTCAGCTCGACGACGAACCGGTCCACATGTCGGGTGATCTTCGGTCGGATGGTCCGGGCCGCGGTCTCCATCTTGTCGGTGACGAGGTCGATCGGTACGACAACGTCGGTCTCCACCTCGACCAGCGGTCCGCCGGTGGCCGCCTCGACGTCGTCGCGCCAGGCCCGCTGGATCGGGAGATAACCCCGATCGGTGACCAGCAGCGCCGTGCGCGCGTCCAACCTGCCCAACGTCGTGGCCGCCTCACCGACGATCACGTCGAACCGGATTCCTCGTCGGGCGAGATGCTGCTCGACATCGACGAGCCCTTGGAGCATGAACCGGTAGTGGCGGGCTGATGCCTCGGGATAGTCGCCGATGAGGC
The DNA here is from genome assembly GCA_029863385.1 of Acidimicrobiia bacterium. Taxonomy (GTDB): domain Bacteria; phylum Actinomycetota; class Acidimicrobiia; order Acidimicrobiales; family SZUA-35; genus JAHELU01. The sequence goes on from JAOTVU010000197.1 coordinate 3,924, forward strand.
AGAAGACGACAACCAACGGCAACGCCAGCTCATTGGCCTGCCGCACGGCGAGTTCGAGTGCCGGGTTGTGTTGCGTCCGTTGGGCCTGCTGCATCCAGTAGACGACGTGACCGCCGGACGACTTCTCGCCGTCACGACGCCAACGGACGCGCTCGTCTTCGATCAACGATGTGGCCATGGATGCCCGAGGTTAGCCCTCTATCGGCCCCTTCGACCCGCCGACAGCTCGCCGCCCCTGGATTCCGGGTCGGTGGCCGCTCGAAACCGAGCCTGCGCCACTCCCAACGGGCCGGGTAGGCTTCGAAACTCCGCCTGATGGCGGCTCGGAATGTGAGGAGCAAAGACGTGAGCATGATCGGAACCAGAGTCGTCCGTCGGGAGGATCCGGAGCTGCTCACGGTCGGCGGATCCTACGTCGACGACCTGGCGCCCGCCGACGCGCTCCACGCGACCTTCGTGCGGTCCGACATGGCCCACGCGGTGATCGCCGGGATCGACACTGCGGATGCCGCGGCCATGCCCGACGTCGTCGGCGTGTTCACCGCGACCGATCTCGATCTCACGGCCGAGAAGCCGGGCATGCCCCTGTTCAACCAGGCCATGACTCGCACCTGGCTGGCCGCGGACCGTGTCCGTCATGTGGGCGAGCCGGTGGCCGTGGTGGTCACCACCAGCCGGGAGGCCGGGGTCGACGCGGCCGAAGCGGTGTTCGTCGACTACGAGCCGCTCGACCCGGTTGTCGACATGAAGCAGGCGGTCGCCGACGACGTGGTCCTGTTCCCCGAGGCCGGCACCAACACCGTGATGGCGATCCCCTCGAACCAGGACGGCGACATCTTCGCCGACGTCGAGGTTCGGGTCGACCTGTCGTTCCGCAACCACCGCCTGACGGCGGCCCCGCTCGAGCCCCGGTCGGCGGTGGCCCGATGGGATGCCGATCCGGACACCGGCGTTCTGCGTCTGACCCAGTGGTCGTCGACCCAGTTCCCCCACGGCACCCGCGACGGGCTCGCCGCGTCGCTCGGGGTCGATCCGGCTCGGGTTCGGGTCATCACTCCCGATGTCGGCGGCGGCTTCGGCGCCAAGGGCGGCCGCTATCCGGAGGACATCGTGGTGGCCGTTCTGGCCCGCAGGCTCGAACGACCGGTGCGTTGGACGGAAACCCGGTCCGAGAACATGGTCGGCATGGACCATGGCCGGGCCGTCGAGTTCACGGCCTCGATCGGCGGCACCAGAGACGGCAGGATCACGGCCTACAAGCTCCACGTGATCCAGGACTCGGGCGCGTATCCCCGCATCGGTGCCATGCTCCCCCGTCTCACCCAGATCATGGCCTGCGGCGTCTACGACATCGACAAGGTCGATTTCTCGGCCACGTCGGTGGTCACCAACACCACCCCCGTCGGCGCCTACCGGGGCGCCGGTCGACCGGAGGCCACGGCCGCCATCGAGCGCATGGTCGATGCCTTCGCCGCCGAGATCGACATGGACCCGGTCGAGGTCCGGCGGAGGAACTTCATCGCGCCCGAGGCCTTCCCCTACAAGACCCAGACCGGGGCCGACATGGACAACGGCGAGTATGCCGCCGCCCTCGACGCGGTCGTCGAGGCCGCGGACTATGCCGGGCTTCGGGTCGAACAGGAACGGCGCCGCAACCACCCGAGTGCGCCGCTGCTCGGCCTCGGCTGGTGCAGTTACGTGGAGATCACCAATCCACTCGGAGCCCAGGAGTTCGGCTCGGTCGAGATCCGACCCGACGGTTCGGCGCTCGTGCTCACCGGTTCATCGGCCCACGGCCAGGGCCACAACACCGCCTTTGCCCAGCTCACCCACGATCTCACCGGCATCGCGATCGAGCGGATCGAGGTGCGCCACGGCGACACCGACGAGGTCAAGCGAGGCGGCGGCACGGGCGGCTCCCGATCGTTGCAGGTGGGCGGATCGGCCATCTGGAAGGCGGGCGAGATCGTCGTGGCCCGCGCCAAGGAGGCGGCGGCCGAACTGCTCGAAGCCGCAGTCGGCGACATCGTGCTCGACACCGACACCGGCGCCTTCTCCGTCGTGGGAACCCCGACGGTCACAACCGACTGGGCGGCGATCGCCCAGCACGTCGCCGCCTCCGTCGAATCAAACCCGGCATCGGATACCGCCGATGAGCCGACCGGGCGACTCATGGCCGAGGTCGACTTCGTGCCCGAAGGCGCCACGTTCCCGTTCGGCACGCACCTGTCGGTGGTCGAGGTCGATCGTGAGACCGGCGCCGTCACCGCCCTCGACCACTTCTGTTGCGACGACGCCGGCACGATCATCAACCCCCTGATCGTCGACGGGCAGGTCCATGGCGGTGTGGCCTCCGGCATCGCCCATGCGTTGATGGAGGAGTTCGCCTACGACGACAGCGGCAACCCACAGACCGCCAACTTCATGGACTACGGGCTGGCGTCGGCCGCCGAGCTACCGAGCTTCACCCGAATCCCGATGGAAACGGCGACTCCTCGCAACCCGCTGGGGGCCAAGGGCATCGGGGAGTCGGGCACGATCGGTGCCACGCCGGCGGTTCAGAACGCCGTGATCGACGCCCTCGCCCATCTCGGGGTGCGTCATATCGAGATCCCCGCCACCGCCCAGCGGGTGTGGGAGGCCATGAACGGCGCCACCGGCTGAGGGCCGACCCGGCGAGCCGTTGGCCGGCGTCGTCGGGGCGCTACGACTGGACGACTGCCGCTTGCTCCGGCTGCGCCGGACCGCCGAGATCCACGTAGAGCCGGACGATTCCTGAGGTCGAGAACACCTGGATCGCCAGCGTGACGATGAGATACAGCACGCCGCCGAGGGCGATCGAGCCCACCAGCGCGGTTGCGGTTGCCGATCCTGGATCGTCGACTACGGACGAACCCAGGGTGCCGAAGAGGACGCCGACGATGACCATCACCGGTACCACGGCTGCCGAGAGGATCAGGCCCAGCAACGCCAACCGGCCCAGGACCGCCCAGAAGTAGCCGTTCGTCTTTTCGACGGAGACCACCATGGGCCGCTCTCCAAGCGGAGCCACTGCGGCGGCGACCACCAGGAAGATCAGCTTGACGCCGAGCCAGACCGAGAGCGTAAGGAAGGCCAGGTACGACAAGACGAAGAAAACGCCGCCCAGCGTGGAGGACAACAGCGAGAACACGAACGTGAGACCACCGAGGACGGCCACCACCATGACCAGGTACACGATCAGCGTGAGGTAGGCCCAGGCCAGGCGTCCGATGCCCTGGAACCCGGCTTGCAGCGAGTCACCGAACGATGACCGGCGACCGACATGGGCCTGGTACAGGAGATGGTTCTGGGCGAGGGTGATCACGCCGACCCACAACATCCACAGCAGGAACACGACGCCTACGAGGATCAGCATCACGACGCTCGTGCCCTGAAGGCCGCCGTCAGCGGAGATCTCCGACAACGCAAGATAGGCAACGGCGTAGAAGAACACCGCGGGCACCAATCCCAACACGATCAACAGCCCACACGGCAGGAGCTTGGCCAGGCCTACATTGAACGTTCTCCGGAGCCAGAGCCCGATGTCGTTGAGGTGGCCGGGCCTGGCTGTCGGCAGGCCGAGGTCGGGCTCCTGCTCCGGAGCGAACGGAGGACGATGCGGGGCGGGAGGGGTTTGGACCTC
>JAOTVU010000169.1 GCA_029863385.1 Acidimicrobiia bacterium
TCATCCTCGATTCGGTGTCGCAGTTGTGGACGACCCCGTGGGGTCGTCTGCTCATCGCCAAGACGGGGGCCGTGGCTGCCGCAGCGTCGCTCGGTACCTACAATCATTTTGTCGTCATTCCATGGATGAACGCCCACCCGAACGACGATTCCCGCTCAGTGCGAATCCGCAACACCGCCACAGGCGAAGCGATCCTGTTGTTGGTCGTCATCGCGGTCACCGCGTTCCTGGTCGGAGCCTCGTCGCAAACATGACGGATCACATCAAAGCCGGGGTGGCGTGGATTGCGCTTCCGATCGTTGCCGCCGGCTTGATCGTCGGCTGTTCCGGCAACGACACGACCGATCAAACCGTTGCCGATGCAACAACTGCGCCTCATGCCACGGCGCCGATCTCCGGGGCACCGACAAGGGACCGTCGCAACTGTCGATCGTCTACGAACCCAACCATCACCCCGACGACGCCTACCGGTCGGCCATCGCCAACGGCGCCCCACAACACCACTGGACCTTCGGCAACATGCCACCGATAGGAGGGCTCGACAGCGAAGAGGTCGAAGCAGTGATTGCCTTCATCCGGTCCGAACAGGAGCGCCAAGGCTTCGAACAATGATGCCCTGGTTCCCATCGAAGGGATCAGCGATCACCGGGCTGGCATGAGACCGCCGTACCGATCCCGACACGCTGCCACCGGCCCTTGACCTTCCAGTCAGCTGGAAGGTGTATACCTTGGTCAACGGGCACGTACTGAAAGACCGAGGAAGGCGATGTCGACAACTGGCGATAGGCGGCATGGTGTACGCGAGGGCCACACTGACGCCCCGTCCGGCTCACATGATCATCACGGTGGGCATGACAAACACGCCGGACATGACCCGGAGATGTTCCGCCGTCTGTTCTGGTGGAATCTGGTGTTGGCCGTGCCGGTCCTGGTGTTCTCCGAGCAGATCCAGGAATGGTTCGGTTACTCGATCGACGTGGCCGGGGCCTCCTGGGTCGCTCCGGTGTTGGGAACGGTCATCTACCTGTGGGGTGGACAGCCGTTCCTGAAGGGCGGCGTTGCGGAGGTTCGGAACCGGCAGCCGGGGATGATGCTGCTCATCGCCTTGGCCATCACCGTCGCCTACGCATCGTCCCTGGCGTCGTCGCTCGGGTGGGGAAAGCTCGATTTCTGGTGGGAACTGGCCGCCCTGATCACCGTGATGCTGTTGGGGCACTGGCAGGAGATGAAGGCCATCGGACAGGCCCAGGGTGCCCTCGCGGCGCTCGCCGAACTGCTACCGGATACGGCGGAACTGGTCGACGGGGATCGGATCGACCAGGTCCCGATCTCGTCGCTCGAGGTCGGAGATGTCGTGCTGGTTCGACCCGGTGGCCGGGTTCCGGCCGACGGCGTTGTCGCCGATGGTCGGGCATCGTTCGACGAGTCCATGATCACCGGCGAGTCCCGACCGGTTCGTCGGGGCGAAGGCGACCGCGTCGTGGCCGGAACCGTATCGACCGACTCGTCCGTACGGGTTCGGATCGACGCCGTCGGGGACGACACCGCCCTGGCCGGCATCCAACGCATGGTCGCAGACGCCCAGTCATCGAACTCGCGGGCGCAGGCCCTTGCCGACCGGGCGGCGGCTGCACTGTTCTATCTGGCCGCCGGAGCGGCAATCGTCACCATGGCGGCGTGGCTCGTGGTCGGCGATGGCGCCCAGGGTGTCATTCGCACGGTGACGGTCCTGGTCATCGCCTGCCCTCACGCCCTCGGCCTGGCTATTCCGCTGGTGATCTCGATCTCCACCGCGACCTCGGCCCGGGCCGGCATCCTGGTCAAGGACCGCCTGGCGCTCGAGCGGATGCGCACCATCGATGCCGTCCTGTTCGACAAGACCGGCACCCTGACAAAAGGCAACCACGTCGTCGTCGACCACGCCGCCACCGACGGCTGGGAACCCGACGAGGTTCTCGCCCTGGCCGCCGCGGCCGAAGCCGACAGCGAACACCCCGTCGCTCGAGCCATCGTGACCGCAGCCCGTGATGTCGGTCCGGTTCCTGAGGGCGCCGACTTCGAGGCGCTCACCGGTCGAGGCGTACGCGCCGTTGTCAACGGCCGCACCGTGCAGGTCGGTGGACCGGCATTGTTGGAGGAACTCGATCTTGTCGAACCTGGTGAACTCCGAGACACCGTCGCCCGGTGGCGCAATCGGGGTGGATCGGTACTGTGGGTCGTCATCGACAACACGGCGGCCGGTGCGGTGACCCTGGCCGACGAAATCCGTCCCGAGTCCCGTGCTGCGGTGGATGCTCTACACGAACGTGGCGCCAAGGTGGTGCTGATCACCGGCGATGCCCGTCAGGTTGCCGACGGAGTCGCCCGGGAGCTCGGCATCGACGAGGTGTTCGCCGACGTCCTGCCCAAGGACAAAGACGCCAAGGTCGCGGAACTCCAGAACCGGGGGCTGCGAGTGGCGATGGTCGGAGACGGCGTCAACGACGCCCCCGCTCTGGCCCGGGCCGACGTGGGTATCGCCATCGGGGCCGGCACCGACGTCGCGATCGAATCCGCCGGTGTGGTCCTCGCCTCCAGCGACCCACGCAGCGTGATCGGGGTCATCGACCTGTCCCGGGCCACCTACCGCAAGATGATACAGAACCTTGTCTGGGCCACCGGCTACAACCTGATAGCCATCCCCGTCGCCGCCGGTGTGTTCGCGTTCGCCGGGTTCACCCTTCCGCCGGCCGCCGCTGCCGTTGCGATGAGTCTGTCAACCATCATCGTGGCCGCCAACGCCCAGCTCCTCCGTCGCCTCGATCTCCGCCCCGAGAGCGCCGCAGAACCGCATTGAGACGTGGCCAGGGCCCGTCCAGCCGGTCGGACAAAGCCCGGTACCGCCGCCTCCGTCACGGCCGGCAGGCCGACCGCCGCCAATCTGATCCGGTTCGGGACCCTGTGATACGCTTTGAGCGGGAACGGAGACTGAACTCTCGTTCCTGACCAGCTCACCCCATAGGCGCGGATCTGCCCGGGGATACACACCATGGATGGCCTTGTTCGCCGGAGCGCCCATCGAAAGCCGTCCGTAGGCCTGGTCGGCCTGATGATCACTGCGCTCATGGCCGCCGGCTGTCTGGCCGACGATCCGCTGGGAATGACGTACGAGATTGGTGCCTGTGACCTGCAGAAGGCATCCGACGCATCACCAAGCGTTCTGGCGGCGTACGAACCGTCCGACGCCAAGGCGACCCACGATGACTCGATGAACATGACCGACGACGCCATGGTCATGGATGACGAGGCCATGCATACCGATGAGGCTTCGGCCCGTGTCCTGGCCGGTACCGACGTCGATTGGCTCGTCACGATCACGGTCGACGAGTTCAGTTTCGGCTGCGCGCTGCCCGACGTAAAAGCGGGAAGCGTCGTGGCCATTCGCTTCGACAACATCGGCAACATGGCTCATGAGGCCGTGGTCGGCCCGCTCGACATCCAGGACCAGGCCGAGGTGGAAATGGCCGAGATGGCAGACATGGGATCGGATTCGATGGACGAGATGCACCACCGGTTCCCGTCCATCGCGCTCCCTCCTGGTGAGGCGCACGTCCTTGTTGTCCAACTGGACGATCCCGGCGTCGACTACGTCGGCTGCCACGTTCCGGGCCATTAGGACGCCGGGATGCAAATGCCGTTTCGTGTGATCTGAACCAAACCACGGCTCCGCCGACCCAACGTCGAACAAGTCTCGCCGTCGTCATGCCCCGATAGGCGCCTCAGCGGTGTCGGGCCGTGTCAGGCGAACGGTCGAACTGGTCTGGCCAGATGGCTCCGAGCGAGCAGACTAGCTGACGATCGGGCCGTCCTGTGACTTGCCCGCCTTCTTGTCTCGCTTAGCCTGGCGCTTTTCTTTCTTGGTTGTGGCGGCGGGCGTCTTGCTGCTCCGACCACCTTTGTCTTTTCCGGCCATGATGGCCTCTCTCTGGTCGGACTGGAAGCCGAACAGACAATCAGTCTCCCACACATCGAAGGATCACGCCGAACCTGGTCGTCGTCGGTCCGGAAGTCCAGCCTCGGCCGGAGATCAGTATCGTCTCATTGTCGACCTTGTTACTCGACGGTTACCACCGATGCCGGGCTGCAGTCAGCTTCCGCGACCTGGCACCTTGTCGGCCGTCAACGACCGTTCGTCGACCAGTGCCAGTGCCCACTTGGCAGGTTCTTGAGCCCCGTGATGCCCGGAAAGTCCGTCTTAGCTGGTCAGGCGGCATTTCGGTATTCTCGGCAGCAGCCACGCCAATGCTGCCCCCTCGTCCTCACGATCCGTTCCCGACGTAGAAGTACGGATCGAGCACCCGAACTTCGGTGATCGCGTCGACGGGGAGCGAGCTGAGGCCCGCGGCCGCCGGATCGCCTCCGGTGTGGGGCCGTCGTAGACGCAGAACGTCCTGGTCTTGTCGGACGACACGAACGACTGCACCCAGGTCACCTGCTCCTTCGCGTTGTTCTGCACGACGCCCTGCATCGCCCGGGCCCCGTCCTCGTTGGTCGGAATCTCCAAGCCATCCGTGAATGTGCGCTCCACCATGAATCGCGGCATTGCCGTCCTCCTGTTCTGGCCGGACCGTCCGGTCTCACAAGCGACGGTACGACCAGCAGGGTCTTGAAATCGTCGGGCGAATTCCCTATTCGTCGCCTGTGACGGGCCTATTTTGGCGGGCCCGGCTCGATACCCATCTCGGCCGCGATCGCCGCTGCTTCGGTTCGCGAGCGGGCACCGAGCTTTCGGAGGACGGCGGAGACGTGGTGGCCGGCGGTCTTCGTGGAGATGTAGAGCTGCGCTGCGATCTCTGCGTTGGTGAGCCCCTGACGCACGAGGTCGAGTACCTCGATCTGACGACCGGTCAGCATCGCCGGGGCGGCAAGCGTGCTCGCTCGCGGCCGAGGGGGGACATCCTCCAGATCGAGCGCCCGCATCTCGGCGCAGACCCGGTCGGCCGCCGGCCTGGCAGCCAGCCCCTGCCAGGAGCTGCACCGCGGTGCGCAGAGCGTCCGCCTCGCCACTCCCGGCGAGCGCCAGAGCCTCCTCGTAGGGGCAGCCGAGCTCGCGCCACGCTGCGGCGGCCTCGTGCCAGCGTCCGGCGATGTGGAGTGCAAACGGCTCGGCCCTCGTCGACATCACCGGCCACCAGCTCGGCGGTGCCGAGCGCGAGCAGGCCGTTCTCCTCCTCGCGTGCCAGATCGAGCGACCGGGAGACGTCGATGCACTTCCGGCCGAATCTGACTGCCGGCTCGTAGCGTCGGGCCAGCATGTTGAGGTGCCCCGCCAGGTAGTAGGCGTAGTCGAGCGGCTGGCCGGGAGGTTCGTTCTCGAGGAGCGAGATCGCCTCCTCGATGGTGGCCCGGGCCGTCGCAGGGTCGAGGTTCCAGTCGAGGCGCGCCCGGGCCGACAGCGCCCGGGCCCGCGCAACGGGATCATCTCCTCTCCGACGGTGATCGACGGCGGCACGGACGACCGCGGCGGCGTCGGGGCGGTTCAGGACATACAGCTCCCAAGCCAGGCGGAGCCGCAACTCCGCCAGCTCGTCGCCGGTGAGTACGCCAGGGTGGGCGATTGCGGCGGCGAGGAGCTCAGCAGCCTGGCGATGGGCACCTCTCGCCTGCGCCTCAGCGGCCGCAGCCGGAGCATAGCGTTGAACGAGGTCGTCGGTCCCGGCTTGCACGGCGTGGTGTGCGAGCCGGGCCAGATTACGTCCGTGGTCGGTGTCGAGCAACGTGATGATCCGGCGGTGGAGCCCGACGCGCCGTGCCGGGAGCATCGACGACTCGACCGCCGTACGGGCCAACTCGTGCCGGAACGCAAGCGCCTCGCCGCTCCCGACGAGCACCCCGGCATGGAGGGTTCGCTCCGCCGCTGCGAGATCGACTCGTGCGAGATCGAGGGCGTGCGCGATCTCCAGCGATCGCGGCGCGATCGACGTGACCTCCGCCAAGCGGCGGGCGTCAGGATCGAGTCGGTCGACTCGGGCCATCACGGCGCCGCGGACGGTCGACGGCACCTGGTCACCGGATGCCAGGAACTCGGTCACGTAGAACGGATTGCCCCCGGTCACCTCGTGGACCAGCGCAGGGTCTGCGTCGTGGTCGGCGGCCAGCTCCCACACAGCGGCGACGGACAGCGGTTCGAGCTGCAGCCGCTGCACCCACACACGGGACGTTGCAAGGTCACCCAGCACCGGGCGCAGCGGATGGTCCGGTGCGAGTTCATCGTCCCGGTAGGTGCAGACCAGGATCGACCGGCTGTCACGGACACGGCGTCCGAGAAACCTGATGAGGTCGAGCGTCGACTGATCAGCCCAGTGGACGTCCTCGATCACGAGCACGGTCGGACGGTCGTCGAAACGGAGGAACCGTAGGACCTGGTCGAACACGTCGTGCAGATCGGCGCTCATGTCGACAACGGAAGCGAATCCCGACTCGGGATCGGCTGCGATGTCGAGCAGCGGGCTGAGCGCCCGCGGCGTCGACAGCGGATCGCATGCCCCGACGGCGGCGTTCGTCGATCGATCGAGACGGTCCAGAAACGCTCGGACCGGTGTGGTCTTTCCAATCCCGGCTTCGCCGGCGACGAAGACCGCCGTTCCCCGACCCTGGCGAGCCTCGTCGAGACACTCGCCGAGCGCCTGGAGCAGGGGGTCTCGCTCCAGGACCCTCGGCGAGGTCATGAGCCGGTCGTCGGGGGGATCGTTGGGGCGATCCGCCGCCGCTGGACGTGGTTGCGGCCCACAGGGTCACGACATGGTGGATGTGGTCTCATGGCCAGGCGTGGACGGTGGGGGACGCCGGGCCAAGCAGCGACGTGAGCGTCGTGAGGTCGTCCAAGTCGCCGGTGAGGATGTCGTGGCCAAGTCGTGCGGCGGTGATCACAAGGTGGGCGTCGACGACATCTGAGGTTGAGCTCCGAGCCAGAAGCTGTCCGACAGCCCGTCCGTCGTCGAGTGGGTGGATCGTGATCGTCTCGAGGAAGGCTGAGAGGCGGGCTTGGCGAGATTCGCTCCGCCAGACTTGTGCGAGTACGGGGTGAGTGGTGTGGAGGGCGGTTTCTGATCTTGCGGCCGCGGTCAGGAACGTGCGGGCGGCTCGTTCGTTCCGATCGATCGAGATGAGGAGGTCGGAATCGAGGATCACAGGCAGTATCGCTCGGACATGCCGACGATGTCGGCTTCGTCGATGGGGTCTTCTTCTGCCTCCCACTCGGCCAGGAACGAACGGAGGGCGTTCTGGCGTGTCCGGTCCGCTGCGAGATAACGCAGGGCTTGGCGGATCGCGCTGGAACGTCCGCCGTACTCGGGCGCGAGCATGTCGAGGAGGGCTTCGTCGTCGCTGTCTAGCCGGACCGTCGTGGTACCCATGGCTCCGAACCGTACCACACGTGTGCTACACAGGCGCCAGGTTCTCCCATGGGGCGAGAACGGCCACGGGTACCCCTGCTGCGTCTTCGGATCACCCGCAAAGGTCCTCGCCAACTAGCCCCGGGCACCGAGGGGTCTGTGCAGGCGGCACTCGAGCGAATCCGCTCGGGAACGAAACCGTGACGGCGAATGCATCGACGGCCCGCGGCGAAAAAGAACGGACGGCCGCTGGTAGCCAGTCCGTGAGAGGGGCGCTCGGCGGACGCCTGTTGGCCGAACCGAGTGGCCAAGGCGCCCTGCCGCACCTAGTGTGGGGCTGTGCTTGATCTTGGCCTTGATCTCGACATCTGGCCGTGGGTGTGGCTGTTCATAGCCGTCGCTTTCGCTCTTATCGAGCTCACCATCCTTGGCGGCTCGTTCATCCTCCTGCCGTTCGCCGTTTCCGCATTTGCGGCCTCGGTTCTCGGGTTCTACGACATGTCGATCGAAATGCAGTGGGCCGTGTTCGTGTTCGGCGGCGCAGCGCTTTGGCTGGGTTTCTACCGTTGGGCGAGGAACTTCCTCGACGACCACCTCCTGCCGCCTGGAGTCGGCGCCGAGAGGCTCGTAGGCATGACGGCCATCGTCACCAAAGAGGTCGATCCCGATGACACGGCCCGGTCGGGTCGCATCTCCGTGGTCGGCGAGACCTGGGGGGCGATCACCCACGACGAGACAACACTGGCCGAGGGCACGAAGGTCCGGATCACCGCCATGGAGGGCACGCGCGTCGTCATCGAGCCCGTCGATACGGTCGGCCCGGGCACCAACGAAACGGAAGGGGACCGCCAATGACAGCCGCCATTTTCACCGCTGCGATCGCCATCGTGCTGATCGCCGTACTCGTCCAGGCCGTGAAGATCGTGCGGCCGTTCCAGCAGGGCCTCGTCGAGCGGCTCGGTCGCTACAAGACGACGAAACAGCCCGGATTCAACCTGATCCTTCCCTTCATCGAGCGAATGCAACTGATCGACATGCGGGAGCAGGTGGTCGACGTCCCGCCACAAGAGGTGATCACCAAGGACAACGTCGTCGTCTCGGTCGACGCCGTCGTGTACTACGAGGCCACCGACCCCCAGCGCCTCGTTTACAACGTCGCCGACTTCTTCACCGCCATCACCAAACTGGCCCAGACGAACCTTCGCAACCTCATCGGCGATCTCGAGCTCGACAAGGCGCTGACGTCACGGGACACGATCAACACCCAGCTGCGCGAAGTGCTCGACGACGCAACCGACAAGTGGGGCGTGCGTGTCGTGAGGGTGGAGATCCAGCGGATCGATCCACCGCCCGACATCGTCTCGGCCATGCACGCCCAGATGCGAGCCGAGCGCGATCGGCGGGCGACCGTCACGGAGGCCAACGGCTACCAGGAGGCTGCCATCGCCCGCGCCGACGGCGAAAAACAGGCCGCCATCCTCGCCGCCGAAGGTCGAAAGCAGGCAGCCGTTCTCGACGCAGAGGGCGACGCCCGGGCGATCGAGCTACGGGCTGAAGCGGACCGAGTGCGGCTGGAGAAGACCGGCATCGGTGAAGGTGCCGCCGCCAAGGCCCGGCTGATCGGCATCAAGGAGGCCGAAGCCGACCAGCACGTCCTCACCGTCGAGTACCTGACCGCCCTCGAGCGCATCGGCGACGGCCGAGCCACCAAGCTCGTGATTCCCGCCGAGTTCTCCGGACTGCTCGCAACCGTCGCCGCGCTCGGCGAGACGGCTCGCGCCGACGACGAGACCGACCAGGTCCGGCCCAAGGGTGGCCTGCCGATCCCCGACCAGTCCGAGCGAGTCGACCTGCCGCCGCCGTCGTCGGAGCGGGACCGCCGGTGAGACTGGAGGACGCTCCACCGGCCGGGTGGTACCCGGACCCCGAACGGGCCGGCCGCCTCCGCTGGTGGGAGGGAGCCGACTGGGCCGACAGGTGGCGGGCCCCGCCCACCGCCGGTGAGATCGAGGCCGTCCAACGGTTGGTCCACGAGCAGGAGACGACGCCCACCCGATCGACCCGGTCGCGACCCGACCAGGTGCGCGACCGAACGAGCGAGGCCGAACAGATCGTCTCCCAGGTCCGACAGGCGGCTCGCGAGGAGGTCGCCCGCGCCGCCACCGAACTCACCCGGCGGGCCCAGAGCACGTTCGACCGCTACGGCGCTGTCGCTTTGCGGTTCCTCCGGAGAGTGTGGCGCTGGACCCGCATCGCGATCGTCGTCGCCGCAGTGCTCGTCGTGGCCTGGTACGTCCTGCAGTTCATAGCCCAGGCCGCCTTCCTCGAGTGGGTCGGCGACCGAATCGACAACTTCTTCGCTGACTGACGGCACCTTCAGGGTTGGCTCTCCGGGTCATACAGAGCGAGGTCGTCGTTCCTCCTGTGGTGAATGGCCATTGGTTTCCATGACGTCAACTCGACGCATCGCTGGAAGGCCCCTCGCTGTGCTCTTGAGGTCAGCACCCCGTCGCTGCTTGAAGCGTCCTGCACGCCTCGGCCATGCGAGCCGCTGGGAGAGTGGTGACCTTTCGGCGGAACGTATCCCGAGGAATCGTGTGAATGTTGTCGAAGTTGACCACGCTGTCGGTCGGAACGCCGTCGGCCTTGGTCA
>JAOTVU010000165.1 GCA_029863385.1 Acidimicrobiia bacterium
GGTGGCTGACCCGTTCGACGACGGCGAGATCATGGCTGATGAACAGATAGCTGAGCCCCCGCTCGGCCTGCAGATCCATCATCAGGTTGATGACCTGGGCCTGGATCGACACGTCGAGTGCGGACACCGCCTCGTCGGCCACCACCAGCTCCGGTTCCAGCGCGAGTGCCCGGGCGATGCAGATCCGCTGTCGCTGTCCGCCCGAGAACTGGTGGGGGAACTGGTCGATGTGCGAGGCTTCGAGGCCGACGACCTCGAACAGGCTGCGAACCTTCTCGTCGAGTGCGTTGCCGCGCTTGGCCACCCCGTGAATCAGCAGCGGTTCGGCGACCGCCTTGCCCACCTGGCGTCTCGGGTCGAGGCTGGCGAACGGATCCTGGAACACGATCTGCATTTTGCGGCGATGGGGCTTCAGCGCCCGGGTGCCGAGATCGGTGATGTCGGACCCGTCGAGCTCGATCCGGCCGCTCGTCGGTTCGAGCAGCCGCACGATCATGTTGGCCAGCGTCGACTTCCCACAACCGCTCTCTCCCACCACCGCCAGGGTTTCCGCCCGACCGATCGACAACGACACCTTCTCCACGGCGTGCACCGTGTCGGCGCCAACGGGAAAACGTTTGGTCAGATCGGTGACCCGAACAAGCGGGTTGTCGGCGGCGCTCCGGACAGCAGCGGCGGCATCGGCCGTTGCGGTCATGACGCCGCCCCGTCGGCGGCGCCGACGAGGTCGAATCGGGCCGGAGCGGCGGATCCGGTCATCGAACCGAGCCGGGGCACGGCGGCGAGCAACGACCGGGTGTACTGCTGGGTCGGGTTCTCGAAGATCTCGTAGACGGTGCCGGTCTCGACCACCTTCGACCGGTTCATGACCACGACCTCATCGGCCACCTCGGCCACCACCCCCATGTCGTGGGTGATCATGATGACCGACGCCCCGGTCTCGTTCTGCAGCTCACGCATCAGCCCGAGGATCTGGGCCTGGATCGTCACATCCAGCGCCGTGGTCGGCTCATCGGCGATCAGGACCGTCGGGTCGCACGACAACGCCATGGCGATCATGACCCGCTGTCGCATCCCCCCCGACATCTCGTGCGGGTACTGGTCGAGCCGCTCGGCGGGATTCGGGATGCGCACCAGCTCGAAGGTCTCCAGGGCTCGTTGCCGGGCGGCGTCCTTGCCGAGGCCCTGATGCAGCATCACGGCCTCGGCCACCTGATTACCGACGGTATAGACGGGGTTGAGGCTGGTCAGCGGCTCCTGGAAGATCATCGAGATCTGATTGCCCCGGATATGGCGCATCTCCTCCTCGCTCGTCCGGACCAGGTCGACAACGGAGCCGTCCGGCCGCCTGAACAGGATCTCGCCGTTTTCGATCCGGCCCCGGGTGCCCAGCTCGACGAGTCGCATGATCGACAGCGCCGTGACCGATTTCCCGGAACCGGACTCCCCCACCACGGCCAGCGTCTGTCCGGGACGCAGGTCGAATGAGACGCTGTCGATGGCGGTGAACGAACCGAACGTCACCGTGAGGTTGCGGACCGACAGCACGGCGTCGGCGGGATTCGGGATGGTACTCATCACCGACCCCGCAGCTTCGGGTTGAAGGCGTCCTGCAGCCCGTCGCCGATGAGGCTGAAGCTGAGCACGGTGACGAAGATAGCCAGGCCGGGGAAGGTCACCGACCACCAGGCACTGAGGAAGTTGGCTCGGTTCAGACCGATCATCAAACCCCAGCTCAACGTGTTGGGGTCGCTCAAACCGAGAAAGGCCAGACCGGCCTCGAACAGCAGCGCCGCTCCCATGAGCAGCGAAGCCGACACGATCAGCGGCGGCAGCGCATTGGGGAAGATCACCCGCGACATGATCGACCAGTCACCGGCCCCGATGGCCCGGGCCGCCTTGACGTATTCGAGGTTCTTGAGCCGCAGGAACTCCGCTCGGGTCAGCCGGGCGATGCTGGGCCAGGCCACGAGGCCGATGGCGACCGAGATCGTGGCGATCGACGGGGTGAACAGGGCCACGATCACCATCGCGAACAGCAGGGCGGGGAGCACCTGGAAGAACTCGGTGAATCGCATCAGGACGGTGTCGACCCAACCGCCGTAGTAGCCGGCCGTCGCACCGATGGTGACACCGATGAACACGACCATCAACGCGGCCATGGCGGCCACCAGCAGGCTGACCCGACCGCCGCTGATCACCCCGGCCAACACGTCGCGGCCGAGATAGTCGGTACCGAGGAGCGGGGCCCCTTCGGAGCCGGGGGCGAGAACCGGGCGGGCCACGATGTCACTGGCGTCGTTGTCGTACAGCATGGGCCCGAAGATGGTCATCAACAGCACGGCCACGAAGAGGATGACCCCGAACACCGCGGCCCGGTTGCGGAGAAACATCCGCAAGGCCTGGCGGCCGGGCGGTCCGGCGACCTCGATGTCAGCCGCCACCGCGCCGAGCGGCCCGACGAGGACGTCGGCGTCGGAGACACTAGCCACCGGAACCTCCTACGCGGATTCGGGGATCGATCAGCCGATAGACGAGATCGGTCAGCAGGTTGGCCACCACAACGAGCACCGCCGACATCAACAGCACGCCGAGCAGCACCGAGGTGTCCCGGCGCAGGATCGAGTCGAACGCCAACCGGCCGAGACCTGGCCAGTTGAACACGGTCTCGACCAACAGGGCGCCCGACAGCAGCGCCCCGAACTGGAGGCCGGCGATCGTCACCACCGGGATGACGGCATTGCGAAGCGCATGTTTGTACACCACAACCCGCTCCGACAGCCCTTTGGCCCGGGCGGTGCGGACATAGTCCGACTCGAGAACCTCCATCATCGACGCCCGGGAGAGTCGGGAATACTGGGCCAGATACAACAGTCCGAGGGTGAGAGCGGGAAGGATGAGGTGTCGGATCACATCGATCACCGCCGAGAACGTACCGCCCTCGAATTGCACGTCGCGCATACCGGAGATCGGCAGAATGTCGAACACCGACGCGAACAGAATGATCAGGAGGATGCCGGTCCAGAACACCGGCATCGAATAGCCGACCAGCGCCAGGACGGTAACAGCATGGCTGGCCGTCGACTCGGGGCGGCGGGCGGTGAACACCCCAGCCAGTACGCCGAGCACGATGGCGAACACCAGTGAGGTACCGACCAGCAACACGGTGGGCCACAGCCGTTCACCGATCAGCTCGGTGACCGGTCGATCGAAGAAGAACGAGAAGCCGAGGTCGCCCTGAACCACGTCACCGATGTAGCTGCCCAGCTGAACCACAAACGGGCGATCGAGCCCGTACTCGGCGCGGATCTGGGCGATCGTCTCGGGATCGCCGGCCCCGCTCTCCCCGGCGATGACCGTCGCCGGGTCGCCGGGAGTCAGGTGGATCATCGAGAAGTTGAGCACGATGACGGCCAGGATCAGACCGAGGGCCTGGGCGATCTTGGCGATGATGCTGCGCATGAGACTCGAGCTCTCCTCGGACAGCCTCTACTCCGACAACCAGACCTCGTGCATCGGCGACATCTGGCCCCAGATGGTCAGCGGAGGGTTCTGGACCGACGGCTGGTACACCTGCCAGAACGGCGGGTTCGAGATGAAATAGATCGGGACCTCGTCGGCCACGATCTCCTGGAACTGGGCGTACAGGTCCTTTCGCTCCGCCTCGTCGAAGGTCTGTCCGGCCTGGTCGAGCAGGGCGTCGACCTCGGCGTTCTCATAGCCGGTGTTGTTGGTCCAGATGGCCCCGACGCGGTTGGAGCTCAGGTACGTCCGGTGCACGCCGATGACCGGATCACCCCAGTTCCATACGTTGTTGGTTGTCATCTGGTAGTCGCCCTCGGACACCCGTTGGGCCCAGGTCGGGAAATCGGGTGACGGGTTCAGGCTGACGTTGATCCCGATCTCCTCCAGCGCCTGCACCGTGTACTCGGCGTAGGCCGTTCCCTGCGCGAACCCGGGGATGTATTCGATGGTGAGCTCGATGTCACCTTCGGCGAAGCCGGCGTCGGCCAGCAGCTGCCTCGCGGTATCGAGGTCCTGATCGTACCCTTCTACGTCGGGATTGTAGAACGGGCTGAACGGCGTGATGCCGGTTTTGGTCGGATTCGTCAGGCCCAGATCGAGAGCATCGACCATGAAGTCACGGTCGAGGGCATAGGCAATGGCCTGGCGGACCTCCTTGACACCCAACACGGGGTCGGCCAGGTTGAACTCGAGCCAGGTGATCTGGCCGATGGCCTCGTGGCCATCGCTGGTTACGACGAGGTCGGGATTGTCCTGCATCCGCACCAGGTCGGCGGGTCCGGGCGATGACGAGAGGTGGACCGTTCCGTTCTCCAGACCCAACACGATCGGCGACGAGTCAGGGGAGATCTCAACGACGATCTCGTCGAGATACGGCAGACCCTCGATGAAGAAGTCGTCGAAACGCTGCATGCGGATGATCGACTCGGGGTTGTACTCGACCAGCTGGAAGGGACCGGACCCGACGAAGTCCTCGCTGTTGCGGGGATGGGTGGGCAGGTCCTGGCCGTCGTTGAAGATGTGTTCGGGAATGATGGGCAGCAGGGCCGGCGACATGGCCAGCAGGATGGCCGGGTGGGGCTGGCTCAGGTTGATGACAGCGGTGAAGTCGTCGGGCGTGTCGACCGAGGTGACCGGAGCGAACATCGTCTTGAACGGGTGGTGGGCCTGGGCGGTCAGGATGGAGAACGCGACGTCCTCGGAGGTGATGGGTTCGCCGTCGTGGAACACGGCGTTCTCCACGATCTTCACCGTGACCGACAGACCGTCGTCGGCCACCTCCCAGCTCTCGGCCAGATACGGCTGTGGGTTCCACTCATCGTCGTAGAGCAGCAGACCGGCGTTCAACTGGGTGCCGGGCACGGCCGTCGCGTAACCGGACTGGACGGCACCGTTGAGGTGACGGGGCACCTGGGTGCTGCCGATGACCAGCGTTCCGCCTGCCACGGGGTCCCCGTCGACGGCAGCCGCGTCGCCGGCGTCGCTGCCCTGGTCGCCGGCGTCGGCCGGCTCCTCGCCCTCGGCGGCCGTGTCCTCGGTGACCGTCTCGGCCTCTCCCTCGTCGGTGGCCGACTCCGAGTCGTCGGAGCCTCCGCAGGCAGCGGCCACCAGGGTTATGGCGATGAGGAGCGCAAAAAGAGCGCGCAATCGGTGGAACGTCATCAGGATCTCCCTTTTCGGCCGACGCATCCGGCTGCCTCGGGCCTTCCTGGACGCTAGCCAGCCGACTGAGAACCTGTCAATCTGCCCGACCGGGCTCATGCGATTCCCCGGTGGGCGAACCGTCGACAACGGCCAGGTTGAGATCGAGTGCCTCGGCCAGTAGTCCGGAGCGTTCCTGGGCCGAATAGATCTCGAGATCGAGGTCGAGTCCGCTGTCCACGGCCACCGGGCGAACGATCAGCCAGGGCCTGTCGGGAAATGTCTGAGGGATGTCGGCAGTCGGCGGCCGATCAAAAACCGAGACCACGACGTCGCCGACGGAACCCTGATGTCCCCGATCGAGGCCGATCGCCACCCGAAGCAGACCGGCCAGGATGCGAACCCGTCGCTGGTCCTCGCGATCGAGACGGGCGAACTCGGCGTGTCGCTGCGATGGATGGCTCCGCCGATGGTAACGGGCGATCTGGGCCAGCAGCTCCAGCTCGCGGTCGGTGAAGCCGGTGAGCTGCTCGGAATTGCGGACGATGTAGTAGGTGTGTTGATGATGGGCGGCATGTGAGATCGACAGGCCGACGTTGTGGACCAGTGCGGCCATGTCGAGGAGCTCGCGATCCTCGGGGCCGAGCTCGTGGAGCGATCGGGTCTCGTCGAAGAGACGAACGGCGAGTCGGGCACACACCTCCGTGTGCCTCGAATCGGGATCGAGCTGTTGGGAGAGCCGGAGCGCATTCGATCGCCGCAGGTCCGAAAGCCGGGTGTTTCCTCGCTGGTGCGCTGACAGCCGATCGTAGAGGACACCTTCTCGGAGGGCGTAGTTCGACACGGTCATCGCCGTCACGCCGAGCATCTCGAACACCGCCTCCAGGAGCAGGGCGCCGCCGACGATGATGTCGACCCGGCGTTCGTCCATGCCGTCCATCGACAACCGCTCGGCCACCGTCGAAGCGGCGAGGCGGTCGATCAACTCGGCCAGCTCGTCCGCGGTGAAGACGAGACCGTTGGTGGAGGCCGGATCCTCACCACGGCGTGCGGCGATCAGCGAGCCGAGAGCCAGGATTGTTCCCGAGCTGCCGATGGCGATCTCATGGCCGAAAGGCTCCAGATCATGAGCGGCGGCGGCGAGGATGCTGCGAACGTAGCGACGGCACCGCTCGACCCGCCGGGTGTTCGTGACCGTGTCGTTGCCGGTCTCGGCCCGAAAGAACCGATCGGTCAACCGGATGGAGCCCAACTTGACGCTGCGCACCGCCTTGATCGAGTCACCCTCGCCAACGAGCAGTTCGGTACTGCCGCCGCCGATGTCGACGATCAGGATCCGCTTGTCGAAGACGGGCAACGCCTGCAGAACGCCGAGGTGGATCAGCCTGGCCTCCTCGAAGCCGCTGATCACGTCGACGGACAGTCCGGTTTCCGCCTTGACCCGGTCGAGAAACTCCGCCTGGTTCCGGGCCTCCCGGACGGCGCTGGTGGCCACGGCGAACACGGTCGCTCCGTAGCTGGCGGCCACGGCCAGCATCCGCTTGAGTGAGGCGATGCCCCGATCCATTGCTTCGGGGGTCAGGCGCTTCATCTCCCCGCTGCCACGGCCGAGACGGACCATGTCCTTTTGGGTGGTGATCACCTCGAATCCGCCATCGGGTGCCCCCCGGGCCACGATCATGTGAAACGAGTTGGTTCCCAGGTCGATGGCGGCCAACACCGGCGAATCGAGGCGGTCGACGGTAGGCCCGGCCCCATCGGAGCCGGTGGCCGGTGGATTGGGGGCGGACATATCAACGATCGTACGGCACCGGCGCGGACATAGGCTGTTCGGATGCCCTGGCTGGTTCGCTATACGGCCCCGTCAGTGGACGGGGCGCCGGCGCCGTCGAATCTCCTCGACCGTCATGGCGCACTGCTATCGGCCATCTGGGACCTCGGTACGAGTGGGATCGCCGAGGCGGGTCCATCGCTGCTGGCCGGGTTCGATCGGCTCGAATCGGCCCGGTCGGCGCATCGTCTGGCGGCGCCCCACGGTCTGGTCGCCGCCGTCGAACCGGTCGACGACGGCTGGATCCGCCACGAACAAGTCGAGGTGGAGGTCGTCACAGCCGTAGGCATTAGATCCTTCCCGATCGTGGCCGCTGCGGCATTCGGCCACGGCGGGCATCCGACGACCCGACTCTGCCTCGACCTGATGAGCCGCGTGTACGGTGCAACCGGGTCGCCCACGGCCCCAGGTGCGGCCTGTCGGCGGGTTCTCGACCTGGGAACCGGCTCGGGCGTCCTGGCCATCGCCGCCCACCACCTCGGCGCGACGGCTATCACGGCGTGCGACGTCGATCCGGCGGCCGTCGACGCGGCCCGATTCAATACGACGGCCAATGGCCTCGACATCGAGCTGATCCACGGGGACGTCGCCGAGGTGGCGGGTCGCGTCGACCGCACCGGGGCCCGGTTCGACCTGATCGTCGCCAATGTCCTCCTCGTGGTCCACGAGCAGGTGGCAGCCACCGTCGGCCCGCTCCTCACGTCCGACGGTGTGCTGGTTCTGGCCGGGTTCCTCACCGACCAGGCCGACCGGGTGGTCTCCGCCTACCGGGGGGCGCGACCGGCGCTCGATGTGATGGAGCGGGCCGACGTCGACGGGTGGTGTGGGATGACCCTCGCCGGATAGCCGGTGGCGGGTCGGCATGAAGCCGATCCAAAGACGCCGCGGTCAGCCACCACCGCCCGATGCGTCGAGCCGCGGTTGATCCGGCTCACAGGCCTCGCGGTCGTCGTCGGTGTCGAGGCCGTAGACGTCGTCGCCGAAGACGGCCACCGGTGTGGCCTGGAATGCGGGGCCGTCGCCGTCGCCCTCGCAGTCGACGTCGGCGGCGACCGGAACGCAGCCGCCGTAGTTCGAGTGGCAGATCTGCACCGAGGTGCTGCTCACCCGCAGCGTCGGTGCCGTGGAGTCTATGGTCGCGGCGTCGCCGGATGGGGAAACCACCGTGGTCGATGAGCCGGCAGTCTGCTCGTCGGCGGCAGCGGCGGCGGCATCGATCCCGGTTGCGCCGGTGTCTGCTCCGACACCGGCCGTGGCCGGTGCAACGGAGCCGGCGACCCACTCGATCGGTTCGCCACGGTCGCCCGACAGGAACCCGATGAGTGCGATGAGCACGAGGGCCACGACGGTGACCAGCCCGAGGATGAGCACCTGTCGTTGGCGGAGCATCTCGACCCATTCCGACTCCCGACGTCCAGCGAGGAGGGTGGAGCGAATGTCGAGACGCGGTCCGGCCCCCGACTCGGCCGACTCGGCGAGGTGGAGACGAGCGCCGCTGATCTCGGGAACCGGAACGGCGTCGTGTCCGTTCCGGCTCCGCCCACGGCCGGTTGCTCCAGCCCGATTGCCACGGTCACCGCGTTCGTGCCGGTCGCCACGGTGGGCGGATCGGCCGAACGCCTCGGCGTTGTGGGCGCTCTCACCGCCGAGAAAGATCTCGGTGCCGTCGACCGTGCGCCGCATGAAATGCGTGGCGGTTGCGTCGTGATCCTCTGCCTCGAGGGACGGTTCGGAGTTCGATGCGGCCGGTCGGGCTTCGAAGCGGATGGCATCGCCGACGGAATCGCTCTCCTTTCCGTCGTCCTTGGGCCAACGGAGATCAGACCGGGACGTGGCACCGTTCACGCCCGCCTCCGGGAGCAGGCCGTTGCCGTCGTCGACGCCGAGTTCGTGACCGTTGAACGGGTCGGCGGTCGGCTCGTCCCCGAAGATCGTCGATTGGGGCCGTGGCGAGCCGGGCGCGGGCACCGGGCGAGCTTCGGCGGCATGGGGGACGCGGTCGTCCACCCACTCGTCGACGACCGCGGCATCGATCGTGGCCAGTGGATCGACAATCGGCCGGGACCGACCGGCCGACGGGCCCTGTCCGCCGTCACCGTCGCCGGGGGGCCGACGGCGGCGCTGTTCCTGTTCGGTGGCGTACCGGATGGCATCCCGGTCGGACTCGTCGAGCCGAAGTATCGGCGGCGGCGTCGATTGCGAACCGTCTTCGTCGTCGCCGGAATCGTCGGGATGGCCGGGCTCGATCTCGCTCGTGCCCGACGGACGATGCGACGAGTCAGTGCCCGATCGAACACTCCCCCGGAGATCGAGTGTTGCGGCGTCGTCCGATGCTTCGATGTCACTCGGCGCCGAGAAGCCGTTCCGGCCCGGTTCACCGTCGGACGACGGCTCGTCCCCCCGGTGACCGTTGACCATGCCGTGGGAGTGACCGTCGGCTGGGGCTGCCGCGGACGACGTCGTTCGCTCGAACCGAACGTCTTGTTCGACCTGGCTTCGACGCGTCGCCTGCGCCTGGAGCTGCAGCCACCGACGGAAGATGTTGCTGCCGAGGCGGCGGCTGACCGTGAAGCGGAGATCGCCGTGCGTCGGCCAGTTGATCGGCAGGATCACCTCACCCGATGGTGCTCCCTCCTCAGGTCGACCGATCGTCAAATCCTTCCATCGAGCAGCGATGGCGAACATGATCGAGGCCCGGCAGAAGATCAGTCCGCCGTCGGTCGCCACCAGCTGGAAATGATCATCACCGACCGCCCGACCGCGCCTCAGCGCCTCGGCTTCGAGGGCCTCGTCGATCCCGTGCAGGCGGGCTCCGCCGCAGTCGAAATACTCACCGGGCTTCAGAGGATCGAGAAAAGCTCGGAGATCGACCGAGGGCTGACGCCTCTCGAATGTCATGCGGGTATCAACGCTCACCAAACAAAATAATACAGCATATTGTCAAGCCCTCCATTGTTATTCAATGACGCGACAAGCATCAACATATGGAGACAAATAAGCTGCTTTGTGGCGACGACTATTTCGGGTCGACAACGGAACCATACCGGCACCGGCGCCGGCCCCAGGACCGAACACAGGCGGCGGATTGGCCGACATGGCCAATTGCACCCAGGCGGATGACCAAATGATCTCCATCGTGGTTGGATGGAGACCGTCAAGGTCAGTTCGATAACCGTTTGGACATGCTGATAGCATTCCCGACAAGGAAATCGGGCCAAACCGGAGCGGGAACCGTGGCCACCCACGCACAGTTGGTACCGACCGGATGCCGACAGGAAAAATCCAAGAACCCCGGCGGTCGAAGCGGTGTCCGCGGCCTGCCCCGGTCGCCGAGCCGTCGACTGGTGGGCCTGGCCGTGCGCGTGAC
>JAOTVU010000065.1 GCA_029863385.1 Acidimicrobiia bacterium
GGCATTGTCGCTGATCCTGGCGTCGCTGGCCATGGCCGGAACGACCGGTTCGGTCGACGCCGACGGCCCACCCGAGAGCGCATGCCCGGAGATGACCGACTCGATCCGCCGACTCTACAGCGCCGTCTTGCTACGCGAGCCCGACCCGAACGAGGCGTTCTACTGGACCGACCGCTACTCCTCCGGTGAGGCGAACCTGCCCGCCATTGCCAATCAGCTAATCAGGTCGGCGGAATTCGACCGCCGACATGGGCCCAAGACATCCTCGGAATTCGTGGAGTTGGTCTACAACAACACCCGGAATCCGCCGCCGTCGCAGCAGGTGCTCCGGCACTGGACACGGGCGCTCAACACGGGATACACCAGAGGCGAAATGGTGCTCGTGCTCACCGAGTCGGAGGACTTCGTTCGCAAGACGGCAACCGTCCGACCGCTCTCGGGGTACCTGCGTTGGTATTCCCCCGGGACCCACTGGTACTGCGGGCATGGCACTGTCGAGGGTCTCAGTATCAAGCCGCTCACCGGTGCCCAGGTGTTCGCCGATCGCTTGATCCGCAACGAAGGTGACACCACTGATGAGGTGGTCATGGCCACCTTGGAGGACGGCCTGGCCAACGCGGTCATGGCACGGACCACCCTGCCACCCGGGGCCACCGACTACTCGTGGATGGGCATGTTCGTCGGTGACGGCTACTACGGCGGAGCGGTCACCGTCGGCGCCGGTCCAGCGACGAGGTGGATCATGGTCTTCTACACCAGCCCGATCGGACACAGCAGGCTCGGGTGGCAGATCGCACCCTCCCCGGTTGGATCGAGCGTCGATCCGTAGTCGGGATTCGATCCGTGGGCCCCGCGAGGCCGCCGATCGTCTATTCGATCGATACCGAGAGAACCGGCGGATCGTCGATCGATGCCCGGGTCATCGCTTCGCTTCGGGTGATCACCAGGAGGTCGTAGGCGTCGGACCAGACCGGACCGGACAACACCAGCGGATCGCCGGCGGCCCGCCAGCTGAACGTACCGAGCGGAACGACCCCGCCCCCCGCCGTACTCTGCAACCAGGCGGCGTAGAAGAACTCGTCGGTCGAGGCGTCGAGGCCGCCGAACTCCAGCTGGTATCGGGAGCCGGTGGCCACAGTGGTGATCTCGACGAATCCCGTCGCATCGGCGTCGAGACCGGACGCCTGCAACTGGTACCGGCGAACCGTCTCGGACTCGGCCTCGGTCGATCCCGACCGCAGGGAAAAGGCGGCGACCAGGGCAAGGAGGCCGACGGCCGACAGGCCGACGATCAGCCAGGGAGGGCTGTTCGACTTGTCGGGTTCGGCGGCGAGCTGGTGACGGCCCGTTACCTCCGGTCGGTTCGCCTCGACCGGTGCGACGGATCCGTCGTCGGCAAGGTAGGCCAGGCCGTGATGCTCGGAGCCCGACGGCGGACCCGGGTCATCGAGCGTTCGGCGAGCGTAGGCGATCACCCGTTCCCGGGCATGGGCGTCCGGCGTGATCCAGGCCGTTGCGCTGGCCAATTGACCCTGGACCCGCTTGACCGCAGAGCGCTCCTCGGTTCCAAGGTCCGAGCCGTCGGCCACCCCGGCCAGATACCACGTCAGCGCCGACGCCTGATCGACGGTCAACTCAACGGCGGCGTCGGGACGAATGACGTGGTCGAGCAACTCGACCAGTCGGTGCGAGCCGCTGTAGGCATGCGATTTGACGGCACCAACCGTGGTGTGGAGCTGGGCGGCGATCTCCGGGTGAATCAGGCCTTCGTTGTGGATCAGACGGAGCACGTCGTGCTCGGCCTGGGTCAGCTGGTCGACCGCCAGCCGCACCTCCCACGCCTCCCATGACTTGTCAACCGCGATGGCCGCGTCCTGGCGGTGCGAGGGCACGGGGTAGCGGCCCGGCTTCGACTCCTGATCCAAACGGCGGGCGAACTCGATCTGCTCGGTCGCCTGGCGCCGGGCCAGTGTGAACATCCACGGGCCCCGCGGTTGTTCGGGATCAAACGTGTCGACGGTCGTCCACACCGCCTCGAAGGTTGACTGGAGCGCTTCGTCGATCGCTCGACGATCACCGGCGATACTCGCGATGACCGCGATGACCGGACCCGAATACTGGTCGAAGATACGTTGCAGCTCGTCGAGGCGGGGATCGGTGGCGTTCGAGGCGGCCGGGATCGTCTCCGTGTAAAACGGTCCCGGATCGACGGTGATCGGCGCCTCCGGCGTGGAGCGAGGGTGAAGAATCTGCGTATCGCCCGCATTGGTCAGACCCGGCTCGCCGAGATCGCTGGGCACGCCGACCGAGCGGCCGACGTCGGCCGCCGCTTCGATATCTCCCCTCGGATCCGCCATGTTCTCGACTCCGCTTGCGTTCGTCGTCGTTGCCACGGATGGCTCGCCCCCATCCCAAGCAGCCCCCTCCCTGTTGAATGTAGCGCCATTCCCGACGTTCGGCGTTTCACCGACACGGGGCACGATGTCGCCTCGCGTGTTGAGAAAGACCAGGGGAGGAAGGGGTTCGACATCATTGGACTCCTCGACGTGGGGCAGGATTCGGTTTGTCGTATCGGGACGGATCTCGGGAATGACCGGGGTTTCCAGCAGCGGATCGGCTTCGGCGATCCCCTGGCCGATCACGGTGACAACCTCGTCGGGATCGGTGCTGATGACCACCGGTGGGACCTGGGTGAGGTCGATGACCTCGGTGACGTGGCCGTGGATCGGATCGGCTTGCGGCACATCGACGAGCTCCCACTGCTCGTCGACAAGGATCGGAGTCGACCAGTCGAAGCGATGCAAGCCGTTCGCCGTCCGCTCGGCCCGGCCGTGGGTTCGGTCGCCGCCGGACACCCCGTCTGTTTCCGGCGAGGCGATCCGGAACGGGACGACAGGAGGAATGTCGTCCCGTCTCGGATGCTCGTCGCCGGCCCGTTCCGGGTACCGTCGCGACGGCTCGACCGTCCGCCATTCCGGCGGCGTCACCTTCGTCTTCATCGGTTTCCGATGCGGCTCGTGACCGGTTGAACCGTTGCCGTTCCGGCCTTCGGCCATCGACTCGGCGAGGAGCGCGAATGCCTCCTGGTCGCTGAGGGCGGACTCCCGGCGTGTTCTGATCACGGGCTTCGGCGGTGGTGATGGCGGGACTTGCGGATCAGGAGCAGACGGCGACTGCTGATCATTCATGTTGTCATCCTTGCGGCGGCGGTACCCCTGCCTCCCGGTGACCGATCAGCCGGCGGAAAGCCACCGAGTGCGGATCGATCCCGGACAGGGACGAAGTCGGAATCCCAGTGATGTCGGCCGTGGATCAAGATGGCCGCACCATGCCAGAGCCGCCAAATTCCCCGCAAAAGCCTCGATCGTTGCGATGTCGGATAACGACGATAGCGCGGGATCCATCTGCTGTCTCGCGCTACAACGTCATCGATGAACGATGTCGATCAGGGACCGGGAAACCCTCCCTATGCCGGGCGTCGCGGCGGCGTCGTTGCAGCACATGACCCGGCGAGGTGACGAGGGGATCGGCACCATGTCCCTCGGATGTCCCGGTGCCAGATTCCTATGCCGGTGACCGCCCGGCGTCAGGCGAGGGCGTGGGCCCAAAACCCCAGCTCACGAGGTCACCAGGGGCCACGAGTGCCGGCGCAGCAGGCACGTCGACCAGGTGGATCCAGATACCGTTTCGGCCGTTGACCGAGCCGACCAGGGCGAACGCCGAGGAGTCCGGCGACCACCGGTGAAGACTGAAACTGTATTGGGCGAAAAATGGGAAGTAGTTAACCAATTCTTTAACTGAAAGCTGGAGCAACGGCGACCGGGCATCCCCCACAACCGGCCCGTCCGCCGACCAGAAACGCCACCGCCCACGACGTCGCGAGATCGGTCCATCGAGCTCGAGCCAGGCCAACTTCGTGCTGTCCGGACTCCATTCCCAGGCCACAACCGACCGTTCGGTCACGACGTCGACACTCCGGTCCGCGACATCGACCACGATCAGGGAACCGTCGGCGAGGCCCTCCTGGATCGGGGTCACAGCGACCTCAAGCACGTCGTCTTCATCGTTGGGATCCGTGGCGACCTGCAGCGCCACCCGCGAGCGATCCGGGCTGAGCACGAATTGGACCGGGCCGTCGACCGCCACCAACGGTTCCACCGATCCGGTCCTGATGTCGACGGCGCTCAAGGCCCCCGACACCACCGCAACCAAGGTTTCATCATCGAGCCAAGCCGGCGAGGAGAATCCGCCACCATCGACCAGATCGTCGCCGACCACCGGGTCGTCCGAACCCGGCTCCGATGCGCCGTCGGGCTCGCCCTCGTCGGCCGCACCGAACGCCGCGGCCCCGGCGGGATCGAACAGGGCCAACCGTTCCTCGGCGACGTGGGCGGCGATGATCGGCTCGTTCGGGGCCCAGGCCACGAAGAAGGGATCGCCGTCGGCCATCCACCGAGCGGGCCCTCCCGGAGTCAGCACGCCGGCTTCGACCGTCGGCCGTCGGATCGAATTCCGGAGGTAGAGCGCCTCGTCGCCGTCGCTTCGCCACTGGAAGTAGAAGACGGGCGGACCGGGCACATTGGTGGTGAGCGGGTCGCCATCGGCCACTCCCTCGGAGTCGAAGAGCTGCACCCTCGCCTCCTGGGCCAGGGCGGAAACCGAGCTCCAGATCAGCTTGGTCCCATCGGCCGACCAGGTGGGTTGGCTGGCCAGGTTCGTGCGACCGCCGTCGAGTTCGATGTAGCGTTGCCCGTCAGCGCGGGCAACGGCGACAACGGGCCCGTTGCCGATCGCCAACTGACCGTCGAGCCCGGCCAGGAGTTCTCGTACCGCGTCGACCGCCAGCGCGCCGTCGGCTTCGCCGCCATCGGCGTCGGAATCGCCCCCTCCGGTCGCGTCGTCCTCAGCCCGGTCCGCGTCCGTTCCGCCCTCGGGTCCGGTGGCCGAATTCGTCGTCGACGTCGTCGTCTCGTCGGAATCGGCGGACCCCGACGACTCGGAGGACGCGGCCGGATCGGTCGGTGAGGAACAGGCGGCGGCGAGCACCAGGAGCGCCAGAAGCACGGCCGCCGTCGCAACACGGGCGGGGTGGGGGACGGTTCGGGGGATGTCCTCAACAGTAGTCGTGCCCCGGTCTCCCACCACAACGCCCCATCGCCCGGGATCGATGACCACCCGACGAACAGACATCGATTTGCGTCAGGCACTTTAATGGGAGGTCATGAACTCCAAGAGCTCGGCCTCGAATGAGCGGTCAACCGAACCCGGTGATGTCGACGGCATCGATCGGGAGCCGGTGACCGCCTGGCTCGAGGCCAACGTCGAAGGCGCCGTCGGACCGTTCGAGTTCGAGATGATCGTCGGCGGGCACTCGAATCTCACCTACCTGGTGACCGCCGCCGACGGCACCAAGTTCGTCCTGCGACGGCCGCCGTTGACCGCCGTGCTGGCCACCGCGCACGACATGGCCCGCGAGCACCGGGTCATCAGCGCGGTGGGCAGGACGACGGTTCCGGTGCCACGGGCCCTCGGCCTCTGCATCGACGACTCGGTCAACGGTGCACCGTTCTATGTGATGAACTACGTCGACGGGGTGGTCCTCCACGACGAGGAGACGGTCGAGGTCAACCTTCGATCCGACGACGTCCGCCGCCGGGTCAGCGAGTCGGCCATCACCGCTCTGGCCGACCTGCACACGGCCGACATCGAAGCCATCGGACTTGCGGATCTCGGTCGGACCGAGGGCTACGTCGACCGGCAGCTGAAGCGCTGGCAGGGCCAGTGGGAGAAGACGAAGACCCGGGAGTTGCCGGCGATGGACCGGTCGTATGAGATCCTCATCGCCAGCCGACCCGAGCAGCGCTACACCGGTGTCGTCCACGGTGACTATCGACTGGGCAACATGTTGACCGATCCCAACACCGGTGACGTGCTGGCAGTGCTCGACTGGGAGCTCTGCACCCTTGGCGACCCGCTCGCAGATCTCGGTTATCTGCTCAACAATTGGTTGGAACCGGGCGAACCGAACTACCGGGGAGCCACCGATTTCCCGACCCAGGCCGGCGGCTTCCTGACCAAGGACGAGCTGACCGAGCTCTACTGTCAACGCACCGGTTTCGATCGAGAACATCTCGCCGAGCACGCCGACTACTACCGGGCGTTCCAGTTGTGGCGCCTGGGGGCGATCGTCGAGGGCGTCTACTCCCGCTATCTCAAAGGGGCGCTCGGCGAGGTGACCGACGAGATCAACGAATACTCTGATCAGGTCACGTCGCTGGCCACCGCTTCACTCGAGCTGCTGGAATCCGCCGGCTGACCCTGCGTTTTGTGCGCACATCCTGCCGGCCGGCGGCCCGACCCGGCAAAACCGCACCCTCGAACCGCCGGTTTGGTTGAAGGTGATGCCTAAGCTGGTTACGGTTACGGTCGGCTGTACAAGCCGACCCGAACCGGCGTTGCGGGAGAGCGATCGCACACCCCGGTGTCGATCCGCCGAAGGAGCAACCGCCCCGGAAACTCTCAGGCACCACGAACCGTAGCGCCGGTGACATACACTCTGGAGAGAGCCGACTGCCTCGGCCACCGAAGGGGAAAGAGGCCACATCGGATCTCGAATCTCTCAGGTACCAGTGACAGAGGGGGCACCGAGTGATCGACGGCGACCGGTAGCGGCGCCGAGATCCACGAATCGAGGTGCCATGGCCACTGACAACAACGACGGCGACGAGCTGCGAACCACCCCACTCCACGGACTCCACTCGGAACTCGGGGCGCGACTGGTACCCTTCGCCGGATGGGAGATGCCCATTCAGTACGAGGGCGTCATCGCCGAGCACACCTGGTGCCGAACCAACTGCGGGTTGTTCGACGTGTCCCACATGGCGGTCATCGAGCTGCGGGGTGACGATCCGGCGGCCTCGCTGGAGCGGGTCACACCGGCCGGGATCACAACCCTGGAGGCATGGCGCCAGCGGTACGGCCTCCTCCTCGACGAGTCCGGGGGCGTGATCGACGACTTCATGGTCACCAACTGGGCCACCCACCTCACGATGGTGGCCAACGCCTCCCGCCGCGACATCGACCTCGCTTTCCTTCGCCGTCACCTGCCCGACGTCGAGATCACCGAGCGCCCCGACGTGGCGCTGATCGCCATCCAGGGACCCGACGCCGCGGCCGTTGTCGCCGACGTGCTGGACGACGAACACGGTGACGGCGTGATCGACGACATGGTCTTCCTCGACAATCGCCCGCTCCGACTGGCGGGCGTCGAGGTCCTGGCCGCTCGCTCCGGCTACACGGGGGAGGACGGCTTCGAAATCGCCGTCGCCGCCGCCGACGCCGATCACCTGGCCCGAGCGCTGCTGGCCCACGATGCGGTGAAGCCGGTGGGCCTCGCCGCTCGTGACACCCTCCGCCTCGAGGCCGGGCTCTGCCTCTACGGCAACGACCTGACCACGGATATCTCGCCGGTCGAAGCCGACCTGGTCTGGTCCATGCCGAAACGGCGGCGCGAAGCCGGCGACTTCCTCGGCGCCGAGCGGGTCCAGGCCGAGCTGGCCGACGGCCCGACCCGGATCCGGGTCGGCGTCAAACCCGCCGGCAAACGGCCCGTCCGCGACGGCACCACCCTGTACGCGGGCGGCTCCTCGGAATCCGGTACCGAGATCGGGTTCGTGTCGAGTGGCGGTTTCGGTCCGACGGTCGACGGGCCCGTGGCCATGGGCTACGTGGCACCGGCGCTGGCCCAGATCGGCACCGAACTCATCGCCGATGTCCGAGGCAACGACGTCGCCTGTACCGTCGCAGAACTCCCCTTCGCCCCGCACCGCTATCACCGAGGCTGATTCGAGGTTGATCATGTCCGACCAATACCCCACCCCCTCAACGCACGACTTCGCCCCCCGTCACATCGGCACCAGCGCGGAGGAGCAGGCCACGATGCTGGCCGCGCTCGGCTACGACAGCGCCGCCGAACTGCTGGAGGCCGCCGTCCCCGAGTCGATCCAGATCAACGAACCGCTGAAGGTCGACGGGCCGCTCACCGAACACGAGGCACTGACCGCGCTGCGGGAGATCGCAGACCGGAATCAGGTGTTCACCTCGCTGATCGGCTCGGGCTGGAACGACTGCATCACACCCCCGGTCATCCGACGAAACATGATCGAGAATCCGGCCTGGTACACGTCCTACACCCCCTACCAGCCGGAGATCAGCCAGGGCCGCCTCGAAATGCTGCTGACCTTTCAGACGATGGTGGCCGACATCGTGGGCTGCGAGATCGCCAACGCGTCGCTGCTCGACGAGGCCACTGCCGCGGCCGAGGCGATGACGATGTTGCGCCGGATCGGGAAGTCCGATTCCGCCACCATGTTCGTCGACGCCAACTGTCACCCGCAGACCATCGACGTCGTGCACACCCGGGCCGAGCCGTTGGGGATCGAACTGATCGTCGACGACGCAACGGCTTTGGCCGACGGTGATGTGGCCCGGCGGATCTTCGGCGCCCTTCTCGCCTACCCGGGCTCCACCGGCGAGGTCGCCGACATCGCCCCCCTCATCACCGCAGTTCACGAGGGCGGTGGACTCGTCGCCGTCACCGCCGATCTGCTGGCCTGCTGCGTTCTCACCCCGCCCGGGGAGATGGGGGCCGACATCGTGGTCGGATCGGCCCAGCGATTCGGCGTGCCGCTCGGGTTCGGTGGACCGAGCGCCGGCTACATGGCGACGGCCGACAAACACGTCCGCACCATGCCGGGACGGCTCGTGGGGGTGTCGGTCGATGCCGACGGTCGCCCTGCCTACCGGCTCACCCTGCAGACCCGGGAACAGCACATCCGCCGTGAGAAGGCCACGTCGAACATCTGCACCGCCCAGGCGCTGCTGGCCAACGTCGCCGCAGCCTACGGGGCGTGGCACGGGCCCGAGGGTCTGACCGAGATCGCCAGCGAGGTGCACGCTCGAGCCGCCCGGTTCGCGGCCGGGGCCGAGATGCTCGGCCTCACCACGCCAGCGTTCTTCTTCGACACCGTGCGGATCAGCGGCCTCGACGGTCGGGCCGATGCCGTGATGGAGTCGGCCCGAGCTCGTCGAATCAACCTGCGTCGCCTCGACGACGACTCGGTGAGCGTCAGCTTCGACGAAACGTCGACACCGGCGCTGGTCGAGACCCTGCTCGAGGCCGTCGCCGAAGCCGTCGGCGGCGACGCGGCAGCCGCCATCGCCACCGGTCCCGGCTCGCGTCGGCTGCCCGAGGAACTCGCCCGGACGTCGGACTTCATGACCCACCCGAACTTCCACATGCACCGGACCGAAACCGAGATGATGCGCTGGCTGCGCCGTCTGGCCGATCGGGACCTGGCGCTCGACCGCACGATGATCCCGCTCGGCAGCTGCACCATGAAGCTCAACGCCGCGGCCGAGATGGAACCGATCACCTGGCCGGAGTTCGCCAGGATCCACCCCTATGCCCCGACCGAACAGACCGAAGGCTACCGACAGCTCATCACCGAACTGGAGGACGCCCTGGTCGAGGTCACCGGCTACGACCGGGTCTCGCTCCAGCCCAATGCCGGCAGCCAGGGTGAGTTCGCCGGCCTGCTGGCCATCCGGGCCTATCACGCTTCCCGGGGTGAGTCCGAACGCGACATCTGCCTCATCCCCGCTTCGGCCCACGGCACCAACGCCGCCTCCGCCGTGCTGGCCGGCATGCGGGTTGTGGTCGTGGCCTGCGACGACAACGGCAACGTCGACGTCGACGACCTCAAAACCAAGATCTCCGAGCACGGAGACGCCCTCGCTGCGCTCATGATCACCTACCCGTCGACCCACGGGGTCTACGAACACACGGTGGGTGACGTGTGCCGGATGGTCCACAACGCAGGCGGCCAGGTCTACACCGACGGCGCCAACCTGAACGCCCTGCTTGGGGTGGCCAAGCCCGGTGCATTCGGGTCCGACGTCAGCCATCTGAACCTGCACAAGACCTTCTGCATCCCTCACGGCGGAGGCGGGCCGGGGGTCGGACCGGTTGCGGTGCGGGAACATCTCGCCCCGTACCTTCCCGGGCATCCGGTTGTCGAGATCGACAACACCGGAGCCGTTGGCCCAGTGTCGGCTGCGCCGTGGGGCTCGGCCGGGATCCTGCCCATCTCGTGGATGTACATGAAGATGATGGGCCCCGAAGGTCTGCGTCGAGCCACCGAGGCGGCTGTCCTGGGCGCCAACTACATCGCCCATCGGCTCGAGGACCACTACCCGGTGCTCTACACGGGAGCCAACGGACTCGTCGCCCACGAGTGCATCATCGATCTCCGCAAGATCGCCCACGACACCGGTGTCAGCAACGACGATGCGGCCAAACGGCTCGCCGACTACGGCTTCCACGCACCGACCATGTCGTTCCCGGTTGCGGGCACGCTGATGATCGAGCCGACCGAGTCGGAGAGCCTGGCCGAGATCGACCGCTTCTGCGACGCCATGATCGCCATCCGGGGCGAGATCGCAGATGTGGCGGCGGGAAGGATGGAGGCCGATTCCAGCATCCTCCGCCATGCACCGCACACCGCGGAGGAGCTGACAGCCGACGAGTGGGACCGTTCCTACAGTCGGTCCCGGGCTGCGTTTCCACTCCCCGGGATGAAGATGGACAAGTACTTCTGCCCGGTCAGCCGCATCGACAACGTCTACGGCGACCGTAACATCTCCTGCTCCTGCCCACCGCTGGAGGCGTTCTCGGACATGACAGGCTCCGGCTAGAGCCGGAGGTAGCCCGCTAACGTCGTTTGCTGTACCCTGGTTTCCAGGCTAGAGCGGCGGAGATAAATAGATGGGCGATCACGAAGGCGCCAACGGGTACCCTTCTCAGGACACAACCGAATTCGTGCCTCGGCGACGATGGACCCAACATCCGGCCGTCGCGGTGTTGATGGCGGCCGCCATCGTGGCGCTTTTGGCCCTGTCTTACCGGGCTTCGGTCGGGTCCGACGATCAGATGTCAGCGAGCGGAGACGGGGCGATCGAAAGCGACTCGCTGACCGGCGACGAGGGCGATGGCAACAGCTCCGACACCGAGGAGGGCAACGGTTCGAGCACGGAGACCGATGACGCACAGGACGCGGCTCCGCTCGAGGTCGACGCGGACGGTGACAATTCGGGCGACAGCAGCTCGGAGGGTGCCGACACCCTCGAATCGATACCTCCTCCGGAGAGCGGACCCTACGTCTCGGCCACGCTCAACATCGACGCCGCCCCCGGTAACGGGCTGATGGTTCTCTCGGGCCGGGTCCCCAACCAGGCGATAGCGGATGCCGTCCTCCGGGCGGCCGAGATCTCGTACGCCCCGTTCGTGGAGTCGCAGTTGGAGGTCGATGAAACGCTGCCTGCGGCGCCGTGGCTCGAGGTCGCCCCTCGTGTCGTCGGGCTACTGCCCAGCGTGACCGACGGTACGATCATGGTCGCCGACGGGCGGATCCTGGTGGCGGCCCGGTCCCCGAATCCCAACTACCTCGAAATCTTCCAGGGTGGGCTTGCGCTGTTCGGTCAGGGCATGCCCGTGGAGGTGGTCGACACCCTCATCACCGATCTGGATCCCCCACTGTTCGCGGTGAAGGTCGACCAGGGATCGGTGACCCTCGACGGTTTCGTGCCCTCACAAGCCGTCATCGAGCTGCTCGCCGGCGGAGCCCAGGCCGTCTACGGACCTGATCAGGTCACCAACAACCTCACCGTCGACGACAGTACGTATTCATCGTTCTGGATGCAGACCATGCCCGGTGTCTTCCAGCTCTTCCAGGCCTTTCCCGCCTACCAGTTCACCGTTGAGGAGGGCGCGTTCTCCGGTGCCATCCAGGGCGGTGTCAACTTTGCGACCGATTCGACCGAGATCTCCCCACAGGCTGCCCAGGCGCTCGATATCGGCGTTGCGGTTCTGGCCCGCGATATCTCGATCGGCATGCTCGTCACCGGCCACACCGACAGCCAGGGGCCCGACGACTACAATCAGGCCCTGAGTGAGGCCCGAGCTCAATCGGTTGTCGACTATTTCGTGGCCAGCGGCATCGATCCCGCCCGCCTCATTGCCGCCGGAGCCGGCGAATCGCAACCGGTCGCCGACAACGAAACGGACGAAGGCCGGGCCCAGAATCGTCGGGTCGAGTTCGTCTTCGGTCCGGCGTCGGCGCTCGGCGGATGAGCCTCGCCATCCACCGCAGCGAAAAGCTCCCGCAACTCCCGATCGCTTTCGTGGATTGTCGTCCGGTCACGAACTACGTTGGGTTCGACATTTGGGATTCGATGATTCTTTCAACGAGAAGCGGCTCGGCGTAAAGCGGCGGGTACGGGGACCTGTCCGGGGCGACTCAGACATCCCACTGTCGGTGATCCGGTCAGCGGCGCTGACCCTCGTCGTCGTCCTTTGTCGGCGATCGCCGCGCTCACGGCAGTGCTGGTGGCGACACCGCCGGCCGACGCCAGGACACCGACGAGGTTGTCGATACAAGGCCAAGCACGAGGAGCTGATCGGCTTGAACAACGCGTCCGACGTCGCACCCAGTCCGGCCCCCGGGGGCGGCGGAGGTGGTGGTGGCGGCGGCTGATCAGCCCGTTGTGGCTCGAAAGGCCCGCGACAGCAGCGGGGTCGACGCGTGGAGCTCCTCGGGTTCCTGATCGTCGTCGAGATGGAACGTCCAGGGGAATCCCTCTTCGCGGCTGGACGGCGACTCGGCGGCCGCTCGGCGACGAGACGGTCGCGAGTTCGGGCCCTTGTCGTTGTGGCCCCTCCGTGACGCTCGTTCGGCCAACTTCGCGTTGACGACACGTTCACGGGTCTCGTCGTCGAGAAGCTTCAGCTGATCGCCGTCGTTAGGCGTCTCGGCAGTCTCATCGAGGACGGTCGCGTCGATCTCATCCTGCAGCTCCGAGGCTTCGCGACGGGCACGTTCGACGATCGACTGACGCTGCGACATCTTTCCGTTCGTTCCACCGCGCTGGTCGTTGCGTTCCGGCCGAACCCGTGGCGGGGCCGCAGTGATTCCGCCTTCGGCATCGGCCACGGTGTTCGCTCCGTTGATGACGCCGGACGTCGTGCGGAGATCGTTCATCGTCCACCCGATGGGAGGGGTCGTGCCATCGGCATGGCGAGCGCACAACGGCACTCCGTCGCGGCTGGTCCGAGGATCCACCAGCGACACGGTTGATGAAGCAGCGTCAATCTGCAGCGTGGCCGTGGAGTCCTGTCCACATCCCGGGCGACCGCAAAGAAACTTCACCAGCACAAACGTACACCAAAAACGGGGACGAATAGGGTATAGATACCGTGGTTCGGCCGATTTCGTGTCGGCGGATCAACACGATTGCCCATGAATGACCGCACTCATG
Organism: Acidimicrobiia bacterium; assembly: GCA_029863385.1. Classification (GTDB taxonomy): domain Bacteria; phylum Actinomycetota; class Acidimicrobiia; order Acidimicrobiales; family SZUA-35; genus JAHELU01. The sequence continues at coordinate 13,375 of JAOTVU010000065.1, forward strand.
ACGGCCGAATCGCGATCCGAGCCGGGAAATGCGACGGTTACGACGGTGGGAAAAGTAGGTTGGAGACCATGCCCATCGGGAAAGTACGATCCGCGATCCGAGCCCTCACCCCGTACCGACCGGGAAAGTCGGCGGCCCAGGCCGAGCAGGAGCACGGCATTGTCGACGCCATCAAGCTGGCGTCGAACGAGAACCCCTTCCCTCCCCTGCCGTCGGTCATCGAGGCCGTCAACGGGGCCGCGGGGAACGCGAATCGATACGCCGACCACCGGGCAACCGCACTGCGCCACCGTCTCGCCGACCACGTGGGTGTGGCGCCCGAACAGATCACGGTCGGTTGCGGCTCCGTGGGGCTGCTCCAACAACTCTGCCTGACCTACGTCGATCCCGGCGACGAGGTCGTGTTCCCGTGGCTGTCGTTCGAGGCCTACCCGGTCTACACGAAGATGATGGACGGCGTCGCCGTCAGTCCACCGCTGGTTGACCACGCCTTCGACATGGAGGCGGTGGCCGCCGCGGTCAACCAGAACACGAAGCTTGTCATGCTGGCCACACCCAACAATCCGACGGGCACGGCGGTCTCGAGCGCCGAGATCAAGCACCTCCTCGAGACGATTCCGAGCAACGTGGTCGTCCTGGTCGACGAGGCCTATCGGGAATTCGCCGACCCCGACCTCGGCGACCCCGTCACCGACCTGCTCCCCCACCACCACAACGTCGTCATCACCCGCACCTTCTCGAAGGCATACGGGCTCGCCGGCCTTCGGGTCGGCTATGCCATCACCGACCCGGACATCATCACCGAGATGGACAAGATCCTCCTGGCGTTCGCCGTCAACGGAGCGGCCCAGGCGGCGGCGCTGGCCACTCTCGACGCGATCGACGAGTACCAGCCCCGAATCCGCTTGCTTCTCGACGAGCGGACCCGAATGGTGGATGCGCTGACCTCGGCAGGCCATGCGCTCCCCGACGCCCAGGCCAACTTCGTCTACCTTCCCCTCGGCGACAGCACGGAGAAAGTCTGCTTCGGTTTGGAGCGGCGAGGTGTCGTGACGCGACCGTTCCCGGGTGACGGTATCCGGGTCACGATCGGAACACCGGCGGAGAACGATCGGTTCCTCGCCGCGCTGAGCGACACCCTCGAGACCAAAACCGGCTGAAATCCAGCTGTCCGGCCGCTTCTGATCGTCGTATCGCCGCCTAGGCCGGAGGGCCCAGTGGGCGGTTCCGCCCGGCCTCAATGATGCCGGTGCTTCATGAACCGCGAGTCGAACAGCTGGTACTTGTGGGAGTCATGAAGTCCCACCGACGGCTCCGCGCCGACCGCGCCGGCCGGCGCACCACCGCCTTCCGGTGTCGTCCAGCGATCGCCCCTGCGCTCGCCCTTGTGCTGCTGGCCACCGGATGCGGTTCGGATCCGGCTGCCGAGTCGACGCTCGCCACCCCACCCCGGGCGGAACAAGCCGATCAGATCCTTTCCGACACCATTGACGCACTGGCCATAATCGAGCACTCGGCGGCCGGTGACGCCGATGACGACGACGTCCCCGACTACACGGCTGCCGAACTCGAGGTTCTTCTCGACACGGCGGCGATCGATGACGAGGTGCTCGACACGCCCGAGCCTGAACCGCTGGAGTCCGGTTCACCGGAAGCGGCGATCGAGGCGATCGAAGCCGAACTCGACGAACCAACCGGCGGCCCCCGCGCCGGAACACCGATTCTCGACCAGGTGCCTCCGCTGGACGACGCCCCCGCCGGAACCACGTTCGGCATACGCGACGGTCGCCGCATCAATGAGGTCGGTGAAGCCAACCGGCTCGACGAACAGGCGGCCCTGGCCTGCGGCAACGTCGAGATCGCACTGACCGCCCTCGACGATGGACAGCCCGATGAGGCCGTCGATCATCTGAGGGACGCTGCGACCATGGCCGCCGACACGTCGGTCACCGCCATGGATCCGTGGTCCTCGATCCTCGATCAGACTGCGACCGACGTGGCCGCTGCGAACCCGTCGAACGGCACCGCATGGAACAGCACTGCATCGAACGGCACCGCATTCAACGCGGTTGTGTCGGCCCTTCTGGCATTCCTCACCACGTGTACCCAAGGAGGCTATGAGCTATGACGGCTCGTCTTTTCCGATCCCGATTGGCACTGGGTTGGCTTGTTGCTCTGCTGGTGGCCTCCAGCGTTGTCGTCGGCGTGTCGCCGGTGGGGGTCGACGGATTCGCACCGGCTCCGGCTGACGCCGCCGCGGCGATCGTTCCTCCCGTCGAGCCGTGGATGGATGTTGCCAACCTCAACCCCGTTCCGGAACGGATGTGGGGCGTCAGCGGCCAGAACCCGGAGGCCACCCAGACGCCGAGCCTCGATGTTCTGGTGTGGGACATGGTGCAGATCGGGGATCGCATGTTCGTCGGAGGCGGATTCCTCTACGTGCAGGAGGACAAGGACGCCACCCCCATTCGTCAGTCCTTCGTCGCCGCGTTCGACGTGCGAACCGGCGCTTGGATCGACACCTGGCGTCCGACGTTCGACCGGATCGTCTACTCGCTTGCCGACTTCAACGGCAAGCTGCTGGTCGGTGGCGAGTTCGAATTCGTCAACGGTGAGAGCCGTACCGGTCTCGTCGCCCTCGACCCCGCAAGCGGTGCCATCGATCCGACCTTTGCCGGATACGTCGAACGGCCGTGGTCGGACCTCCGGGCCATGGTTCGCGACATCGAGGTTCGCGGCGACAACATCTACGTCGTTGGCAACTTCTCCCACCTCAACGGCGCCGACGGCGCAAGGACCCGCGTGTACAAGGCCGCCCGTCTCATCGGCGGTTCGGGCCAGGTCGACGACATCTGGAAACCGGAGGTTACGGGTTCCGGAGTCTGGTCGGTCGACACCAACTCCGATGAAACGGAGGTCTACATGACCGGCTTCTTCTCCGCCGTGAACGGCGAGGGCAGCACCGGCAACTTCCACACGGTCAACACGACCGATGGTGCCAGCGTTGCCGGCAAGATCGATCTACCACGGAACCACACCGCATCCCAACCGGAGATGTTCGACGTCGCCTACGGCGATGACAACGTGTTCGTCGCCGGTGAACAACACATCGTGCAGATCCTGCGCGAGAGCGACCACCAGATGCTGGGCTACCACACCACCGGTGCACGAAACGACGGCTTCGACTGGAACGGCGGTTTCGCCGGCGGGGCGTTCCAGTCGGCTGATCACATCGGTGAGTGGATCGTGGCCGGCTGCCATTGCACCTACTCGATCCGCGACGGCAACGTCAGCCACTACTCCTCCTACACCGGGCGTCGCACCACACATCGCCTGTTCATGATCTACGACGCCACCACCGGTCGCCTGCACGAGCCCTTCGAGCCCGACGTCCACAGTCCGCGTGACGGCACCTGGGCCGCCACCGGCGACCCGTTCGGCTGCCTCTGGGTCGGTGGAGATTTCCACGTCGGCGGCGTCGATCACGGGCGCTCCCGTTGGCTCGGCGGCATCGCCCGATTCTGCCCCACCGACTTCGATCCCGACACCCCGGCTCCCGAGCCGGAGCCCGAGCCCGACCCGAATACGGTCATCGCAGCCGGAAGCGAATGGCGCTACGAAGACAGCGGCGCCGACCTGGGCGTCGAGTGGCGCAACCAGGGCTACGACGACGCCGACTGGCCCATCGGAACCGCCGAGTTCGGGTTCGGTGACGGCGATGAAGCCACCGGGTGGAATCCCGGTCATGTGACCTACTACGCCAGAACCCACTTCGAGTGGAGCGGCACCAAACCCGATTCCTTCACCCTCTCGCTGAAGGCCGACGACGGCGCGGTCGTCTATCTCAACGGCGTGGAACTTGCACGCGACAACATGCCCGACGGCGCAATCACCGCATCGACGCAGGCCATCGGCTGGAAGGGGACACCCGAGGAGACGTTCCGGGACTTCCAGGTACCCGCTGATGCACTGGTCGAGGGGACCAACGTGGTGGCCGTCGAGACCCACAACGTCTGGCGGAACAACGCCGATCTCAGCTTCGATCTCCAGATGACGGCGTCCGACATCGAAGCTCCCGGCATCGACTGGGAGTTCGTCAATGGCGGAGCGACCTGGGATTACCTCGACGATGCAACCGCCACGCCTGCGGGATGGACCGCCGGCATCGCCGGCGGCGCCAACGGTCCCGCTCCGTTCGGCTTCGGGGAGGACTACATCGCCACCGAGGTGGTCCCTGGTAACGAGACCTATTACTTCACCCGAACCTTCACCGTCGAGGACAAATGGGTGGGCGGTGACATGACCCTGAAGCTGTTGGCCGACGACGGCGCTGTCGTCCACATGAACGGCGTCGAGGTCCACCGGTACAACATGCCGGAGGGGCCCGTCGACTGGAACACTCGACCGCTGAACTGGGTCGCCGGCGCGGACGAGACCTACCTGCGAACGATCATCAACGGCGACGCTCTGGTGGCCGGTGAGAACACGATCGCCGTCGAGGTGCACAATTTCTGGCCCGGCAACAGCGACCTGAGCTTCGACCTGTCGCTCAAGGGTGGCGATCAACCGTAGCTCCACCGAGGGGGGAACGAGCCTGGATCCGGCTGCCTGTCCGCGGTCGGGTCCGGGCCCCATTTCCTAAAGAGCGTCCCTCGAACAGCCGATTTGCCTGGTGAGAGCAGCGAGCACTGCCCCTGCCCCGACGAGGCAATGATGCGTACCGATGGAACCGCCACTGTGGACCACTACCTCAAACCCATTCTCGAGCACAAGAACCTGATCGTCGCCATCACCGCGGTGACCGGGTTGCTCGCGGTGGCGGCTTCCCTCGTCCTTCCACCGTCGTACCGCTCCACCGCCTCGGTGTTGCTGACGCCAATCTCGGGGAACCCTCTCACACCGCTCGAGTCCGACACCGACGTCGACATGGCCACGGAGCTGTTGATCTCCACCTCGAAGGCGGTCGTCGGCCGGGTCGCCGATGATCTGAACGGACAATCGATCGGCGTCGACGGCGACAAACTGGCCGACAACGTCTCCGCCAGCAGCCCGCGGGACTCGAAGGTCCTCGAGCTCACCTACCGGGCGGCGGCGCCGGAGCTGGCGCAGACCGTGGCCAACTCCTTCGCTGCAAACTACCTCGAGTATCGGGAGCAGATCGCCTTCGAGAGCCGGGCGGCGGCCGTCGAGCTGCTCAACGAGCGGATCGCTCTGCTCAAGGACCAACTGTCACAGATCGAAGGCCGGTGGAGCCAGTTGGAGTCCGGCTCCCAGCCCTACGTGGCGCTCTCGGTCGAGCGGGACTCGGTCGGCGGTGAGCTCCAAGCCCAACAGGAGGCACTCGCCGCCCTGTCGACCCTGTCGTTGAGCGCCGGTGAGGTTCTCAGCCCCGCACAGCTGCCGGTGGCGCCCACCGGCCCGGGTCCGATCACCTTGCTGGCGGGCGGACTGGCCGGTGGCCTCGTCATCGGTGTCATGGCGGCCATGTTGCTCAGCGCCGTCCAGGCCAGTCGAGCGCCGAGGAACCGTCGGGCGTCAGACAACATCGAGCAGAACCGTCGCCAGGAGGATCGGTTCCAGATCGGCGGTCGCCGGGCGAGCGATCGGCAGTCTGAATCGGCGGTCGCGAAGCTCGCACGCGTCACCGCGAGTCGTGAGCTGGAACCCGTCGAGGAGCGAGAACCGATGGCCTGGCAGGAGTCGATTGCCGAGCATCCTCCGGCCGCTTGGGAGAAGCCGGTCGTCGAGCAATCGGCCATCGAACCGCACGAACCGATCCAGGCCGAGGAACCGGTCGCCGCCCACGATCCGACCGAACCGCACCAACCGATCCAGGCCGAGGAACCGGTCGCCGCGCCGTCAGCACCGACACCAACCGGCCACTCCATCGTGCACAGCGATACGCCACCAGAGCCCCCCTCTTCGAGGCGCACCGACCCTGCAGCGGACAGCGACGCCGGCCCCGCCGTCGACGACGACCACGACACCGCTCCCGAACCCGAGCCGGATTCCCCGCTGCCACCGATTGCCGAAGACATCGCCGAAGACATCGCCGAAGAGATCGCCGCCCACTTCGGAGCCGACGTCCCGCCACCACCTCGGAACAAGGCAAAGCTGAAGCACGTCACGAAATCACCGGAGGAAGTCGAACCTCATGATCGACATGCCAACGGCACCGCCGGCAACCCGCAGGTAGGCATCGCAGAGTCGAACCTGGAGGTCGAGACCGACTTCGGGCGGCTGGTCGAAGAAATCCGCCGCCAGTTGACCGTCGGGCCACTCGCCTGCCTCGCCATCGGGCAGAACAATCGGGCCCAGTCCGTGGCCGCAGGCTTCACGCTCGTCGACAGCCTGAAGGACCTCGAGGTCGACGTGCTGATCATCGACGCCATGCTCGACGCGCCGGTGTTGGCCGACGTCATGGAGCTTCCGAACGTCCCAGGGTTGAGTGAGCTGGTCGTCGGACAGGCTCCCATGGAGGCGGCCATCCAGGAACTGGAGGGCTTTTCCGGCCTCTACGTCGTCACGACCGGCGATCCGACGTCATTCGCACGGTCGGCGTTCGGAACACCGAAGCTTCGTGATCTGCTGCGAGGCTTCAAACAGCGATTCCCGGTGACGGTGATCGTCGGGGGTGATGTCGCCGACGCTGCGGTCATGGCGCGGACCGGGGGCGAACTCGACGGTCTGGTCGTGGCCACCTCGGCTGCGCCCGGACACCCCGGAGATGCCGTCCTCGCCGAGCAGCTTTCCGCTCTCGATGCCCCGGTCTGGGTACGGATCTTCGTCGCCGGCGAACCCGAGCCGACCTCGACGGCGGCAGCCGCCACAACGACAGTCTGACGGTCGTGACCCCGACAACGGCTGTCGAGGCGCCGGGTCGGGTCGCATCGACCGACGCCTGGTGGTTGCGCGACCGCCGGAATCTGCCATCGGGCAACGGCTCCCTCTACGCCGCCGTCATCGCCGGCTACCCGATCGCCTGGGCCATCGGCTTCGGGCCACTCGTGTTCCCCGCGGTCGCCGTGCTCATGATCGTGTGGTTGATTCGGTACCGACCACTGAGGGTGCCGGGGGAATCGATGAGCTTCGCCCTGTTCCTCGTCCTGGTCGCCGCTTCGGTCATCCAGATCGATTCGACCAGCCGCCTGGCGCTGTGGGGTCTGCGTGCGTCATGGTACGTCGCGGCCTTGATCTCGTTCGTCTATCTCGCCCGGCAGACGAGCCCGACGGCCCGGCTCCGGATCGTCCGGGCGATGATCGTGCTCTGGGCCGTCACCATCATCGGCGGTTACGGGGCCCTCCTGGCGCCGGACCTGACCTGGGAGACACCACTGTCGATGGCGCTTCCGGGCTCGATCGCTTCCGACGAGTTCGTGCGGGATCTCATCGTGCCCCGACTCTCGGAGATCCAGACCTTCTGGAGCGGAGTTCGACTCAATCGACCGGCCGCCCCCTATTCCTACACGAACGCCTGGGGTTCGTCGGTTGCGCTGCTCACACCGTTCGTGCTCGCCGCCCTGCAGGATCGACGGATCGGCCTGCCTCGTTGGGCCGTCATCGCGATGCTGATGACCGGCCTGGTCCCGTTCTACTTCGCCCTCAACCGTGGAGCCTGGCTCACGCTCGTCGTCGGTATCGCCTACAGCGGGCTGCGCTCGGCCTTCGTCAACCGACGACCGGTTCCGTTGTTGATGGTCACCCTGGTCGCGGTAACCGGTCTCGTCGTCGCCCTCAACACCGGTGTCCTCGATACCGCCATGAGCCAACTCGACACGCGGGCGGCGGACAGCAACGAGACCCGGGTGAGCATTTATCTGGAAACGATTCACCAGTCGGCCGAGTCACCCATGATCGGCTACGGCACGCCTCGACCCAACCCGTCGAACCCGACCGGGCCGCCACTCGGTACCCACGGGCAGCTGTGGGCGATCATGTTCGCCCACGGGTTTCTGGCACTGGCGCTCTATCTGCTGTTTTTCGTCTACGGGTTCGTCCGCGGCCCCGGACGGAGTGTCGTCGGGCACTGGGCGAAGGTGTCGTTGCTGATTGGACTACTACAGCTGCCGATCTACGGGCACCTGCCGGTGCAGCTGTTCATCATGATGGGTGCCGTGGCCATGGCAAGCTGGCCTGAGGACGCCCTCGGCCCGGTCAGCCCCCGGAGACGATAGCCAACATGACCACCGTCGACCGCAGGGCGAAAACCCGACCGCCCGACGCTCGTGTCCGCCAGGCAGCCCGCGGGTCGGCGTTCAACCTGGTCGGCGCCGTAACGGCGGCAGTCGTCAGTTTCTTCACCGTCGGCCTCATCACCAACACCTACGGCCAATCCCGAGCCGGGGTGTTCTTCGCCGCAACCGCTCTGTTCACGCTCGCCGCCAACGGCGCCCGACTCGGAGCGGAATCGAGTCTGACCTTCTTCGTGTCCCGGCTCCGAGCCGAGGACCGGCGGGGCGCCCTGCGCGCCGTCACCTCGACGGCACTACGGGCCACCGCGCTGGTGGCTCTGGTGTTCGCGGTTGTCGGGTTCCTCGGGGCCGACACCATCGCCGCCGCCCTGGCCGACGACGACGAGAACGCCCGTTCCCTGGCCGCGATGATCAGGGTCCTGGCACTGGCCGCGCCGGCGTTCTCGGTGAGCCAGGCCATGTTCGGAGCCAGCCGCGGCTTCGGGACGATGCGTCCGTCGGTCATCGCCGGACAGCTGGTGCGCCCCATCGTTCAACTGGCCCTCGTCGCGGTCGTGGTCGTCGCGGCCGCCGATGTGGCGGCTCTGGCCTGGGCCTGGGCCGGCGCCGCGATGGTCTCGCTTGGAGTCATCGCACTGTGGCTACGGGGGCGCCTGAACAGGGTCGACGCGCCGGCCGACCCGTTCCGATCGTCGGATTACTGGCGGTTCGCCGCGCCGCGAGCGCTGACCGACGTCGTCTCCTCGGCGCTGGAGCGACTCGACCTGCTTCTCGTCGCCTACATGCTGGGCGAGGCCCAGGCCGGCCTGTACGGAGCCGCGAACCGGCTGATCGTCGCCGGTCAACTCATGATGTTCGCCACCTCGCAATCGATGGCGCCCCACCTCAGCGCCGCTTTCGCGACGGAGGACAACGACGACGCCCAACACGTGTTGCACACCGTGTCGGCGTGGAGCGTCACCCTGCTGTGGCCGGTCTTTCTCACGATGGCGTTCGGGGCCGAGACGATCCTGCGGCTGTTCGGGGAGGGCTTCACCGACGGCACCCGTCTGGTCCAGATCTTCTCGGTGGCGCTGGTGGTCATCATCGGCCTCGGTGTCGGCGACACCCTGCTGTTGATGACCGGACGCAGTATGGCGTCACTGATCAACCACATCCTCGCCCTGCTCACCATGATCGGGCTGTCGATGGTTCTCCTCCCCCGGATCGGCGTGATCGGAGCGGCCTGGGGCTGGGCCGCATCGCGCATCATCATCCGGCTGCTGGCGGTGATCACGGTCTGGCGCACCAGGAGGGTTCACGGTCTCGGTGCACCGGTCCTGGTCGCCGGGGTGATCGCCGTGGCGGCCTATGTGCCCACCGGTTGGCTGCTCCACCGCAGCATCGACAACGGCTTGCTGGCCATCGGGGCCCACGTCGCGGTCGGCGCACTGCTACAGATCGCAGCGTCGCTCCGTTTCCGGGAACTCCTCGAACTCGACCAGCTGCTGGCGATCGGTCGCCGTCAGCCCCGACCGGCGGCAGTGGGGTCTACGAGAGCCAGTCGAAACGGCGCCCGATGAGCTCGAAGAGACGCTCGTTCGGCTTGCGATAGAGCGCCACCAGCTGGTCGCGCATCGCCCGGTCCATCGGCGTGTAGTCGTGTCCGTTCCGGTCGTCGGAACCGGTGAGCTCGACCGGCGGCAGGTCCACCCAGTCCGTGACCTCGGCCAGGACCCGAGTGGGGTCGCGGTAGAAGGCCTCCGACTGGAGGATCATCACCTGGTCACGGGGATAGTGCCGGAAGAGACGCTCGATCTGATCGGCGTACCGCCCTTTCGAGACGTACGAGTGGTGCTCGTGGCTGTGGCTCCAGTAGGTCCAGTCCTCCTGCATCCGATCGTCCTCCCCGGCCAGTCGACCTTCCTCGGCGGCGAGCGCGTCCTCGAACGGCAGAGTCTCGTGCCCGTGGCGAACCGAGTGATGAAAGTGGGATTCGGCCCGGCGGACCGGATCGCGCAACATGACCATGACCTTGATCTCGGGCAACGCCTGGGCCATCCGTTCGATGGCGAACGGATGGAAGAGATAGTAGGGGCAGGCGTCGAAACAGAACATCGGATGACCGTGCCTGAGTTCCACCAGGTCGGCCCACCGGCGGGTGGGAAACTGCGACTGATACCACTCCCAACCGCGGTGATAGTTGTAGGAGAAGTAGTGGGATCCCTTGCCCCGCCGGGGCCGTTCGACCATCGGCAGGCGGTAGAGCGCTTCGAACAATGCGGTCGTCCCGCTTCGCTGCACACCGGCCAGGACAAGGTCGGGCAGAACCCGCGACTCCCAGCCCGCGGCGGCGGCGCTCTGGCGGAACCATTTGGCCCCGGCCTTCAGTTCCCGCAATCCGGGCCTGTCGAGCATCTCGTGTTGGGTGAATCGGGTGCCGATCCGGGTCGACATGACGTTCTCCTACAGGTCGTTGGTGATCGCACCGGTCGGTTGGTCAGCCATTCGGGTTCGGTGCCTCGGTGTTGCGTGCGGTCAAGCCGCCGGTGATGCGATCGGTCGCCGCCTCCCCCTGTTCGACACCCTTGACCGACATGCCGGCCGCCCGGAGCGCAAGCGTGCGACGGATCAGTTCGACCAGATAGAGGCGATACGTGTTGATCTGGTTGTGGGGGTCGACACCGAGTCGAGCAAGACCCTGAGGGGACAGTCTGGCGCTGCGGTCGAGGGCGGCGCGGGCCGAGAGCCCCTTCATCTCAACGCCGACCTGAGTGTGGAAGTGGCAGAGATCGAAGCCGAGAGGGACGCCGTCGGCGGCGAACTCCCAGTCGATCACCTGCACAGTGCCGTGCGTGCCGCCGACACGCACCGACGGGCGCGACGACGGCGGCGACATGATGTTCCACGGGGTGAGATCGCCGTGCCAGGCGCCGGTCTCGATCGTGGACGACCCGACGGCCTCGGCGACCCGCTCGACGGCTTCGATCTCGCGTTCGGTGCCCTGACCGAGAACGCCCTGGACCGACCGCCACCACGGCGTTTCGCAGAGCGGCAACCGGGTGCGTGTTCCCAGGTCGGCGATGGCGAGAACCACCTCGGGGGGCGGTGGTTGATCGCTCGGTCGGCGAGGTCGACGCGAACCGACGACACCGGAGCTCACCACCACCAGGCGGTCGCCGGTGTGCAGCCGCTCGAGCACCCGGGGCGTGATGATCGGCGATCGAGGTTCGCGTTCCAGCCACTCCGCTTCGTTGTCGACCAGCCTCCGGGTCCACTGGTTCCAGCCGACCTTGGCCCAGCCGATACACATCCCGTTCTGGTCGATGAGCTGCAGGACTGGTTTGCGATTGGACTTCGGGCGGGCAAGGCTGATCGCGACGTGGAGTTCGTCGAGGGGCCCGCTCCGCGCGAGCGCGGCGGCGACATCAACGAGCACCCCCTCGGTCACGAGCCCGGTTGCGGCGACAAGTCTCCCGTCGAGAACCCTGGCCGCCAGGTGCGGTGAGCGCATGAGCAGCTCGGCAGCCCAGCTCCGAGCCCGGCGGCCGGGCGTGAACCCGTCGTGGTAGCGACGGACCGCCGTCCGGGCGGCCTCGATGGAGGTGGCCGGAATCAGGAGTTCGGCGTTCGTCGCCGAAGGGGACGCCCACCAGCGAAAGCCGATTCGGAGGTCGCCGTCTCCGGCCGCGACGACCGAGGCGTGGTCGGCACCGGGGCGCTTCCGCCGGCGATCGTCGAGGAGATGGGCGCCTCCATCGGGCCACAGAATCGAGCTGAGCCAGCGGAGTGGATCCTCACCTCCATCGCCGTTCGCAGCGTCGACCGTCGTCCCCGTTCCAATCTGTTCCAAGCTCGCGCCTTCCTCACCGGACCGACTCCGTCCGTACCGAAAACGTCGGCTGAAACCGTCCTCGACTAAGACCACTGGGGCAAAGGGACCACCCGAGGGCCGGACGCGACCTCCCCAGGCGCCGTCAGCGTCGAGGAACGACCCGCCCGCCCGTCACCGGGGTTCCCTCGGCCCTGAGCAGCGCCGCCTGCCGCTCGGGGTCGTGCGGAATGAGACGACCTGCGGCATTGACCACTCGCCACCAGGGCAATCCGTCGATGCGGCGCAGGACACCGCCGACGGCCCGGGCCGCGCCCGGATAGCCGGCCTCGGCGGCGACGTCGCCGTAGCTCATCACGTCGCCGACTCCGGTGGCCAGTAGAACGGTGACGACGGCCCGCTCGAAGTCGGTCAGGCCGACCGTTTCGTCGAGTTCGTCGACCGACGCGGCCAGGTGTGGGGGCCGTTGCCGTGCCACCGGCTAGGATTCGGGGTTGTTTTCGGCCCACCAGGCGTCGAGACGGGCTCGGATCTCGTCGTCGGGCAGCACGCCTTCGGCCCGCTTGATGGCGAGCAGGTGCTCGAGCGCCCGACCGATCAGCGGTCCACCGCTGATACCGAGGTGCTCCATGACCGCCCGGCCGTCGAGTTGGGGGCGTTCGGCCGCCATCCGGTCCTGGCGGGCCAACTCCACGATCCGGGCCTCGAAGTCGTCCATCAGTTGCTGCAACCGCTCGGCCTTGGCCCGATTTCGAGTGGTGCAATCACAGCGGATCAGCTCGTTGAGATCGCCGAGCAGGTGCCCGGCGTCGCGGGCGTAGCGGCGAACCGCCGAGTCGCTCCAGCCGTCGGCGTATCCCTTGAACCGACCGGACATCCGAACCAGCTGAGCCACGTCGCGTGTGAAATCGGCGTCGTAGCCCAACTCCTTCAGACGCCTCCTGGTCATCTTGGCCCCGACCGCCTCGTGATGGCGGAACGTCACCCCTTCCCGGGCGTCGATCCGGCGGGTGGCCGGCTTTCCGATGTCGTGGAACAGTGCGGCCAGCCGGATCCGGAGATCGGGCCGGGTCTTGGCCGTCACAGCGATCGTGTGGGCCAGCACGTCCTTGTGGCGGTGGATCGGATCCTGCTCGAGACGCAACGCCGGAAGTTCAGGGATCAGCTGCTCAGCCAGCCCGGAGTCGTAGGCCTCCCACAGACCCTCGGTGGGATCGTCGACCAGCAGGATGGCATCGAGCAGCTCTCGGCGGTTTTCGCGTGTCAGTTCGGGGGCAGAAGTGGTCATGACTCTCTTGGTCGCCGGATCGGCGCAGGGCCGGCCCTCCCCACGGTAACGCGACAAAGCCCCGTCCCGATCCGTCGTACACTGGGTGGTAGGACCGACTCGGCCGCCAACCTCGCCCAGCACCAGCAACGGATACTCCCATGAACAGATTGGCTCAAGGCATTGTGATCGGCGGATTTGCGGCAGTGATGCTGGCAATGGCCTTCGCCGTCGGCATCATTTCAATCTCCGGCCCGTCGTTGCCGTCGCTCGGCGAGATCGACGTCGACGTGAAACTGCCGTCGGAGGCCCGGATCGTTGCAGTCGAACCGATCAGCCTCGACTGCCGGGCCCGGGTCCACGCCCAGGTGCCGGTCGAGGGCGTGCGAGAGCACGAGAGCTTCGGGGTCGTCTACCGCACCGATCGAGTGTCGATGAACGCCATCGGTGATGTCGACACCTGTGTCGACGGGTCGGCGACCGAGATCTCGCACCGCTCCGACGGCTCCACGGAGGTCGTCATTCCCGGTGAGTCGATCCGATTCGTCCGACCCCGGGTCGACACGGTGAAGACGGCCGAAAGCGTTCGGGTCGACAAGGATGCCGTCGGCAAACTGGTCGACGCCTTTCCCTGGGTCGACGACAATGACGGCCTCACTCCGCTCGCCTACGCCTATGCCCAGAACGTCATCGGATCCAGCCAGTGCATGGAGGCCGCCTACGAGGTGACGCAGGAGATCCTGCTCGACGCCTACCGCCGGCAGGTGATCGAACAGGGTGTCGACGACGACGATCTCGTGGTGCGG
>JAOTVU010000027.1 GCA_029863385.1 Acidimicrobiia bacterium
AAACACTGGCGAACCGGGATCGATGAGGCGCTGCGATCGTTCAGCCGCAAACGGTTCACCGCCTCGCTCCAGGAGCTGATCCCCGAAGTCCGCTCCGAGGACCTGGTCCCGTCCCCCGCCGGGATCCGAGCGCAGGCGCTGAGGCGCGACGGTTCACTGGTCGACGACTTCCTCCTCGTCGACCGCCCCCGGGCGCTGCATGTGTGCAATGCCCCATCCCCGGCGGCGACGGCCTCCCTGGAGATCGCCGGTACCATTGTCGATCGAGCGCTACCGGCGCTGGCCGACGCGGGCGTGGCGGAGGGGCCTCAAGGCTGACCGACGAACCGGGCCAACACCTTTCGAGACGGAGGACATCACGTGCGGATCCTGGTTACGGGCACCGAGGGTTACCTGGGGTCGCTGCTGGCGCCCCGTTTGATGGCTCAGGGCCATGAGGTCGTCGGCCTGGACACCGGCTACTACATGACCGGCTGGCTCTACCAGGGTGTGGAGCGCACGGCCCACACCCTGATCAAGGATCTGCGCCATGTGGAGGCGGCGGACCTTGAAGGGTTCGACGCCGTGGTTCACATGGCCGAGCTGTCGAACGACCCGACCGGTGAGCTGCGGCCCGGTATCACCCATGAGATCAACCATCAGGGTTCGGTCAAGCTGGCCGAGCTGGCCAAGGCGGCCAGCGTCGAGCGGTTCGTCTACATGTCGTCGTGTTCGGTCTACGGCGTTGCCGAAGGTGAACTGGATGAGACCTCACCGGTCAACCCCCAGACCGCCTACGCCGAATGCAAGACGCTGGTGGAGCGCGACCTGGCTCCGATGGCCGACGACGACTTCTCGCCCACGTTCCTCCGCAACGCGACCGCCTTCGGTGCGTCGCCCCGGATGCGGTTCGACATCGTGTTGAACAACCTCTCGGGCCTGGCCTGGACCACCAAGGAGATCACCATGATCTCCGACGGTTCGCCGTGGCGGCCGCTCGTCCACGCCCTCGACATCGCCAAGGCCATCGAGTGTGCGCTGGCCGCCCCCCGGGAAGCCGTCCACAACGAGGTGTTCAACGTGGGGGCGACCGAGCAGAACTACCGGGTACGTCAGGTCGCCGAGATCGTGGCCGACGTGTTCCCCGGTTGTGAACTGACCTTCGGCCCTGCGTCCGACAACCGGTCGTACCGGGTCAACTTCGAGAAGATCTCGACGCAACTGCCCGGGTTCTCCTGCGAGTGGGACGCCGAGCGGGGCGCCCGTCAGCTCCGCCAGGTGTTCGAGGCCATCGACATGGACGAGGCGCTGTTCACAGCCGCTCCATTCACCCGGCTCAAGCGCCTGCAGCAGCTGCTGGAGACCAAGCAGCTCGACCCGGACTTCTACTGGGCGGATCCGTCGCTGGTGGCGTGAGCTCGCAGCGTGGTACGCCCGGGCTCGTTGGGCGCGTGTCCCGGGTCGCTGACGACGTCGGGTACGCGCACGACGAAGGTGGGAGCCTGACGTGAGTGCTCGGGAGGTCGCGAGGGAGCAGCTGCTGGCGCTTCCGTCGGCGGGACTCGGCGCCTGGCCGACACCGCTGCATCGCCTCGACCGGTTCGGCGCCGCCATCGGGGCCGAGGTATGGATCAAGCGCGACGACGTGCAGGGCGTTGCCCTGGCCGGCAACAAGATCCGCAAGTTCAACCTCGTGCTCGGGCAGGCGCTGGCCGACGGCTGCGACACGTTGGTCACCGCCGGTGCCGCCCAATCGAACTCCGCACGGACAGGGGCGGCAGCGGCGGCGGCAACGGGGTTGGACTGCCATCTCGTGCTGAGTGGAGGACCGCCCGGCGACGCTGACGAAGACGACGATGCCGGGGCCGGATCGACGGCGAACCTCCTGCTCAACCATCTCGTCGGCGCCACCGTCCATCATGCCGGTGTCGTGTCGTGGGACGAGCTCAACCAGCGAGTCGACGATCTCGTGGCCGAACTCGACACCTCGGGACGGCGGGCGTTCGCCGCACCCGTCGGCTGCTCATCGCCGCTGGGTTCGCTCGGGTTCGCCCGGGCCTTGCTGGAAATCGAAGCCCAGCTCGACACCGCCGGCGTCACTCCGTCGGCCATCGTGCACACCACCACCTCCGGCGGCACCCACGCTGGACTGGTGGTCGGCCGAGCTCTGGTCGAGCCCCGTTCGCCGCTCGCCGACGTCCCCATCATCGGCGTCGACGCCGGCCGTATCCACGAGGACGTGGCCTTCCAACACCACGCTCTTGCGGTGGAGGCGGCGTCGTTGATCGGGCTCGACCTCGCCGTCGATCTGTCGACCACCGACCTCACCCTCGTCGACGACCAGGTCGGCGAAGGCTACGGCGCCCACACCGCCGCAGCGGCCGATGCAATCGACCTCCTGGCCCGCACCGAAGCCGTGCTCGTCGACCCGGTCTACTCGGCCAAGGGCCTGGCAGGACTGATCGCCCTCGTCCACTCAGGGGAACTCGGCGGCCCGATCGTCTTCTGGCACACCGGCGGCTACCACGCACTCTTCGACCCCCACCATGGTGCACCGCTGATTCGGCGCAAGCGCACGTATTGACAACGCCTGCGCCCAACGTCACAATCGGCGCGATGGAGACCGTGCGGCCCGGCCGCTGGAACTTCATCCCTCCGGTTCCGCTCCAATCCTGGCCGCTGTTCCACTGGCCGATCGACGCCGGCGGTGCGCTGCGATTCTGGCTTCGGGGATGGCGGCTCACCACACCCCGGGTGATCATGTTGGCGCTGGCCTTCGTGTTGTGGCGTTGGGCCAGCCCGTCGCTCGAGACCGCCGCCACCCTTGCCCCCGGTTGGATCGTCCTGCTGTGGCTCCGCAATCTGACAGTGGTCTCTGTCGCCGCCCTGGGTACCCACCTCTACCTCTACACCTTCGCCCGTCAGGGCGACGAGCTGCGCTACGACGCCCGACCCCTCGGTCGAAACAAACGCATCTTCCTGTTCAACGATCAGGTCCGTGACAACGCCGTGCTCACCCTCGGTCCCGCCGTGATCTGCTGGACGATCTGGGAAGCGTTCATGTGGTGGGCCTATGCCAACGGTTGGGCCACGATGATCAGCTGGTCGTCGAACCCGGTGTGGTTCGTCGCCCTGCTACTGGTCGTGCCCCTGTGGTCGGCGCTCTACTTCTCCGTCCAGCAC
This sequence comes from Acidimicrobiia bacterium, assembly GCA_029863385.1. GTDB lineage: Bacteria > Actinomycetota > Acidimicrobiia > Acidimicrobiales > SZUA-35 > JAHELU01. The sequence continues at coordinate 3,163 of JAOTVU010000027.1, forward strand.
TGGCTCCTGCACCGCCGCCCCGTGTACCGCCACGTGCACGCCTGGCATCACCGCAATGTCAACGTCGGACCGCTGTCGGGGTTGGCCATGCACCCGGCCGAACAGTTCCTGCTGTTCTCCGACGTGGTCCTGTTCCTGATCGTGCCGTCGCATCCGGTCCACATGCTGTTCGCCGTACTGCATCACGGCGTCGGCGCCCCGCTGTCCCACACGGGCTACGACGCCATAAAACTCCCGCTCGGTATCCGACTCCACGTCGGCGACTTCCACCATCAGCTGCATCACCGTCTCATCGAGTGCAACTACGGCGGGCTCGACTCACCGCTGGATGACCTCATCGACGCATTCCACGACGGCACGTCGGAGGGAGACCGCCACATCGCGGAACGGCGCAAGCGGCTCTCGGCCGGCGCTCGGGCCTGACCGGCTCGGTCGCAGCGATTGCGGCCACCAGCGGCTCAGCGCAGGAAACCGTCGTCCACCGGCACCCTGAGCGCGTTGGCGAGGGCATTGGTCTGCGACGCCATGGCGACGATGGCCAGCAGTTCGCCGTACTGCTCGTCGGTCATGCCCTTGGCCCGGGCCGAGGCGGTGTGCGAGTGGGCGCAGTACTCGCAGTTGTTGGCGACCGACACCGCCAGGTAGAGCATCTCCTTGGTCACCGTGTCGAGCGCACCCGGCGCCATGACCTCCTGGAGCCCCTCCCAGATGCGGCGCAGGTTGTCGGGCTGGTGGGCCAGGGCCTTCCAGAAGTTGTTGACGTCGTCGACGCCGCGAGCGGCCTTGATGTCGTCGATCACGGCCCGGGCCTCGGGGGCCATGTCGTCGTAGTCGAGGAGGGGAACGGTAGCCATCGCCGCAGCTTAGACCCCCGTTCTGCGGCCCGTCAGGTGACACCCGGCGTCGCCCCGGTGGCCGATATGGCCACCGGCGGCCACGACGGTCATCGACACCTTCCCGCCGGCAGTTGGATCCTCACGATTCCGTAGGCGGCGATTCGGTGGTCGAGCCGAATCGTTCCCGCCACAGACGCGAGGGGTGGCAGGCGCCGTCGTGGTCGATGATCATGGCGGCAAGGACAACTCCGGCCGTTTCCTCGGCTCCGTCGACCAGATCCAGCGCCTCGGCCGGTGGCAGGATGCCGGCCGGGGTGGCGACGACATCGGCCACCATTGCCGAGGGAGCCACGACCGACACCGAGGCCGACACGTCGGCCGGTCGCCCGGAGCGGGGATCGAGAACGTGACCGATACGCCGGTCGCCGACCCGGAACGACCGGCGGGTGGCCCCACTGGTGGCGACGGCCTCGTCGGCTATCTCGATGACGACCAGCGGTGGCTCGTTGTCGTAGGGGCGTCGCGGGTTCTCGATGCCAACTCTTGCGACCGCCGATCCCCGGTGGCACAGATCGCCCCCGGCGTTGAGCAGGAGGTTGTCGATCTCGTCGAACCGCCCGGCAGTGAGCGCAAGGGCCCGGTCGACGATCCAACCCTTGGCCATGGCGTTGAGGTTGAACCGCGAGCAATCGCCCGTCGGTACCGGGCGGCCGTCGACCATCTCGAACCGGGGTTCACCGATCACTGCGGCGATGGCGATCAGGTGGTCGCGATCGGGCTCCCGGCCCTCGAGTTCAGCCGCAGCCCATGAAGCGGAGAGTTCACCGACCAACGGATTGAACAGACCCCCCGACCACTCCTGCCAGAACAGGACCCGGCCCATGAGGTCGGCGAACTCGTCGCTCGTCTCCGACCCGGGGAGCTCACCCGATCGCCAGCGGCTGAGCTCGCTCGTCTCGTCGAAGGCGCTGAAGACCGACTGCAGTCGGTCGACCTCACCGAAGAGCGAGTCGGCCACCACCTCGGCCTGTTCGTCCGCCGCATCATCATCGCTCCCTCGCACCTCGAAGGAGAACTCGACGACGGTTCCCAGCACGGCGGGGTTCTGGTACCGGTAGCGATTCGCCGTCATCCAACCGAGGCTACGAGGCGGTCGAGGACACGCAACGGCGGCCGGCGGCGACGATACGATCGACCGCAGTGAACAGCACCGACGCCAGACTGATCGACGCCATCCACCAGGATCGGCTGGCGGACCTCGATCACCCCGAGGCCCACGACGTCTGCCGGGCGATCGGTCGGCGGGTGGCCGCCGAGGTGGCCGAGGTCGTCGCCATACTGGAAGCCGACGGGATCTCGGCCACCGTCGACGGCGACCCGAGCGCACCGGTGCAACGGCACAGCGGGACCCTGCACCTGACCGCCGCCGACAAGGCCTTCGCCGCGGTTCGGGCGCTCGGGCAGCACGGCTACCGTCCGTGGGAACCGATCGGCGGACCGGCCGAACCGGTGCTTCGCCACTTCCGGGACACCTTGACCGTGGCCCGGACCGACGACGTGACCATCACGCTGGAGTTGTGTTGGCCACCGTCGACGCTCGGCGGGCGACTCCCGGCCATCCTGATTCCCAACGAGAACGACTACCAGGCCGTCGCGCTCCCGAGGTCGCTGTGGCCGCTGTATCTCGTCGTTCGCCCCCTACGCCTCCTGGCCGAGCGACTCGGCCTGCGCCCGGCGGCGGGGCGGGCGCTCGGGCCGTTCCTCAGCACCCCGACGGATCTGATCAAGCCGCTTCTCGATCTGGCCGACGTCGGTGCCGACGACACGCTGGTCGATCTCGGATGCGGCGACGCCCGCATCCTGCGCCATGCGGTGGCCGAGCGGGGTTGCCGTGGCGTGGGGATCGAAGCGGATCCGTTCCTGGTCGGCGAGGCTCGACGGCTCGTCGCCGAGGAGGGTCTCGACGATCGCATCGTGGTCGTGGAGGGCGATGCCAATGCCGAGCGGCTCCCGGCTGAGGCGTCCGAGGGGTCGGTGTTCTTCCTGTTCGTGCCCGCCTACGCGGTGCCACCGGTTGCCGGTCGGGTGCTGGCCCAGGCCAGGCCCGGGAGCCGTCTCATCGTCCATGAACAGCACCCGCTGCCGGACTTCGCCACCGACACCGGAATGGTGTCGGTGCCGCTGCTTTCGGGCCAGGGGGTCACAGTGGCCCATCGTCTCGATGTCCCCGACGGCGGCGCCCGACCCGTCACGGACGAGGGCGATCAAGGCCCATGATCACGTGGAGCGGATCGTCGATCGGATTGTCGGGTTCGAGATTCGCCTGCCTCAGCCGGGTGAACCCCGCCCCGGCCAGGGCCTTCCACGACGCCACGTTGGCCGCCACCACCGGAACGATCAGCACGTCGATCGACGGCTTCGTCACCCAGATCCGGTCGACGTAGGCCCTGATCATCGCCGTGCCGACTCCCCGGCCGCGATTATCGGCCTCGCCGATGAGGTAGTCAATGGAGCCGGTACCGGGCGGCACGTCTATGACGGCAGCGAGCTCCTGCTCGTCCCCCGGGTGGTCGGCAAAGGAGTACGACTGGACCAATCCGATCGGCTCTGCTCGAAGACCGTCCCGTTCGGCGGTCAGCACAAGATGCATGTCCGTCGGGTCGGTGCCGTCGACGGCCGGCCCGAAATCGCGTTCAACGGCCTCGGCGGTGAACTCATGATGCCACCACCGGTGCACCTCGGGGTCGGCCAGCCAGCGGATCACCAGATCGAAGTCGGATCGACCGAGCGGGCGGAACTCGAACCTCACGGGAGCCAATCTACGTGCGACGGGACGGAGCCCGTCGCCTCGAGTTTCGGCTACCGAGGGCCGAAACGATTTGAGGTTTCCCGACGTCGCTGTCGGCGGCGGGAAACCTCAGAACCGAGGGGCAGCTCCTCCACCTCACGATCACCACCGCCGTCACGGTGTTCTGCCCGGCCGAGTCGGATCGGCTCGGTCTCGGCTCCGATCATTCGGAGCTGTGAGCAAGAAGACGCCGAGCCACAACGGGACCAGCTGGGCCAGGGCGAACGCAAGGCCGGCCACGAGGATGAGCCAGCGGAGCGCCGTCTGATCCTGGTTCAGACCCGCCTGCGACGACAGCGCCACCTCACGAGCCCGGGCCACGTCCTCCCGATAGCGAACCAGCAGCTCCTCCCCCGCCAGCAACTCCTGGTTGACGTCGCCGATGGTGACGACGAGCGCGTCGACATCGGTGCGTAGATCGCCGAGTGATCCCTCGAACGCCTCCAGACTCCGGGCGGCCGCGGTCAGCTCCTCGTCGAGTGGGTCGAGGTCGTCGGCCAGCCGTCCGAACGTCGGACCGAGCCCACCCTCGGGATCGAAATCGGGAGTGAATGGAATGTTCGCCACCGCGGCGAGGAAGCCGTCGACGCGCTCCCCGATCGACTCCATCTGGCGAAGGGTCAATGTGGCGTCGGCCAGTGCGGGAGCGGCGGTCTCGGTGAGTTGGCCGGTGTCGGCGACCACGTCGGCCCCGCTGTCGAGCGACACGGCCAACGTCGACAAGGTCGCCTGGAGCTCCGTCAACGCCTCGGAGGTTGCGGCCACGGTGCCGTCGGCCACGTCGATGGTGTCGGCAATGGAATCGAGGGCATCGACGGTGACCGCGAGCGTGTCCATGGTGGCGGTGTCCAGACCAGCCAGCAACCGCCAGGCCACGATCACGCCGGTGATGGCGGCCACCAGACCGACGACCGACGCGACCAGCATCATCCAGCCGGTTGTCCGCTGAAGTCCGGGATCCGACAACCGACGACCCAGGCCTTGGCCGGACCTCCGCCCGCCGCCCTGATCGTCCCCACCGTTCGGATTCGGGTTCACCACCAGCACGGGGCACCAGTGTAGGGCCCGGCTCGAAGGCCGTGACCAGGTCACAAAACGGCGGCCGGGCTCCTCCGAGTTCGGCGGGCGGGTGTCGACTGACCGATCACGATCGCCGCCAATGCTCCCAGCACCACGGCCATGCCCAGCATCTGGGCGACGCTGAGCGGCTCACCGAGCAGAGCCCAGGCGATCAGCGACGCGGCCACCGGGATCATCAGCGTGAACGTCGAGCCGACCCACAGCGGGATCTGAATCAGCGACCAGTTCATGAGGCTGTGGCCGAACAGCCCGGCCACGAACGTGATGACCAGGATCAGCAGGAGATCACGACCCGTCGGCATCGACAGATCCTGACCGAACGCCACCGCCAACGGCAGGTTCAGCACGCCGGTCCACAGGGCGGCTCCCGCCGTGAACTCGGTCGAGGTCAACGAGCCCTTCGACTGCTTCGACGCGACGAAGTAGGCGCTCCAGGAGATCAGAGCGCCGACGGCCAAGAGGTCGCCCTTCACACTGGACACGGCACTGTCGGTCGCCGTGACCACCACGGCGAAAACGCCGGCCAGGGCCACGATCGACCACACGGCGTCACGGGAACGGATCTTCTCTCCGAAGAATCGGGCGGCCACGACACCGACGAGAATCGGTTGGAGGGCTCCGATCAGCGTGGCGTTGATCACCGAGGTCTCCTTGACCGCGGTGAAGAAGAAGGCGACGTCGAGCGCCAGGGCGACACCACCGAAGGCCGACCGGCGAAGCGCTCGCAGGGAGAACGGCGTGCCCCGGAACCGCATCCAGACGGCGATGGCCACGAAGTGCAGCAGGAACCGGTAGACACCGACTGCGAGTCCGCCCATGTCGACCGCCTTGACCAGCACGCTGGCCGACCCCCAGGCGGTGACGGCCAGCGCTGCGCCGAGCAGACCGGCCAACGTCGACGCCCCGCCGTCGTCGACCGTTGCGGTACCACCGCCGCCAACAGCCGCGCCCGATGGCGCGATGTCGGCCACTCAACCCCCGGTTCGGGCTATCGAAGCAGCCCAGTCGGCGCTCGCCTCGATCAAGCGGCGGCAGTCGTCGTCGGTGATCGCCTTGGAGAGGGCCATGAAACCGCGCCGGGCCAGATACAGACCCTGGGCCAGCATGGCGTGGAAGTAGAGCTCGACGAGCCGGTCGTCGTCGCTGTGGACACAGAGCATCGAGCCGAGCCCGGTCACCCACAATCCCACGCCGGCATCGGTGAACGCCGCCTGCAGATCGGCCCGGAGGCGATCACCGCGGTCGTTGACCTCGCCGAGGGTGTCGGCATCGAGCTCGTGGCGAAGCGTCGTGATGGCCGCCGTCATGGAGACGATGTTGTTGTTGAACGTGCCGGCCTGGGTCAACGATCGTTCGGCCGACGGTTCGAAGGCGGCCATGATGTGGCGGCGGCCGCCGAACGCACCAAAGGTCATACCCCCGGCCAGGTACTTCCCCAGAGTCGTCAGGTCGGGCAGGACGTCGAATCGCTGTTGCGCCCCGCCGGGAGAAAGGCGGGAGGTCATGACCTCGTCGAAGATCAGCAGGGTGCCGGTGTCGTCGCAACGACGGCGAAGCTCCTGAAGAAACGCCGGCGAGGCCGGCCGACAACCGCCGGAGCCCTGCACGGGCTCAACCAGCACGCAGGCCAGATCAGGTTGGAACAGGTCGTCGAGCCCGACGATGTCGTCGAAACGGGCGACCCGGAACCGGTGGGGTACGTTCATCGGATTGTGCGGGCCGTCTTGCGGGCCGAACGACAGGACGCCGCCGTGGTAGGCCTGATCGAACACCCCGATCGTGCGGCGATCACCGCTGCCCTCTGCGACGGCGGCGACGTGGTGGAGCGCCGTGCCGATGGCCATGAGGTTGGCCTCCGTGCCCGAGTTGGTGAACCGGACCTGGTCGATCGACGGGAACCGGTCACAGATGAGCTGGGCCAGCTCGACCTCCCGAGGGTGGGTGGCACCGAGCGCCCAGCCCTCGTTCAACACATCGGCCACCGCCGCTTGGACGGTGGCCGGTGAGTGCCCGAGGAGAGCGGCGGTGTAGTTGCCGCAGAAGTCGATGTAGCGGTGACCGTCGACATCGATCAGGACCTGATCGTGAGCCGACGCCACCCGAAAGGGAAACGGATCGAAGTGGAGGACCGAACGGGTGTTGCCTCCCGGGAGCACTTTGCAGGCATCGGCGTGCCAGCGGGCGCTGACGGGACGGAGGGACCGGTAGGCGGCATGGGCCTCGCCGACCATTTCGGCCAGCCCGTGTTCGGGCTTCGTCGTCACCCGTTTATCGTGACACAGCTTGCCGGTAGCGGCCCATTCCGAGACGGACGGCATCGAGGCGGCTCCGGGAGTCGACCAGTTCGGCCACGGGGGCGCCGCTACGGCGGAGATCCTGATGGGCGTTCCAGCGGGTCAGGAGGTCTTCGAGATCGGCCTCGAACCGGGCTCGGAAGGCTTCGAGCTCGAGTCGGATCGACTCCCAATCAGCGCTGAGCCGGCTGAGGGCTCGGGCCCTCACGACCTCCGGGTAGGCTCGGTCGGCCACAACCTCGAGAACGGCCCAGTCGGGCCGCACCTGGCGAGCCATGAGGGTGACATCGGTGAGCTGCTGTTCGTTGGTTCCGAACCCGTGCTCGTGGATCGAGGCTCCGAGTCGGGCGAGGTCTTCGGTGCGTGGAATCTGTTGCATGAGTCCAACCTACGAGCGCCTGGCCTCAATCAAAAGCGATGATTATTTGATGTATTGATCAGTAGATCTTATAATAGATCTCATGTGGAACGATCTGAGCACACGACACCTTCTGGCCCTCCGGGCGGTCGCTGAGGAGGGCACCTTCGGCAAGGCCGCGACCAGGCTCGGATTCACCCAATCGGCTGTCTCCCAGCAGGTGGCGGCACTGGAACAGATGGTCGGCCAACCGCTGTTCGACCGGCCCTCGGGCCCCCGTAGGCCCGAGCTCACGGCAGCCGGTGAACTGATGTTGCAGCACGCCAACGCTCTCATCGAGGCCGTCGAACGGGCCGAACACGACCTCGACCGGTTCGGTCGGGGTGTGTCGGGCAAGCTGTCCGTCGGCACGTTCCAATCGATCTCGGCCCGCGTGCTTCCACAGATCTTTCGTCGTCTGCATCAGGAAGCGCCCGACGTCGAGGTGACCGTCGTCGAGGAGGATGCCGACCAGGACATCCGGATCGGCTCACTACGGCGAGGCGACGTCGACCTCGCGTTCGTCGTGGGCGACCCCCACCCCGACTGTCAGGCCCGATACCTCGGAGCCGATCCCCATGTCGCCATGGTTCCGACCGACCATCCCCCGGGGCCGGTTGAGCTGGCGTCGCTGTCCGGCAAACCCGCCGTGGGCCAACCCCCCGGAGACACGTGCGGCCTGCAGGTGGATCGGGGTCTCGAACGTCTTGGCGTCACACCGAACTACGCCTTCCGCTCCCATGACAACGGCGCCATCCAGGGCATGGTCAGCGCCGGAGTCGGGATCGCCGTCGTTCCCCTGCTCACGATCGATGTCTCGGACCCCACGATCTCCGTGCGATCGACGATCCCGGAGATCGAACCTCGCCAGCTCAACCTCGTCTGGCTGGCCGATCGGTCGCTGTCACCGGTGGCCCAGCGCTTCGTCGATATCGCCACCGACGTCTGCGCTCAGCGGCTCGCCGCTGCCCCCGACGCCGAGGCGGCGGCCTAGTCAAGACGGAGCCACGTCGGTCAGCCGCCGTCGGGGGCGCCGCCTCCACCGCCTCCGCCGTTGCCGTTCCCGTTGCCGTTGCCGCCTCCGTTTCCGGCCGCCGTGGTCGATGTCGACTGGGTGCCGGTCGACTGGGTGGCGGTGGTCTGGCTGGTGGTCTGCTGGGCCGTGGTCGACGTGGTCTCGCTCGTCGAGCTGCTCGACGTCGAGTCCTCCGTCGTCGAGGACGAGTTCGGATCAACGGTCGACGGGCCGGCGGGATCGATGGTCGTGGTGGCGCCCTCGATCACGTTGCCGTCGAGGTCGATCGGGAGGCAGGGTGCGGTGGTCGGCACGATGACGTCACCGCCTCCATCGCCACCGCCGTCGCCGTCCTGAGCCGGGACCGGGCCCCGCAGCGAGAACGTGGGGACGCGGAGATAACCGAAGCCGGAGCCGACGCCGGACCCAACCCCGATCACACCGAGCGCGCCTTCGTCCTCACCACCGCCGCCACCCTCGGGTTCCGACGTCGAGGTCGACTCGGCCTGCGCCTGGGCTGCGGCCACCAGGGCCGGGTCGGGCTCGGCACAGGGAACCAGCGTGGTCATCAGCTCGATGCCGAGGACGTGTTGATCGGGGCCGGACTGCTCGGTGGCGATCTCGCAGGGCTCGTCATTGGCGGTGGCCTGCATCATGAAGTCGTGCCACATGAGGGCGGGGACATCGCCACCGTGGATCTCGTCGTAGTCGGGGAACAGCTCACTGATCAGCGGCCACAGGGGCTCGCCGACCTCCTCCCGCTGCACATTGGAGGCGGCCAGTGTTCCATCGCTCATCGTGCGGGGCGCTCCGACCTGGCCGGCCACACCCGGGTAGCCCATCCACACCGAGGTGGTGAGCTTGCAGGAGAACCCTGAGAACCAGGCGTGCTGGGCGTTGTTGGTGGTACCGGTCTTACCGGCCGTAGCTCGAACGGTGCCGTCCTCGTTGACGAGGAGCGCGTTCGTGCCCGTGCCGTTGGCCGCGACGTCGACCAGGGTGAGATTCACCTGTCGGGCCACGGAGCCGTCGACCGCCTGCTCGCCGGAACGAATGCCGTCGGCCGCCGACGCGGTGCCGTCACAATCGCCGGGCTGCGTCGGATACCAGCAGAGCACGTTGCCGTCGGCATCCTCGATGCGGTCGATGTAGACCGGATCGAATCGCACCCCCTCCTGTTTGAACGTGGAGTAGACGGTGGCCATCTCGATCGGGGTGACGGTGTTGGAGCCGAGGGCGATCGACGGCACTGCGTCGATGTTGGAGGTGATACCGAGCCGGTGAGCCATGTCGATGACCGGTTCGATCCCCACCTGGAAGATCATCTGGGCGAAGATCGAGTTACGCGACCACCGCATGGCGTCGGACACCGTCTTGGCCCGGTTGACCGGATTGCGGCTGCCGCCACCGGGCGACCAGTTCCACTCCGGGTAGGTGACGGGCTCGTTGTCGAACAGCGACTCGAGCGAGTACCCCTGCTCGATGAACTCGGCCAGGACCACCGGCTTCATGGTGGACCCGGGCTCGAAGCCGGTGCCACCTCGGCCGGTGGCCAGGTTGACTTCCGAGGAGTCCCAGTCGGCACCGGCCATCATGGCCACCACCCGACCCTGATCGTCGAGGCTGACGATGGAGCCGAGCGGCATGTCGGGGTTTCGGGGGTCGAGCGTGTTGACGACCGTGTCGTAGGCCAGCCGCTGCAGCTGCGGGTCGAGTGTCGTGTAGACCCGCAGACTCTTCTGGTAGTACTCGGCCTGGGGGAAGATGGCCTCCAGCTGTTTACGGGCCTCCCACAGGAAGTACTCCGAGCCGACATCGGCCCACTTCACATCGCCAAGACCCTCGACGTTGGCCTCCTCCCGAACCAGCGACGACCAGTCGTCCTGTTCGGCCAGCACCCGCTGGTCGGCGGTGATGAACTCCTGCTCCTCCATCAAGCCCAGCGTCACGGCCCGGCGGCGGCCGGCCTCGTCCGGGAAGGAAATCGGATCGGCGGCAGCGGGATTGCGGATAAGGCCCGCCAGATAGGCGGCCTCGGGCAGGCTCAGGTCGGCCAGGTCCTTGCCGAAGTAGTTCCGGGACGCGGCAGCGATGCCATAGGAGCGGCGACCGAACCAGATTCGATTCAGGTAGCGCTCGAGGATCTGCTGCTTGGCTGCTTCCTTCGAGCCGAGCTCATTGGCCAACTCCTGCTCGAACTTGATGGCTCGAACCACCTCGCGGGCCTTGCGGGACACGCTGTCGGACGAGTCACCCGACGTCAGCTTGATGTACTGCTGGGTGATCGTCGAACCGCCCTGAAGACTGCCCTCGCCGGTGAGCTTGCGTTTCGCCACCTGGTAGGCGGCTCGTGCGAGCCCGATCGGGTCGACACCCGAATGGTCGAAGTAACTCTTGTCCTCCGTGGCCATCACGGCCTGGATGACAACCTCGGGGATCTCGGCGTACGGGACGACGATACGATCCTCGGCGTTCTGGGCGACCGTGTAGGCGGCGGAATCGGGGCCGCATTCGAAGTCGACCTCACCGGTGCACACATACGTTGTCTCGTTGAGGTTCTCGAAGTCGTCGCCGGTCAGGGTCACCTGGCTGGCGAAGTTCCACGCGACGGCCAGTGCGGCGCCGGCGATCACGAAGAGAACGAAGAAGAAGCGGCGGAAGCGCCAGAACGGATTTCGGCTCCGGTTACGGGGCGGAGCGGGGCCGGAGAGCGGCCCGGGAACATACGTCGTCATTGCTGTATCACCAACTGTCAACCGGCTGTGCGGTTCAACGCCTGGGCCGGGTCAGCCCGAGACTTCGAAGGACTCCCGCAGGTGGTTCCACCAGCATTGGCGGCACACCTCGATGACATACCACGTAGAAGGTCTACCACGGTTTCTCAGCTTACGGGCTTCACCCAGATCGGCGACGACCCGACCCGACCTGGGAAGGGACGCTCCGAAGGCAAACGTTACCGCCACCAGATCCGAACCGTCACACAACGGGCAAGGTTCCGGCAACAATGTTCCACAGTTGTGGGCGACCCGCCTCAGCTCGGCTTGGGCATCGCAGGCGGTCTCGATGGGCCGATCGCCCCGCAGGATCGAGTCCACAACCCGCTGACGGGCCAGGCGATAGCTCACCACGGCCGACGTCTTGGGGGCCGGTGTCGGCGCCTGCTGGCGACCCTGAGCGGATCGGGACGTAGTCACCTCGACCAGGGTAGCGAATGCCCGGTGGCCGAGTCGTGTCGAATACCAATCAGAGATTTGTGCCATCGGTCCTATGTCGAGGTTTCATGCGCTCCGCGACCACCACGATGAGTGACGCTCAGGCCCATCGGGCGAAGCCGATCAGCGGTGCGCCGGTGGTGACCAGGCCGGCCGAGAGCAGCACCATCACCGTGCGGGGCGACAGTCGAGGCCCCAGCCGGGCCCCGGTGCTCGACCCGATCACCGCGCCGAGAATGAGCGGCGGCGCATAGGCCCACACGATGTTGCCGGCAAGCGCGTGGCCGACCGCCGCCGCCGAGCTGGCCGCCATGCCGGCCGCGGCCGTCGTCGCTGCCGCCCGGTGGGCCGACAGCCGCTGCACCCGGGCGAGGTACGGCACGGCGATAAGACCGCCACCGACCGCGAAGGCGCCATTGAGGAAGCCCACCCCCGACGCACCGACCAGCAGGGCCGCGACGCGGGGTTCGACTCCGACACCGGATCGGGCCGGGGTGTCGGTCCCCACTTGGTGCCCGCCCATCGAACCCATCGCCACGAACACGGCGAGTGCGATCATCAGCAGCCCGATGATCGTCAGCAGCACATCGGAGTCGAGCCGATTGGTCAGGAGCCACCCGCTCAGCAGGGCCACCGGAGCTGCGGTCACCGCCCACCAGGCCGCCACCGTACGTTCGACGAGTCCCTGCCGGTCATAGGCAACGGACCCGGCGGCATGGAGGCAGGCCAGCGTGATCACGCCGGTGCCGACCGCTTCGGCGCCGTCGAGTCCGAACAGCAGGGCAAGGCCGGGTATGAGCAGGAACCCGCCGCCGGCGCCGATGATCGAACCGTACCCGCCGATGACCAGGGCCAGACCGAACAGCCCGATGGCAACGCCAGGTTCCAAGACAGGCCAGTGTAGATCGACCCGCCCACCCGCGGCCTGGCCCGGCTGGTCCACCGGACCATGATCGATCTCCTCGCCCGGGTGAAACACGCAGGCGATCACGGATAAGGTCGCATCATGACCCTGTTCGAATGGGCAGACCATCGATCGGTGCGGATCCCGTGACCGGCCAGGCGATCGCCGACCATCTGACCAACATCCCACACGCCGCCGCCCTCGGGCTGCGATTCCACGCCGCCACCGATGAGTACGTGGAGATCAGCCTGCCCTACGACGAGAAGCTGGTTGGTGATCCCGACACCGGGGTCATCCACGGCGGTGCCATCACCGCCCTTCTCGACAACGCCGCCGGATTCGCCGTGCGAGTACCCGGCGCCGAGGGCGAGGCCGAGCCCGTGGCGATCGCCACCCTCGACCTGCGGATCGACTACATGGGACCGGCCACTCCCGGTCGTGATGTCATAGCCCGGGCCACCTGCTTCAAACGGACGCGAACGATAACGTTCGTACGCGGGGTGGCCTATCACGACTCGCCGGACGACCCGATCGCCACCTGCACGGCCACGTTCATGACCGGCACACCGAACTCGACCCGCCCGCTGACCGATCGAGGCGGCGTTCGCCGCATGGAGGGCGCCGGATGAAGTTCCTCAACCAGCTTCGTGCCGAGGGCCGGGTCAACGACCTGGACGCTCTGCTCGACTACATCCCCTATGCCCGATTCATCGGGCTCGAGGTTCACCAGTTGGGCGACGAGGTGATCACCGAGCTGCCGCCCCAAGCCCACCTGACCGGCAATCCGAATCTGCCTGCGGTCCACGGCGGCGTGGTCGGCGCCGTGCTGGAGATGACAGCCATCCTCCAACTCATCCACGACACCGACTGCGAACGGCTTCCGAAGACCGTCGACGTCTCGTTCAATTATCTTCGACCCGTTCGATCCGACACGATCACCTACGGACGGGCAAACGTCACCCGTCAGGGGCGCCGAGTGGCCAACGTCCGCTGCGAATTGTGGCAGAACGAACGCGACCGGGTGGTGGCGAACAGCCACGGCCACTTCGTCCTCGCCCCGCTCCACGAGGATGAGGCGTAGACCCGTCACGCCGGCGAATCGACCCGAAAGACCCGATCAGTCGGCGATACCGGTGGCGGTCACCTCAACCCGCCGATTCCGGGCTCGGCCCTCGGGGTTGTCACTGCCGTCGGGATTCTCGTTGGGAGCCAGCGGCTCGGCCTCACCCTCCCCGACGGCTTCCATGACGTCGTCGTCGACGCCACGCTCCACCAGCGCATCCTCCACCGCACGGGCCCGCCGGGCCGACAGGTCCAGGTTGTACTCCTCGGATCCAACCGCGTCGGTGTGACCTACGATGTCGATCCGTTCGGCCGCCAGCCCGGTCAACAGCTCGGCGATGTCGTCGAGCACATCCGACGCCGAATCGAGCAGCTCGGCCGACCCGAACTCGAACAGCACCGATTCCTCCACCACGATCCGAGCGGTGTCACCTTCCAGTGAAGCCCCCACCGACTCGGCCAGCTCCTCGATCCGCTCCGATCTCGATCCGGCGTTCGGATCGATGACCACCACCGACGATTCGGGGAGCGAGGCCACGATCCGAGCGCTCGACTCGGGGGCCGGTGGTTCGGAGCCGACCGATTCCGCCTCCGTCGTCGTCTCGGGTCCCGCCGATTCCGCCGATCCACCGGTATCGGAACCGGAGCGGCAGCCAACCGCCACCATCATCGCCAGGAAGGCGACAGGCACCCATCGGGCGGCGGTACCGATGGTCAACCGCCGACCGTCGTCATCGGGATGTCGACGGCCCGGATGGTCGGTTCGGCCACGTCGCCGTCGGCTTCGGGTGCAGGGTTGAACGTGATGTCGAGAGCGGCAGCGTTCTCCGGCAGCACGCCGAGGAACACGATCTCGGCTTCGAGCACCTCGCCCGACGAGAGCTCCAACGTCTCGTTGATGCTCGGAGCCTGATAGGTCATGACCACCGTCGGATCATCGAACTCCAGGGTGATCCCCCGTACGGTGTCGCCGGCCAACGCCACCTCGCCGGGTGATCCGTTGGCGGCGCTGAACTCCAGTACAACGTACGACGGCTCCACGAGCAGCTGTTCCAGGGTGACCACCACCCCCGACTCGTGACGGATCGGTACACCGCCGAGGTCGACGACCCCACCAGATGCGTTGATGGTGCCGCCGACCCCGGAATCGGCGTTCGCCGTAGCGATCGTCGAGGAGGTGATCTGCTCCTCGGAGGAGGTGGCGGTCGGTTCGGCCTGCGCCTCGTCACCGGCTCCGTCCGAGCAGCCGCACAGGAGAACGGCGACGGCGGCAACAGCGGCCGGGACGGTGAGTCGCAGCGCCCCGGGCGACGATCGGCCGCCGACCGGATCAGCCAACCGTCACCGCCGATCGGGGACCGGGCCAGTACAGGCCGTGGTATCCCGGATGCGATGTCAGCGCCCTGACGTTGCAGAGGTCGAGGACGACGGCATCGTTTCCGAGGTCGACCGACGACCAGATCTCGTCGTCGAGGCTGTGACTGACCACCACCACGTCGGCCCCGGCGACGACGGCGCCGAGGTCGTCGTGCACCAGATCGACCAGGTGCGGCAGGGCCGACAGGGCAAAGGTCCTGTTGGCGCCGTGGAGTCGATCGACGGCGAGTTCGCCGTCGTAGACCGCAACGTCGACGCCCTTGCCCTTGAGCCGTTCGACCACGGCCACCATTGGAGCCTCCCGCAGGTCGTCGGTGCCCTCTTTGAAGGCCATGCCGACGATGGCGACCCGGCTGGGCAGCTCACCGAGGATCCGCTCGCAGATCAGGTCGACCTGATCCCGGTTCGACAGCAGGATGCCCGACAGCATCGGAAGCGGAACCGCTCGCTGGCGGGCCATGTCGATGACGGCCCGCAGGTCCTTCGGCAGACAGGACCCGCCGAAGGGGCTGCCGGGCCGCAGGTACTTGGCCGAAATGTTCAGCTTGTCGTCACGGCAGAAGATGTCCATGACGTCGATCGAGTTGATGTCGAGTTCGGCGCAGAGCCGACCGATCTCGTTGGCGAACGTGACCTTGGCCGCGTGGTAGCAGTTGGCCGCATACTTCACCATCGACGCCTCGCCGACTCCGACCTCGATCATCGGGGCCTCGATGCCGGGATAGAGCCGTCGAGTCAACTCGAAGGTGAGCGGCTCGTCGGAACCGACGACGATCGCCGGCGGGTCGAAGAAGTCGTCGAGGGCGGACGCCTCCCGCAGGAACTCGGGGTGGCAGGCGTAGCCGAGGTGCGGGCCGAGGACGCGGCGCGACGTCGTCTCGAGTCGGGCCCGCACCCGGTAGTGGACCTCGGGCAGCGACGTCGACCGGCTGACCACCGGCACGAAGGGCCGCGGGTTGGCCCGCAGGCCCTCGCCGATCTCCGCGGCCGCGGCCAGGAGATGCCGATCGTCGACCCCGCCGGATGAAGTCGACGGCGTACCAACGGCGATCATCACCATGTCGACGGTCCTGGCCACCGTGGCCGGGTCGAAGGTGGCCGAAACGGTTCCCCGTTGCGTGTACTGCGACAGGATCTCGTCGAGGCCCGGCTCGACGACCGGCGCCTTGCCCCGATTCAGGTCGTCGACCTTGTGCGACGCGATGTCGACGCCGACCACCGTGTGGCCCAGCTTGGCCAGCCCGGCCACCGTCACCGCGCCGACATAGCCGAGGCCGAACACACCGATCCTCAGACCCTGCCCTTCACCGCTTTGCCGGCTCATGTCCATACCTGCTCTCCTCCCTCAGATGCGTTCGAGAACGCCACGGTCACTTCGGTTCACTGTCATTTCACTGTCAGTTCTTGATTCGGACTGTTCGGCCCGTCGCCGGTCACCCCTCGTTTGGGCGGCCGGCACCCACCTCGCCGTCGGCGGTCGGGGTCCCGGCCGGGCAGGCGGCCGTCGGGTCGACGCTCTTGTTGCGGGACAGCCGAGTCGATGGGCCCGAGCCGCCGAACACATTGCCGCAGACCAGCCCCTGGGGGTCACGCTGCTGCTTCACCCCGTACTCACCGCCGATGTCACGACAGACGTTGCCGTAGAAATCGTTTCCGGTGCCGTCCGGTTCGTCGTCGCCCCCGAACCGGATACAGGCCCCCTCGGCGCTCTCGACCAGGTTGAATCGAAAGACGTTGCCCCGCCCGACGAGGCCGCCCCGGCTTCCGAACGCGCCGCTCTCGGTGTCGGCCTGGCCCTTGCACGAGTTGTACTCGACCAGGATCGAGTGAACCGCCTCCTTCGCCTCCACGCATTCGTTGAGGCTCCGGATGGTGTTGTGGTGAATCCACACATCGGTCGTCTCGTCGCGCTCCGGCGTCGGGTTCTTCTCCTTCAGCTGTTCGGGCGCGGTCCCGACATAGACGCCCTCACCGTTCTTCGAGCCGTTGCAGCACTTGCCGAGGCCGCAATCCGCGATGTCGTTGCCGGCGATCTCGATGGCCGAAGCCTGGTACTTGACCCGAATGCACTCGCCGGTGCCACCGGCCGGGGAGCCCCGGAACACGGAGTTCAGGACCTTGACGTCGGTCACGTACTCACCCGGTCCGTCGCCCACCATGTAGAGGTTCGACGAGCCGCCGACGATGGCGAAATCAACGATCCGGTACGACGAGTGTCCGAGCTGGAAGCAGCGGGCCACCTCACCGTCGTTCGGCGACGGGCATTCGAGATAGGCCCCCGGTTCGGCCGTGATCACGATCGGGTTGGAGGCGGAGCCGGATCGCACCGAACGAACCGGACCGGGGTGGGGACCGGCACCCACCAGCTTGATGATCTGTCCGGGCTGGACGTCTTCGAGCGCTTCCTGCAGGGTTGAGTGGTCAGCGCCCGCTCCGACGGTCAGGGTCTCCCCACCGGCCAATCCTGCGATGTCGGTCGAACCCCCGGTCGGGCGATCGAGCGGTATCGGCCGTGAGGTCGCCGGCTCCGCCTCCGATGCCGGCAGTGGATCACCGATCCGCCTGTAGGCGACGGCGGCCAGCATCGACCGGTTCTCCTGGGGTGGGGCGGCCACGTCGAGACGCTCGTCGACGACGTTGACCTCGTAGCTCTGGATGAACGGACGGTTCATGCCGACCGCCCGGCCGACGTCGACGATGGCCCGGTCGCGGCCCTCCAGCACCAGCGGGAAGACCCGGTAGCCGGGGGTGGCATCGTAGGTCTCGGCCCATCCGACCAGCACCTCGTACAGCCCGGGTTCCACGGGGAACGAGCAACTCGGCTCGAACCGGCGGGCCTGGAACAGCTCGTCGTCGTCGGTGTCGTCGATCTCATTCGGCGACTCGTAGGTGTTGCCACCGGCGCAGGAGGCGGCGCTCCACCGATGCCCCTCAACATCGGTGAAGTCACCGCCACCGATGTTCCAGAGGCCGTCGAAGCCGTCGACCTCGAAACGGTCGAGACAGCGATCGGGCTCGTCGGAACAACGGAAGGGCTGGACCACAGCCGGCCGGCTGGCCCCGACATCGGTGCGTTCGGAGTCGGAATCGGAGGAGTCGTCGTCGGCGTCGTCCGGATCGTCGTCATCACCCCCGCCGCTTTCCTCCGATCCGGTCTCGCCACCCGACTGGTCGCCGTTGTCGCCCGTCGTCGCCGTCGCCTGTTCGCCGGTCGGCGCCAGGGTTTCCGAGGTTGCGTCGTCGACCGTGATGTTCTGGCCGTCACCGTCGTCGCCGCCGGTGAAGGCCAGGACCAGCGCGGCGATGGCGACGACTGCGAACACCCCGGCGATGGCGATGAGCGGCCGCCGGCGTGAGCGGTTCTCGTCCTCGTTCGTCGCCGAAGCGGTGTCGTCGACGGCTTCCGGCGGATCGTCGGCGATCGGGCTGTCGGTCATGGGCTGCTCGAAGGGGTGGTTGACGCCGTCGTCTGGACCGGCGTGGTATCGGTCGACCCGGAGGTCGCGGTCGTGGGCGACGTCGGCGGCGGCGATCCGTCCGGGTCGGCACCGGTTTCCGACTCGGCGTCGGACGTCGTTGCGACCACGCCGCCCAACGCCTTGGCGATGGCGGCAGCGTCGACGTCGAAGTCGGAGAAGAACGGCGACGGGGTCACCGGATACTCGCGGGCGATCAGCACTTCGGTGTTCTCCTGGCGGGATTCGTCGAGGTCGGCCGCGACCAGCACGAACTGCCCGCCGTCGTAGCCGTTCTCGACCTCGACGGTCCACTCCCAGACCAACGGATCCTCGTTGCGACCGGGGATCGCGCCGGCCGCCAGCGGATCGGTACCGGATACCGGATACCGGTTGCCCTTGTTGTCGAGGTAGAACAACTCCTTGAACACGATCGGGTCGCGACCCTCGTTGAACACCTCGAAGGTCGCCTGGACGACATTCGGCCCGGCACACAACTCGGTCGGTGTGAGGCGGAGGTCGGCGCGAATGGTGCTGTCGAGGTCGACCGACATCTCATCCGCGGCCGACCCGTCGATCAGCAGATCCGAGATCAGCCACACACCCTCGGTTTCCCGGCGAACACCGATTGCGGTGAGGTTTCTGGTGAGACCGGTATCGAGGGTGAACGAGGCGGACACCGGAATGGCGAGCTGCCCCACTCCGGCCAGCTCGGCGTTCGACGACACCGAGAAGAGTTCGGCCCGGGCGAGCGAGAACCCGCAACGACCCGCTTCCGCCAGATGAAAGAGAAAGGCCTTGGCCTCGCCGGTCGTCAAGGTGGCCGCACGATCGAAGTTGTTGTCGGCCATGGCCTCGATGAACCCCGCAAGCAGGGCCTCGGCGGCGGCCACCGCTTCGCTCGATGCCTGATCGAGCGGACCGTCGAGCCCGGGCACCTCGCTGAGTTCGGTTCCGTTGACGCCAACCAGACCGGCGGACGGATCGAGATCCGCGCCGACCGACGGTCCCGTCTCGCCGGCAACCTCGTCGCCGGACTCCGCCGGCGCGGTCCGGATCACGGCGGCGGGCGAGCCACCGCATCCGGACAGCAGCCCGGCCATCGCCACGGCAGTGGCCGCCCTCAAAACGATGGATGGTCGACTCACGGCTGCCCCGCCGGATCCGTTTGAACCTGCTGTTCGAGGTCGGCGAACGCCCGACCCTCCTCGGCAAAGAAATAGGCGGGAACGGGGATGAGGTCGGCCAGCGCCCGATCTTCACGCAGCGGCTTGTAGATCCGCTCCACGCCGTAGCGGCCGCCGTCGACCTCGTTGTTCTCCCAGAACGGCTCCGAGGACGAGGCGACCTGCACCGTGAACGCGGCGTGGGAGTTACGGATGATGCGGTTGGCCTCGATGGTCAGACCCTCGGCTTCGGCCAGCTGGAAGCCGGTGTCGAAGTTCCCGACGATGTCGTTGAGCCTGAAACTGACCTGGGGGCTCGTGTCCTCCAGCAGCACCCCGACCCCGTTCTCGGTGATCGAGTTCTGCTCCACCGCGGCCGAGCCGTCGGCGATGCGAAGGCCGTACTCGTTGTGGTCGACGGTGTTCCCGGTCACCGTGACCGACGATCCGGCCGACGCCAGCTCGATACCGCCACCCCGGTTGCCGGTAACGGACGAGTCACGGACCTCCGAGGAGGCGTTCGCTCCGGTGAATCCGATGCCGCCGTTGTTCGCCCAGATGGTGTTGGACGCCAACGTGACGCCCCGGGTGTTGGCCACCGAGATGCCGCGGCCGCCGTTGCGGAACATGCGGCTGTCGCCGATGAGGACGTTGCCCGCCGCGCCGGTGATGCTGACCCCGTGACCGTCGTTGGCGCCGGCATCGACCTCGGTGACGGTCGTGTCACTGGTGCTTCCCTCGATCAGCAGACCGTCGCCGATACTTTCGACGACCGATGCCGCGGACAGGGTGACGCCGGAAACCGACGCCATGCGGATCCCGGCCAGCGTAGAACCGCTCACGTCGACCGAGTCGATCAACAGCAGCGGCAGGTTGCCCTGAAGGTCGAGCCCGACGTGACTGTTTCGGATGGTCACGTCGCTGATCGTGCCGGTGGAACCGTTGGCGACGGCCAGGCCGAATCGACCACGGTCCGGCGCGCCCAATCCGGTGACAGTCAGGCCGTCGATGTCGAGAACCGTATCTTCGAGGTGCACGTAGGCGCGACCGTCGCCCGCCTCGGTGTCCACCCCGGTGCCGTCCCAGGACGTGATGGAGGCGTTGCGGATAGTGACGTCGGCGCCCTGGGCGATGAACGGAACGATGGCCTCCGGATCGCTCCGGAGCCGGACGTTCCGATCGACGATCGAGAGGTGGGCCGCCTCGGCGGCGACAACGGGTCGGGTGAAGGTGATGGTGTCGCCGTCGAAGGAGGTCAGCCCCTGCTCGACCACCGCCGGGGTCGACGCCACGTCATCGATGGACGCCGCGCCGTTGCGGACGACGATGGCCGTCCCGAAGTCGCCGAACGCCTCGATGGTCACGTCGGCGGGCCGGCGATCGACCTCCTCGCTCCGTTGCCGGACGTACCAGGCACCGGCACCGGCTGCACCCAGCACCGCAACGGCGGCCAGGCCCAGCCCCGCCAGCCGCCGGCTGGAGCGAGGACGGGGCACTGGCGCCTGAGCGGCGGCCGCCTGCAACTCCTCGGCTTTGCGGGCCGCCTTTTCCGCTTTGCGGACGGCCTTCTTGGCTCGCTTCTCCGCCCTCATCGCACGTTCACCACGCCCGGCGGGGCGAGTCGCAGGCCCTCGCCGGCGGTTCGTGCCCCCCGGAGGATCTCGAGCAGGATGGCGATGAGCACCACCGCCACACCCACGTACGGCATCCACTTCCTCCAGAAGGGCCGGTCGACCGGAGCGTCCACCCTCTGACCGGCTGTGATCGCGCTGGCCTCGTCGATCGATCCGAAGCTGCCCCGCTTGAGTCGGAGCCCGGTGTCCGCGGCGTCGATCTCCGAATCCTTGATCTCGACGATCCCGGCATTCGAGGCCACGACACCGACGTCGACGTCGGAGATGCGTGCGCCGACGATCTCGACCGCCGTCCGGGCCTCGATCCCGACCGGGGCCGAGCTGATCTCGACGTTGCTGATCGAGACCGGCGCCGCGTCGGCGATGATCGCGGGACGGGTCGTGTTGGTGATCACATTGTTGACGATGGTGACGTCGGAGGCGCCGCCGTAGGCGTGGATGCCGCTGGCATTGGCCTCCAGGTAGTTGCCCTCCACGTGGATGCCGGTGGTGCCGACCTGGCTGAGCCGGATGCCGGTGCGGTTGCCACGGACGGTGTTGTTCAGGATCTCCCCCTCACCGGAGGCGAGGTAGACGATCCCGTCCTTCTTGTTGTTCTCGACGATGTTGTTCTCGATGAGCACTCGATCGGACGCCAGGTCGACGACGATGCCGTTGCCACCGTTGTTGTACGAGTGGTTGTTGCGCATCACGCTGTCGCTGACACCACGGGAGAAGATGAGGCCGTGGCTGCCGTTGCCGAAGGCCACGTTGTTCTCGACGACAAGTCCGGTGCTGTAGTCGTGCGGGTCGAGGCCGTAGTAGACGTTGTTGGAGAAGGTGTTGCCCTCGAACACGATGTCCCGGGCCTCGAAGGTGTAGACGCCGAACCAGTTCTGGTCGTACAGCGTGTTGATCGTCGAGCCCGTCGTTCCTCCCGTTCGCCAGGAGGTTCCGTAGGCGCCGGAGCGGTCGCTGCCGAGTCCGATGATCTCCGAGTCGAGAATGTCGAGGCGGGAACCGCGTTCGTAGAGAATGAACGCCCGTCCGTCGTCGGTGTTGGTGTCGATACCACCCCGGTTCGGATCCCAGGAGGTGATTCGCACATCCTGGATCAGCGCCGTGGCACCGCGACCACCCAGGAAGACATCGGGCCGGGTCGAGAAACGGACCTCGCTGACCTCAGGCGAGGAGATGTCGAGTGATGTGCCGCCCAACTGCACCAGGGCGGTGTCGATCATGAAGACGCCCTCGGCCACCTCGACCATCCAGTCCGGGTCGTCGACGGCCTCGACGACGTCGGCCAGCGACACCGTTACGGAGGCGTCGAAGGGCACGCTCTTGTAGATCGAGCCCCCCTGGAGGAGCACCACGGCGTCGAGGTAGACCAGCGTGGCCCGGAGGCCCGTGGGGAAGTTTGCGCACGGAAAGTTGATGATGCGGAACGGGCTGTAGGGCAGCAGCTTGCGGTTGGGATCGGTGCCGTTGTAGAGCTCATCGGTCTCACCCGTTCGTTCCCCGGGCAGCGTGCAGATCCGCGGCGCCAGCGGATCGACGGCCGCCGGAGTGGCGGTCGAGCCGTTGGACGAGGCAGCGTTGCCCGCCCCGGTGATCGGCTCCGAACCGATGGCGGCCGACTGAGCGCTGTCGGCGGGATCGACCACGGCCAGCCCTCCACCTCGGGTCTGGCCGACGACGATCGCACCGGTCGCCACGGCGGCGAGAACGAGACCGATTACCGAGGGTATGCCGACCCCGCCGCGGACGACGGGAGCGGCCGGCACGGCACCGGCATGAGGATCCGCGGTGTGGCCGACCGTCTCGGCCGGAGGGGCGGGACGGAAGAGCCGACGGAGCCGCCGCAGCGGCCGATTCGCCTGCTGCTGAGCGAGCCGTCGCCGGTCGTCATCGGCGACCTGGGCCGATGACCAGGGTTTGACGGCAGGTGTCTCGTCGGCAGGCGTTGACGAGCGCTCGCGTTCGTCGGTCATGCGCCCTCCTCCTGATCGAACCGCTGCTGGGCTTTGCGACGCCCCCGAAGAGGCAGATCGACGAGTTCGGCCAGCAGGGCGTCGACCATCTCCTCCTTGTTCTGGTAGGGGGAGTTGGGGTCCTCACCCTCGCCCGCGACGTCATCGGACTCAGCGGTCCGGCGAGGTAGTTGCCGGGTCACGGCGGCCATGGCCTCAGCGAAGCTCGTCGGTGCGGCGATTCCCTGAACCGGACTTCCGGTTGGAGGGGCAAGACCTCGAACGGGACTGCCGGTTGGCGGCGGCGCCTCGAGCCGGGCCGGTACGTTGGTCTCGGCCTGCGGTTCGGAGGGAACCTCGACCTCGACTTCGGCCGCAGCCGGTTCGGTCGATTGGTCCGGAGGATCGACCTTGGTCGGAATCGGATCCGGGTCCCACGTCCTGTCCTCGGTCGGAATCGGATCCGGGTCCAACGTCCTGTCCTCGGTCGGAGGATCAGCCGATACCTCGCGCCCGACTACAGGCTCGACCGGCGCCGGCGGCTCGACAACAGGCCCGGTCGGAATCTCCGGCTCGACCGGAGCCGGCGGTGGACCTGCTGCAGATGGGGCTGCCTCAACGGGAGCCCCTGGTGCCGTCCAAGGGTTCACCTTCACCGGGAAATCGGGCCGAACGGGCCCGAGAGCCGGTCCGGCGACTGCGGCCCGGGCCTGAGGACCGGGACCAGAACCGTGTTGCGAAGCTGCGACCGAGGCGCCGACCAGAACCCGCTGCTCATCGTTGCGATCGGCGGTGACCGGCGCCGGCTCGTCGTCGCCGGTCCGCACGATCTCGCCGTCGATGACCTCGACCTGACGGGTCAGCCACCGCTGTTTGCGAACCGTCAACAAGGCGTAGATCTTCACCAACGCCACCGCAAACGACACGAGCACGAAGATCGGGATGATGAAGAAGTGCAACGGCTTCCGGTGCAGGTGAGGTAGGTGTTTGGCGGCCCGGCTGATGATCCACCAGACCGTCAACGCCGACACGAGACCCCAGTTCAGGTTGATCAAGCCCCAGGTCATGTAGGCCGGAGCCACCATCAGCGTGAACGACGCCACGGCCTTGTCGATCGTGGTGAAGGCCAGGAACTTGTGACGGAAGATCCACCGGCGCTTGAGGGCCCGGAGATCCGAGCGCCAGGTGTTGCGGGACCAGCGCAGGCGCTGCTTGAAGAACGTCGACGGATCGGGTGGAAACGTCGACCACACCCGGGCGTTGCGCTGCATGTAGGTCTGATGGCCGCGTTCCAGGATCAGCGACGTCAGCCGCTTGTCCTCACCGGAGTTGCAGGGCACGCCGAGGAACTTCTCGCCCATGAAATCGTCGCTGACCTCGAGCAGGAGTTCCCGGCGATAGGCCGCCGTTCGACCGGAGAGGCACGAGACGGCGCGACTGACCCGGGTCTGTGAGGCGATCTCGTCGAAGTACCGGTAGTCCAGATACATGTCATTGATGTTCTGCCAGACGTTCTCCGGGTTGTAGACGTTCTGGCGTGTGCCGACACCGCCGATCATCGGGTCCTCGAAAGGCTTCAGGATCTGTTCCCGGGCATCGCGAGCCCACAGGGTGTCGGAGTCGACGAGAGCGACGATGGGTGAGGTGGCCGCCTCCCATCCCTTACGCAGAGCGTCGCGTTTGCCCGGTACGTCGGTGACGATGATCTGAACCGGGTAGTTGCGGGCGACCTCGATCGACGCCTTGTCGGTCTGGTCGATGACGCAGATGATCTCCGCCACGTCGTTGGCCAGCCACGATTCGATCGCCTGGCGGAAGAGCTCCGGATCCTCCTGATACACCGGGGTGACCAGGCTCATCGGCTCCACGTGGTCCGACTCGTAGCTTCGGTACAGCACCGCCGGAATGCGGCGCACAAGCCACGACAGCCAGCGAATGAGACCGATTACGCCAAGCGGAATCAGGACAATGACGTCACCCACTATGGCATCCTCTTCGTTTCCCGCACGCGGCGCAGGACCGGCCAATGGCCACTTGAAACTCTCCCACCAGTTGGTTCTGTGATCCTCAGTTATGAGCCTCGATCGACCGGCTACACCGGCGGCAATCCGCTGAACATCGAGGCGTCAACGTGTCTTACGTTGTCTACCTAACCGATTCTTGTCGGTGCTTCCGGCCCACTCAATACCCAATCCGCGGTATTCCACGTCGATCATTCGAGAAGTTTTGTTCAGCGACACCAACCGTTCATTCACCAGATATTCACAGGCGATCCGGCTATCACTGGTAGCCTTAGCGGCTAACAAGGAGAGCCGCTGTAACCCCGAGCCCTCGACCGCCCAGTAGAATGGACCCGTGAACGGCGATGGCGAGCAGGCCGAGGCCCGACCAGACGAGAGCCCCGGTGCCGAGGCCGTGACGCTTCCCTGGTCCGAACAGGGCGAGCGGGAATTCAAGGACCTGTTCGCCTCCGCGACCATCGCACTCCTGCTTGCCCTCTCGGCGGTCGGGTTCTGGAACGCGATTCGCGGGGAGGCGGGCGCGCAACTCGCCAGCGCCCTGTTCGCCCTTGTGCTGGCCACGGTCGCTGTGTTGTCGTGGTACGGACCGTTCGGCTCCGTCGGCGCCCGGGTCTCGGTCGACCATCGCGGATTGTGGATTCGCCACCAGGGTTGGACGCTGTGGCCGACCGGCACCCGCATCGAGCTGCTCGTCCCACGACATCTCCCGGCATCCGAGATCGGCATCGTCGAGGCGGTGTCCGAAGACGGACGTCGGAAGATGTGGAGCAAGTCCATGGCGCTGCGGTACCGGGGCAAGCGGCTGGGCTGGACGCGAACCACCATCGACAAGGAATCCACCGACGCAGTGCTGATCGAGCAACGCAACCCCGACCTGAAAAGGCCGTGGTGGCTGATCAAATGCCGCCAGCACGACGAACTCGTCAGGGCACTGGAGATGGCGAGAACAAGCGGCGGCGAGGCCGGCGAACCCCTACCACCATCGATCGGGTAGTTTTGCTCCCTTAACCAGCCGCTTACCGACTATTGGCCGGGTCTTTGCCAGGGGTACAATTCAGGTGACGGGCTCGGCTGAACCCGGTGGAGACTTGGAAGCGGTTCAGCCCGGATAGAGATTGGCGATCGGAGGGGCCAAAGGCATCATGATGTTCTTCTTATTACATCCCTTTTTTCTGCTTGGCGTCCTTGCGGTGCTCACTCTGGCGGTATTCGCCGCCCGAACATCGTACGTCGACACACCCACCGTCGCGCCGAAAACCACTGACGTACTCACCCATCTGTTCAACGAGGTCGAGCGGGCCCGCCGACTGGGATATCCGCTGACCGTGGCCAGACTGATCCTCCGACCGGGCGCGTCGGCCCACACCATCGAGTCGGCTATCCGCCACATCGACACCGTCGTTGTCAACGACGACGTGGCCTACCTCCTGATGCCCGGATGCACCGAGGCCGGTGCCGTACTCAACCGGATTCCGCCCGACTCCAACCCGATCGCCGCCTGTTCGACGGCAAGCTTCCCTGCCGACGCACTGACGATCGGCGAGCTGATGCTCAAGGTCGGGGAGACCTCACCTTCCCGCAACGGTCACGCGTCGCGTCGCGTCGGAACCAACACGTCACCGAGGGGCTTCGACGACAGGGCTTCGGTCAAGTGACGCCATGGCGCGAGTAACCCGGCGGTATCTGTTCCTCAAGCGCATCCTCGACCTCGTCCTCCTCTTGATCGCCCTCCCCTTCGTGGCCACGGCATGCCTGGTCATCGCGGTCCTGGTCCGGATCGACTCACCCGGCCCGATCGTGTTCAAGCAGAATCGAACCGGGCAGTTCGGACGACGATTCGAGATCTACAAGTTCCGAACCATGCTCGCCAATGCCGAGGAACTCAAAGCACAGTTGGCCCACCTCAACGTGCTCGATCCGCCGGACTTCAAGATCCCCGACGATCCTCGCATCACGCGGGTCGGGCGGTTTTTGCGCAAAACAAGCCTCGACGAACTGCCGCAATTGCTCAATGTGGCCAAGGGCGACATGAGCCTTGTCGGCCCACGTCCTACCTCGTTTTCCGCATCGACCTACGATGTATGGCACGGCCGGCGGCTCGAGGTCCCACCTGGTGTCACCGGCCTGTGGCAGCTGGGGGCACGACACGACTCCGGGTTCGACGAGCGGGTCCGCATCGACGACGAGTACATCCACACCATGTCGTTGCGGACCGATCTCTCGATCCTCTGGCGGACGGTCGCCAGCGTGGTCACCGCCCGAGGGGCCTAGCGCCGGCCTGCAAAGCGGCGAGCGGGTGGCTGCCCGCGGCTATCCCTGAACGACCAGCTTGACGGTCGTGCGTGGTCGGTTCGGGTCCGATGACTCGATGACCAACCGACTACCCGGCGGAACATCGGCCCCCGGGGCGACGATCAGATCGATCTCGGATCGGCCGGCGGCAAGGATCTGGGCCGGCACCGATTCCGAAACAACCCGGACCGCTCCATCATCGACGCCATGGACCCGTACCTCCTTCAGCCGCAGAGGACCGGCGCCGCGGTTTTCGACGTTCACGGTCAGACGGGTCGACTCGCCGGAACCGGACCGCTGACCGACCAACGATCGGGGCACACTGATGCTCGGCTCCGAGCTGCCGTTGGCCAAGGGTGGTACCGAGAACTCGTAGACCCGTCCGTCGACGGTCACGGGGCCGTCAAGACCGCGGTCGACGGCCCACAGGCTCGTTCCGCCCGAACTCCCGGGCGCCCACGTGACGCCCGCCAGGTGGACCGCGTCGGCGGCCGACAGGTCGATCCGACGGAGGACCCCACCGTCCGGCCCGAACTCGACGGCCATCGCGTCTTGGCGGTCGACGATGACGAAGGTGTCGCGCTCGGGCTCGTAGGCGATTCCCTCTGGATCCGCCAGCCCGGCGCCGGCCACGTCGAACCGGGTGACGATATCGTCACCCGCTCCCTCGAACAGTTCGTTGGGACCCGGGTCGATCACGAACACCTCGCGTCTGCTGCCGTCGACGACGTAGAGCCGGCCGCGGAGGGCGTCGAATGCAACGCCCTCGGGGTCGGCGCTGCCGAAGCTCAAGGTCGTGAACCGGGAGATAACGCTGTCATCTCCACTGACCACGCCGTCCGAACCGAGGTCGACGACGTCGATCTCCTTGGCCACGTCATCGGTGATGAAAATTCGATTGCCGTCCACCGCCAGTCCGGTCGGCTCACCCGACGGCAACGAACCGGTGACCTCGATGGAGCCACCGGGTCCGTCGGCGGGATCGATGGTCCAGGTGTTGACGCCGACGAAGATGTCGTACTCGTCGACCTCCGAGTCGGCGATGATCAGCTTGCCCTGGTCGGGCAGCCAGGCAGTGGCCGAGCTGTCCGGGGACGGGCTGGGAATATCGGCCATCGA
Source organism: Acidimicrobiia bacterium (assembly GCA_029863385.1). GTDB lineage: Bacteria > Actinomycetota > Acidimicrobiia > Acidimicrobiales > SZUA-35 > JAHELU01. Next base: position 31,824 of record JAOTVU010000027.1, read on the forward strand.
GACCGTCTGAACCAGTTGGGCTGTGTCGACGATATCGACGCCGATCGTTTCGACCGGGACGGTGCCCAACTCGACGATTGTCGTCGACGGCGAGGGGCCACGGCTGCCGGCGACGACGAACACGCTCATGGAGCCGGACAGATCGGCCGGGTCGGAACTTGACGCCACCGTGAAGGCGACGGGTTCGACGCCGACTCTGCTCAGGTCGAGCACACGAACGAGGTCACCGCTGCGATCGATCTCGAAGACGGTCGACTCGTCGAGCAGCCCCAGGTAGAGCGACCCCGTGACCGGATCCGCGCTGAGCCCACCAACCGCTCCGTCGGGCACGAGCATCGACACGTCGATCTGCTGCCTCACGGCCCCGATGTATTTCGACTCGGGATCATAGAGAAACGAGGAGATGACCCCCCGGCTCAGGCCGTGGATGAGGCCGCGGTTCTGATCGAAGGCCAGCCCATCACTGAAGGCCGAGGCGATCTCGACGTCGTCGGCGGGGCTTGCGAACGGTCCCCGACCGGATCCGAGCCACTCGATCGAGGGTGGGGTATCCAGTGCGACAACGGGTTCTCTGGTCGTCGGGTCAACGGCTATCGCCCGAGCCGGCGCGGCTCGACCCGTGAGGCGTTCCGGTTCACCGGGCGAACCGTCGGTGGAATAAGCCAGGATCGTTCCGGGCTCGGCCGCATCGGTCAGGTACAGGTTCCGCCCGTCTGCGGTCATGGCCAAGCCGGCGGGGTCGACGACCCCGCGGACCGTCAAGTCCCCGACAGGCATGACCCGTTCGACCTCCACCGAGTCGGCTCCGGACGCGACCAGGACCGTTGCCGCCGACGTCTGTCCGCCACGGAACCAGGAAAAGGACGTGGTTACGAGTACTCCAAGAATCACCGCCGCTCCGACCGCCGTCGGGATCGCCCAGCGATGTGTCATAGGCTATCCGGTGCGTATTTCGACGGCGATGACCGCGAAGTCGACGGTCGAGCTGGTGGTCCCACTTGCGTTCAGCGAGGTCGGATTCGGCACCAGCTGGTTCTGGACGGCCATACCGGCGGTACCGCCACCCGAGCCCTGGAAGAACTCGAGAAGCTCCGTGAAGCCGGCGCCTTCGGTATGGCTGCGACTCCTGATCGCCACGAAGCTGGTGACCATCGAGTTGGACGTCTGCGTGGAGATCGGCACCGAGTACGACGCGGCGTCGATGCCGCCGCCGCAGACTCCGTCGAGGCCGTTGGTGTTGGCCGAAACGGGGGAACCGACCGGCGTGACCGTGTCGGCCCCGCTGTACTCGATGACCGCGATGACCGCATTCGTCGGCGCGCTGCTCAGTGTTGCCGTGACCGGCCCGACACCGCTGGCTCCCGTCGTGGCGAAGAGCGTCATACCGGTCTGGCTCCGCCCGGCGCACTGGCCGTCGACGAGTTGCCAACTGGCCCCCAGGCCATTGACGGCGACGACCCCCTTGTCGCTCTTGGTCGAGATCGCCGCCAGATAGAGCCGCCCGAAGGTGGCGCTGACCGGTGCCGATGACACGGTGTCGACGCCGGACGATCCGCCCTGGTACACCGCCTCCACCTTCACTTCGCCCGCCGGCGGCGGTACGTCGACGCCGTCACCGGTGAGCGGCACGGCCACCGACGCCTCGTCGGGATCGTCGGAGTCGATCGTCAGCGTCGCCGAGTACGAACCCACCGCCGCTGGCGAGAACGACAGGTCGATCACCTGCGACCCACCGGGCGCCAGGGTGAACGCTCCGCCACCGGCGTCGATGGAGAACAGTGTGGCGTCAGTCCCGCCCAGCGTGGTCGACGACACCGACAACGAGCCGCCGCCCTCATTGGTGACCAACACGGAGGCCGAGCCGGACGAACCGATGACCACAGAACCGAACGAGACCGACGTTGGGCTCACCGCGATGTCGGGAGGCGGTGCATTGACGCCGTCACCGCTGAGCGGCACGACCACCGACGCCTCGTCGGGATCGTCGGAGTCGATCGTCAACGTCGCCGAGTAGGAACCCACCGCCCCCGGCGAGAACGACAGATCGATCACCTGCGACGTACCGGGTCCGAGCACGAAGGCGCCGCCACCGCCGTCGATGGAGAACAGTGTGGCGTCGGTCCCGCCCAGCGTGGTCGACGACACCGACAGCGGGCCGGTGCCCTGGTTGGTGACCGTCACCGATGCCGAGCCGGACGAGCCCGTTACCACCGGGCCGAACGCCACCGAAGCGGGGCTCACCGCGATGTCGGGGATCGGCGGTCCGGCCGGACCGCCCTTGACCTCGACGGCGATGACCGCCCAGTCGACCCGGCCGTTGATCGTGCCGGCCACATCGACGGTGGTGGGCGATGGCACCGACTGGGTCTGGATTGCCATGCCGGCGGAACCGCCACCGGCACCCTGCGTGAACTCGACGAGTTCGGTGAATCCCGCTCCGGGCGTATGGCTCTTGTTGCGGATGGCCACGAAGCCGGTCACCATCGAGTTGGTTGTGGTTGTCGTGACCGGCAACGAGTAGGAAGCCGAATCGGTGCCGCCTGCGCACCCTCCGTCGGAGCCGTTGGTGTTGGCCGACTGCGGGGTGCCCAGCGGCGACGCCTGATCAGCACCGGCGTACTCGACGACGGCAATCGCCGCATGGGTGGCCGCACCGCTCAGTGTGGCCGTCACCGTGCCCGCGGCTGTCGCCGAGGTCGTCGAGTAGACGGTGATGCCGGTCTGGCTTCGGCCTCCGCACTGGGCGTCGACCAGCGACCAGGTCGCGTTGAGCCCGGAGACCGCGATGACGTCCTGATGGCTCTTGGTCGAGACGACGGCCAGATAGAGATTGCCCTGCGTGACCGGAACCGAACCGCTGGCGACGAAGGCGGATCCGGACGAACCACCCTGGTACACGGCCTCCACCGTCACCTCCTCCGAGGGAGGTGGCACATCGACGCCGTCGCCGCTGAGCGGCACGACCACCGACGGCTCGTCGGGATCATCGGAGTCGATCGTCAACGTCGCCGAGAACGACCCGAGCGCCGCCGGGGAGAACGACAGACCGATCGCCCGTGATTCACCTGGGGCGAGCACGAAGGCACCACCACCCGAATCGATCGAGAACAGCCCGGAATTGGCCCCACCCAACGTGGTTGCGGTCACCGACAACGAACCGGTGCCCTCATTGCTGACTGTCACCGAGGCCGAAGCCGACGAGCCGATCAACACGGAACCGAACGAGACCGAAGTCGGATTGACGGCAATGTCGGGGGGTGGCGCGCTGACACCGTCACCGCTGAGCGGCACGACCACCGAGGGCTCATCGGGATCATCGGAGTCGATCGTCAACGTCGCCGAGAACGACCCGAGCGCCGTCGGGGAGAACAAAAGATCGATGTTCTGTGATGCACCGGGGGCGAGCGTGAAGGCACCACCACCCGAATCGATCGAGAACAGCCCGGAATTGGCCCCGCCCAGCGTGGTCGCCGACACCGACAACGGGCCGGTGCCCTCATTGGTCACCGACACCGACGCCGAACCCGACGAACCCGTCACCACCGGGCCGAACGCCACCGAACCCGGATTGACGGCAATGTCGGGGATCGGCGGTCCGGCAGGACCGCCCTTGATCTCGACCGCGACAACCGCCCAGTCGACGTCGCCGCCAATCAAGCCGGCCACATCGACCGTGGTCGGCGACGGAACCGACTGGGTCTGGATCGCCATGCCGGCTGCGCTGCCACCGGAGCCCTGGGCGAACTCGACAAGCTCGGTGAAACCGAGTCCGGGGCTGTGGGTCCGGTTTCGGATGGCCACGAAGCCCGTGACCATCGAGTCGGCACCGGTCGTCGTGACCGGTACCGAGTAGGTGTTGCTGTCGATACCGCCGGAGCACGCTCCGTTGGAGCCGTTGGTGTTGGCCGACTGCGGGCTGCCCAACGGGGAGGCCTGATCAGCGCCGGCGTACTCGACCACGGCGATTGCCGCGTTCGACGGCGAGCCGTCGAGTGTGGCCGTCACCACGCCGGACGACCCCGCATTGGTCGTGGAATAGACGGTGATGCCGGTCTGGCTACGGCCTGCGCACTGGGTGTCGACCAACGACCACGATCCCCCGAGGCCCGAGACCCCAACCACACCCTGGTGGCTCTTGGTCGTGACAACAGCGAGATAGAGGTTCCCCGGTGTGACCGAGACCGAACCGCTGGTGACGAAGGCGGATGCGGACGAACCACCCTGGTACACCGCCCCCACAGTCACCTCCGTCGAAGGAGGCGGCACATCGACACCATCACCACTCAACGGCACGACCACCGACGGCTCGTCGGCATCGTCGGAGTCGATGGTGAGGGTGGCCGAGGAGGAGCCGAGCGCGGTCGGGGTGAACGACAGGTCGATGTTCTGCGACGTGCCCGGACCGAGCGTGAAGGGAGCGCCACCCGAATCGATCGAGAACGGCGAGGGGTCATCACCGCCCAGGGTGGTTGCGGTCACCGACAGCGGAGCCGAACCGAGGTTGGTCACCGTGACCGTTCCGACACCCGATGTGCCGAGCACGACCGACCCGAAGGACAGCGACGTGGGACTCACCGAGATCTCCGGCACGGGCGGGCCGCCCGTGGTGGGCACGGCCAGCTCGACGAGCTGACCGTCGCGGGGTGAGGCGCCGTCGATACCTCGGTCGACCACCCAAAGGCTGATCGAAACACCATCACTGCCGGGGGCCCAGGTGGCCCCGGCGGGATGAACGAGGCCCGAGGCCGCCATGTCGATCTGACGAATTTCGGCCCCGAACACGGTGAACTCCACGGCGGTGGTGTCCTGGTAGTCGACCACGGTCAGCGTGTCGGCGTTTGCGTCGTAGGCGATGCCCTCCGGATCACGGACACCGTAGATCTCGGTGTCCCACTGGGTGATGATGTCGTCGCCGCCACCTTCGAACTGGCCGTTGGGCCCGGGATCGATGGTGAAGACCTCCTTGTTAGCCCCATCGGCGATGTGCAGCCATCCCCGGGTGGTGTCGTAGGCGACATCCTCGGGGTCGCTGTTGCCAAACCCGAGGGTCGAGAACTCCGTGACGATGACGTCGTCGGGAGTGCCGGGGAGGTTGTCAGGGCCCATCAGGACTTCGGTGATGGTCTTCGCATTGTCGTCGGTGGTGAAGCTCCGGCCGCCGGCGTTGTCGACGGTGAGACCGGTCGGTTCGTTGGACCAGTCGGTCGTGACGCCGGTGCTGTTGACCGTGGCGGATGTGGTCATATGCCAGACGTTGACGTTCTCGAAGTACGAGTACTCGTTGACCTCCGAATCCGACAGCACGAGCTGGTTCGAGCTCGTGAGCCAGGAGATGCCGGACGAATCGGGGCTGTTCGGGTTGATCCCGGTTCCGGTGTTGATCGTCTGGACCACCGTGGCGACGTCGGTCACGGCCAGGGCCGCCTCGACGACAGTGGTGGTGGTGATCTCCTTGACGGTCGCCGGGTCGGACCCATCGTCGACCACGTAGAGGCTGAGAACGTCGGGATCGTCGGTCTGGTCACCGCTCGGGGCGACCGCCAGGTCCTGGAGGTGACCGACGCCGGCCGACGACAGATCGAGAACACGGTTCAGCTGACCCGAACTGTCGAGCACGAGGACCTGGTTGTTCGCGGCGTCACCGAGATACTGCTCACCGGTTGCCGTGTCGATCGAGAAACCCTGGAACGAGTCGACCCCGAAGGACTGGGGGCTCGGCACGCCCTTCGGTGAATCGCCCTGGGACTGGACATC
>JAOTVU010000028.1 GCA_029863385.1 Acidimicrobiia bacterium
GGCATCGACCAGTCTGGCCGCTTCGGACGGAACGTCGGCGCCGAAACGTTCGAGGTCGTCACGGGACCCGATGTGGACGATGAGCGGGTGATCGGCCGGCCGACCCTTGGCGGCGAAAATGCGGGTCACGGCCTCGGCGCTCGTTGCGTCGGCCCCGAGCCCGTACACGGTCTCGGTCGGGAAGGCCACCAGACCACCGTCGGCCAGGATCCGGGCCGCCTTCTCGATTTCGGGCCCGGTGGCGTGGGATTGCTCAGCCATCGTGGCCGGTGGCCTGGCCTGTCGGCGCGCCGGTGACGGCCGGCGCAAGGCCCTGCTCGACCGTGTCGGCAATCCCGCCACCGACCACCGAGCCATCCCGGTAGAAGACCACCGACTGGCCCACCGCCACTCGCTGCTGGGGTTCGTCCCAGACCACCAGCACCCGCTCGGTGTCGAGGTCGAGTCGGATGGCTCCCGACCGAACAGCACCGTGGGCCGAACACTGGACGAGGCACGACCCGTCCATCGGTTCATCGGACCACTCGACGGCGTCGACCCACTGGGCCGACACCACCAGCTCGTCTCGTGATCCCACTGTGACTACCCCGGCCTCGTGATCGATGTCGACGACATAGCGGCGCTTGTCGTCGCCGCCCAGATTGAGACCGCGGCGCTGGCCGAGGGTGACCATTTCGATCGAATCGACGCCGCCGACCTCGGCACCGTCGCCGGCGACGAGCACGGCCGGGCGAAGCGGAATGCGATCACCGAGGAAGACCTGCCGCCCACCGACGGAGTGGATGAAACACACATCCTGGCTGTCGGGCTTCTCAGCGGTGCGTAGGCCGAGCTCGGCGGCCAGCTCCCGCACCTGGTCCTTGGTGAAGTGACCGACCGGGAAGCGCAATCGGGCCAGCTGGGCCTGATCGAGCATGTGCAGGACGTACGACTGATCCTTGGCCTGATCCGCTCCCCGCCCGATCCGGAGCGACCCGTCGGCGTCGGTGACGATGCGGGCGTGATGGCCGGTGGCCACCTGATCGAACCCGAGGGCGTCGGCCCGACGGAAGAGCTTGTCGAACTTGATGTGGCGGTTGCACTCCACGCACGGATTCGGGGTCCGCCCCTGCCGGTGATCGGCCACATACGGGTCGACGACGTGGCGGTTGAAGTCGTCGCCGAAGTTGAACACGTGGTGGTCGATCCCGAGCTGCTGGGCCACCCGGCGGGCGTCGTCGACATCCGACACCGAGCAGCAGCCCGAGTCGCTCGCCCCGCCCCACAGCTTCAAGGTCACGCCGACGACGTTGAAGCCGGTGCGGACCAGGAGGGCGGCGGCCACTGATGAGTCGACTCCGCCGGACATGGCGACCAGGACGTCACCCCGCTCGCCGGTCATCAGCCCCGCTCCCTTAGTCGTTCGACGGCCGGCGGCAGGGCGGCCAGGACGGCGTCGACATCGGCGTCGGTGCTCGCATATCCAAGCGACAGCCGGAGCGATCCGAAGGCCAGTGCCCGGTCGAATCCCATCGCGGCCAAAACGTGGCTCGGTTCCATCGCACCGCTGGCACACGACGAGGCGGCGGAGGCCATGATGTCGGCTTTCTCCAGAAGGAACAGGAGCGCCTCGCTCTCGATGCCCTCGAAGCAGACATGGCAGATATTGGCGGTCTTGGCCGCTCGATCGCCGGTCTCGATCGCCCCCGGCACCGCGTCGACGATGCCATCCGCCAGCCGGTCCCGTAACCGCCGTACCCGGTCGACCTGGTCGGCCCGCTCGGCCACCGTCAGTTCGGCGGCCACCGCGAGCGCAGCGATTCCGGCCACGTTGTGGGTTCCGCCACGGCGGCCCCGCTCCTGCCCACCTCCTTTCAGAATAGGCGTGAGCTTGGCCGTGGCCGGATGGCCTTCCCGAACGACGAGCGCACCGACACCCTTGGGCGCACCGAACTTGTGGCCGCTGATCGAGACCAGGTCGGCGACAGCGGCCAGCTCGGCCACGTCGAGCCAGCAGAGGGCCTGCACGGCATCGGTGTGGATGAGGGCCTGCGGGGCGGCGGCTCGAACCATCGACGCAATCTCGGCGAGAGGCTGGACGACACCGGTTTCGTTGTTGGCCAGCATCACCGACACGATGCTCAGCGACTCGCCGTGCTCGGCCACGACGGCGGCCAGCGCATCGAGGTCGACGGCCCCGGCGGTGGTGACGGGAAGGACGATGCCGTCGTGGTACTCGACGGGATCGAGCACGGCATGGTGTTCGATGGCCGAGCAGGCGGGGCGACCACCGAGTGACGAGACCGTCCCGGTGATGGCCAGGTTGTCGGCTTCCGTGCCGCCGGCGGTGAACACGATCTCGCCCGGCTCGCATCCCAGCGCGTCGGCGAGTTGCTCCCGGGCCTCGTCGAGGACCTGGTTGGCGGCTCGGGCCATCCGATGTGCGCCGGACGGGTTGCCGAAGTTGTCGCTCAGGATCGGCAACATGGCCTCGAGGGCCTCGGGCCGCACCGGCGTGGTGGCCGCGTAGTCGAGGTAGTGGGTCACGGCGATGGAGCGGTTGGTACCGGCCGGTGAAACACGGCGCCGGTCACGGCGATGACGACATGCTCGGGGCCGTCGAGACGGGCCTCGCCGTCGACGATCAGGCTGAATCGGTCGAGGTCGGCGTCAGAACCGTCCGGCCCCTGGTCGGCGGGCCACCCCGGGGCCGCGGGCGGGGCGTCGACGGCCGGCCACAACACGGTGACCGACGGCTGTTGACCGCAGTTGCCGTAACTCGTTCGACCGACACGGGCACGTAGCTGCACCTGACCGTCGGCCGCGGCCACCTCGAACGGCAGATGGGCGACGTGCGGTCGGCTGTCCAGGATCGAGGTCAGCAGAAAACCGCCGCCACGGCTCATGAGGTGACGGGGAAGGTCGGCGATGTCGACTCGAATACTCATCACCTGCCATCCTACAAGCGTGGGCTCGGATGAACCTGGGAGACATGACACCGCCGATGGTCGATCACCTGGCCTGGAGCAGCTCGATCTGACCCGGCCCGACGCCTACGGTCAGGCGTTCGACGACGTGTACGACGACTGGTACGGCTCACACCGGACGCCGGACGACGGCCTCGACGCCATGGTGCGGTTCGTCTCTGTACGCTGCCCGTCCGGGGTGGTCGTCGAGCTCGGCGTCGGCAGCGGACGGCTCGCCGTCCCATTGCACCGGGCGGGTCTTCGGGTCATCGGCATCGACGCGTCGCAACCCATGCTGAGCCGCTGTCCGCCCTCGATCGTTCGGGTGGCAGCCGACATGGCCCGCCTGCCCATCCGGGCGAGGTGTTCGTCCGGCGGCCCCGCCCCGACCGAGCCCCCCACGTTCCTGTGCGGATTCAACACGCTCTTCAACGTCGGGTCGTCGGACGGACTCGACCGGCTGCTGGCCACAGTGGCCTGCGTGCGAGCCACGCTCATCGTGGAGATGCTGAACATCGAGGTGCTCCCGGCCGAACCGATTCGGTCCACGGACGTGGCGCCGTTCCCGACCGAGGGCGGCATCGTGGTGTCGGCCACCAGCGCGGATGCCCCGAATCGGCGCCTCGCCGGGCGGCATCTCGAGATAACCGACCGGGGCGTCGTCAGTCGCCCGTGGCTCCTCCGTCTCGTCGGTCACCACGAACTCGACGACCGGGCCGGTCGGCATGGTCTCCGAGCCGTCGAACGGTATCGATCGTGGAACACCGACCCGTTCACCGAGACCGACCCCTCGTCGATCTCGGTGTTCGCCCCCGACCCTCTCGGATCGCCGGAGTCCGCTGATCCCGGGGATCATCAACCGGACGCGCGCAATCGGTAATACTGATGGCATCGACAATCAGCTCGTCGACGGAGGGGTCACGGGCTCCTGCTCAACTAGGAGGCATAGTCAATGCTGAAGGAATTCAGAGAGTTTCTCGACAAGTTCAACGTCATTCCCGTGGCCGTCGGCCTGGTGCTGGCCCTGGCCTTTGCGCCGGTGGTCGAGTCGGTGGTCAACGTCATCCTGTCGATCATCGGCAAGGCCGGTTTCGTCCCCGACGGTGACACGTTCGCCGGGTGGACTCCATCCGACATCCCGATCGGGGCGTTCATCGCGGCAGTGATCAGCTTCCTGCTCATGGCCTGGGTGGTGTTCATGATCATCAAGAGCCTGGCCCGAGCCGGTGCCAAGACGGATGCCGCGTCCGGTCCATCGGCCGAAGAGGTGCTGCTCACCGAGATCCGAGACCTGCTCCGGGCCGAGCGGCAGTAGGCCGTCGATCGCCAGCGGTCGCCTTCGCCCACGCGACCGCTGGACAGGTCCAGGAACGCCCCCGACCTCCGGTTCAACCGGGGGTCGTTGCCGTTTTGCGGCCGTCCGACCTCAGAGCGAGACCGGTGTGCCCTCGTCGTAGCCGACGAGGGTCTCGCCGACGTGTTGGACCGAGGTGACGCCCTCGACCCTCTGCTTCAGGATCCGTTCCAAGCCCTGCTTGAGCGTCTGGGTCGAGGCCGGGCAGGTGACGCAGGCGCCGACCAGCTCGACCGAAACGACGCCGGTCTCCGCGTCGACCCCCCGGAGGAAGATGTCGCCGTTGTCGGCTTGCACCGCGGGGCGGATGATCTTGACCACGTCGGCCACCGCATCGTAGAGCGCGCTGCCGTCGGCGTCGGTCGCCGCGTTGACGGGGGAACCGCTCGCTTCCAGCTCGGTCTCGGCTATTGGTGACGTTTCAGGCACGATCTTCAGCGTATTGCGTATCAACTCCGGCCACTCGGTCGGGGCCTGTGACAGATAGCCCGTCCCGGTGAATACCCTTGAAACCGTGAAACGTCCGGCTTCCCACGACGTATTCCCCGAGCGACGGGCCGCGGTCGGCATCGCCGGGGCCGCACCGATGGGCCTTGCCCCCATCGTGGCCCATCAGGGCGGTTGGGACGAGATCCTGCTTGTCGTCGCCCCGCTGGCGATCATCGGCGGTTTGCTGTGGTTGGCCAACCGGAGGGTCACGGCGCAACTCGAGAATGAGCTGCGGGCGGACGGAGCGATCGAGGCGACGGAGACCGACGTCGACCAGGGCTCTCGACACCCCGGTGACGATGGCCAGGATTGAGCGCCGCTACCCTGTCGAGCCGGCACTACTCGAAACGCTCCGAACAGCACGAGGCGACATCGTCCTGGAGGAGCCCGCCGGTGATGACCGTTGGACCATGGTCAAGGGGCCGTTCTCGGAGTACACGCGTCGACTGACGATCTCGGAGCGCGACGGGACCGTCACCGAGACCACCGAGTTCACATTGGCGATCCCCCTGTGGTGGGTCTATCTCATCGTCCTGTTCCGTCGAGCGTTGGCCGACCTCGATCGGCGCCCCCGGAAACGCTTCTGGTGGCCGAGGGAGGTCGTCGACGCCGAGACCTCGCGGCTCATGGGGGCCGTCGGCACCATCGGGGCGATGGCCGGCTACATGGGGGTGCTGATCGGCCAGACGATCACGTTCGCCGCCGAGGATTTCGGGGTGAGCGACAGCGGCCAGGCCAACACCCTGGCCGCCACGAGAATCGGCGTGCTCCTGTCGATGGTTCTTCTCGGGCGAGCCGACCGCATCGGGCGGCGCCCGCTCACCCTCGGCTTCGCCATCGCCGCCGTGGTCTTCACGAGCCTGGGGGCCCTCGCCCCCAACATGGCCGCGCTCGGCGCCACCCAGACGCTGTCGCGAGGTTTGACGACGGGGCTGCTCACACTGGTCACGCTGGCCGCCACGGAGGAGGCGCCGGCGTCAGCCCGCGCCATCGCCGTCGGTTTCGCGACGCTCGCCACGGGCTTCGGTGCAGCCCTGGTCGTGTGGATCATCCCCGTGGCCGATGTCATCGACGGCGGCTGGCGGATCGCCTACGCCGTCCCGGTGTTGTTCGCGCCGCTGCTCCTCTGGTTGAGCCGCCAGCTTCCCGAGACGCGGCGCTACACGGTGGCCAGCCGCCACGAAACCGCGGGCGACATCAACTGGCGCCGCTTCGCCCTGATCGCCTTCGCCGCTTTCGCCGGCGCCGTCTACCTGTCACCGGCCTCACAGCTCCGCAACGAGTTCCTTCGCGACGACCTGGGCTTCGCCGCCATCGACGTCTCGATGTTCCAGATCCTCGTGTCGATACCGGCGACGATGGCGGTTCCACTCGGCGGGTACCTGGCCGACCGTTTCGGACGGAAGGTCGTGGGAGCGACCGCCCTCGGCTTCGGCGTCGTCGCCTCGGCGCTGTCGTACCAGTCGTCCGGCCCGCAGCTGTGGATTCTCTCGACGATCGCCATGTCGAGCTCTGCGGCCGCGGTGCCCGCCCTGCGCGGCTATCAGACGGAGCTGTTCCCGACCCGGGCCCGGGGCCGGGTCGGTGGGATGATCGACGCCATCACCGTGACGGGCAGCGCAATCGGGCTCGTGGTCGTCGGCCAGCTGGCCGTCCGCTGGGACGATCTCGGGTCGGCGATCGGGGTGATGGTTTTCGGACCGCTGCTGGTTGTCCTGCTGGTGCTGACGTTGTTCCCGGAAACGGCCGACCAGGAATTGGAGATCTTCAATCCGGGCGACATTCCGCTGGCCGAGGGGCTTGCGACGTCACCCGTCGCCGCCCCAGGCGAGGACCTCCCGGCGACCGAACCGATCAGAGGTCGGCCAACCAGCTCCTGATGATGGCAACGATGTCGTCGTCGAGCTTTTCGGCCGGGCTGTGATTGGCGTCGATCCAGTTCTCGGTCAGCGGCCCGGCGATCGCCGGCAGGTGGCGGGCGAACACGTCGGGCCTGCCGAACGGATCGCGGGTGCCCTGAACGAGCAGCGTCGGGCAGCCAATGGCCGCGAAGTGGTCGACGCGGAGCTTCTCGGGCTTGCCGGGCGGGTGGAGCGGATAGCTGAGCAGCAAGAGCCCGGCCGGTTCGAGTCCTTCGGCCACCGCCATCGAGGCGGCCCGACCCCCCATTGAGCGACCGCCGACGACAAGTCGGTCGGCTGGTTCGTTCCATGCCGCCGACTGCTCGGCCACGGCGCCGTTGACGGCCTCGATGAGCTTCGGCATGCGGTCGGGCGGCCGGCGGCCGGGACCCGTCTGCCGGTAGGGGAAGTTGATCCGCGCCACCCGGACGTTGAGCGCAGCCTCCAGGGCCACGAACAGATGGTGGTCGCGGTCGCCGCCGGCGCCGTGAAACAGGATCAGACCGCCGACCCGAGGTCTCATGAGGCGAGCAGGATCCGCCGGGCTTCGCTGAGTTCGGCGATGCGAGCTGCGGCCCCGTCGTCGTGGCCGCCGTGGTCGGGGTGGGCGTCGCGCAGCAGCGTCCGGAAGCGGCGCTGGATCTGACGCTTCGACGGCAGGTCCTCGCCGCTGCGTTCGATCTCGAGAACCTCGAGAGCCCAGGCCACCGGGTCGTGCCAGGCTCGGAGGCGGATGAGTTCGTCGTCGAGTCCGGATGAGCTTCCACCCATCATGTAGGCGATGAACGCCCCGTCGACAGGGCGAGACCAGACGAGCGCCGCCTCGAAGGTGTCGAAGACGATGCGACGCGCCTCTTCCGGAAGCGATCCTGCGGCATACAACGCCCCGAGAGCGAGCTGTACCGGGCGCGCCTTCTCGTCGTCGAACCGGAACTCGAGCGTGCCGTCCAGGGCGGCGAGAAGCTGCTGCCGGCTGACGGTGAGCCCGACCCGATCGGTCTGGAACCGGTGACGGACCCGGGGCTGTACCACCTTGTGCCCCCGCGACAGGCGATCCATGACGTCCATCAGATCCTCCCGCAACTCGGGATCGACGCCTGGTGCGTTGTGGGCGACGATGCCCGCCAGCAGTACGCCGCCCGCCCCCGGAGCGGGGTCGATGGGCAGATTCCGGCTGCCGAGCGCAACCCGCCGCGTCGGGGCAATGGGCCGGGAATGACAGATCTCCAGTTCGGCGATCACAACCGCATCGGACCGTGGGCTCACGACGTTCCACGCTACCGCCCCAGGTCCGGGTTCGGTCCACGATGTGGCACCTGCGACGCCCCCCGAATCGGGTGGTGGGCGCGGTGACCGCGGTCCCCATAGGCTCGATGCCATGAGCGCAGCATTTGACATCGATCGGTTCCGGGTCAAGCCGGATCAGGACCTCGATTTGGCAACCCGGGATCCCCAGGAGACACCGGGATGGGATCCCGACGACAAGAGCGGGGCCAAAGGCCGGGTCGACGTGCTCAATGACCGGCTGGAGGAGTTACAGGAGCTGCTGTGGGCGCAGGGCACCGAGCGGATTCTGGTCGTCCTGCAGGCCATGGACGCCGGCGGCAAGGACGGCACGATCAAACACGTTTTCGATGGTGTGAATCCGAGCGGGGTGAAGGTGGCGTCGTTCAAGAAGCCGTCGAAGGAGGAACTGGCCCACGACTACCTGTGGCGGGTCCATCAGCAGGTTCCCGCCGATGGCGAACTCGTCATCTTCAACCGCAGCCACTACGAGGACGTGCTGGTGGTGCGGGTGGAGAATCTGGTCCCGCCGGAGCGGTGGCAGCGCCGCTATGACCACATCCGCAACTTCGAGCAGATGCTGGCCGACGAGGGCACGACGATCATCAAGCTGTTCCTGCACATCTCGAAATCCGAGCAGCAGGAGCGCCTCCAGGAGCGGCTCGACCGACCCGAGAAACACTGGAAGTTCGACCCGGCCGACCTCGGTCCCCGCTCCAAATGGGAGCAGTATCAGGAGGCGTTTCAGGTGGCGCTGGCCCGAACCAGCACCGAGGCGGCACCGTGGTACGTGGTTCCCGCCAACCGGAAGTGGTTTCGAAACCTGGTGATCTCCGAGATCCTCGTCCAGACGCTGGAAGGGCTCGAGATGACGTTCCCGGAGGCGCCGGCCGACATCGCCACGATGACGATTCCCGACTGAGCAGCCTCGGGAGCCGACCTGGCGGCTCCGGAGTGCGGTGCCCGTGGTCCCCGGCCGCCGGTCGGGAGCCGGCGCCGTCAGTCGGTCTCGCCGGCCGTCTGCCTCGCCGCTCTGGCCTGCGTGCGACGAAGCCGGCCCCGCTCCTCCAGCGCCTCGAGCTTCTCCGCCCGGTGGATCGCCTCGATGAGGCGCACGGTTCCCGAATTCCCCCGCATCACCAATGACTGGGTCCGGATCGTCTCGGTGCCGAACTGCACACCACGCAGCAGCGCCCCCCGGGTGATGCCGGTGGCGGCGAAGAAACAGTTGCGGGTGCCGATGAGGTCGTCGAGACCCAGAATCTTGTCGACGTCGTAGCCCGCCTCTTCGGCGGCGGCCCGTTCGGCGTCATCGCGGGGCCACAAACGACCCTGGAGGTCGCCTCCCATGGCCTTGAGTGCCGCCGCGGCGATCACCCCCTCGGGGGTCCCGCCGACGCCGAAGAGTATGTCGACGGCCGACTCGGGCCAGGCGGTTGCGATGGCTCCGGCCACGTCGCCGTCGCGGATCAGGCTGATGCGTGCGCCGGTGGCGCGGATCTCTTCGATGAGCCCGACGTGGCGGGGTCGATCGAGCACGACCGCGTTGAGATCCCGGACCTTCTTGCCCGTTGCCTTGGCCAGGGCGGTCAGGTTGCGCTCGATGGGCAGGCGAATGTCGACGATGCCCGCTCCCTGCGGGCCGACCGCGATCTTCTCCATGTAGACGACCGGACCGGGGTTGAACATCGAACCCCGTTCGGCGGCGGCGATGACGGCGATGGCCCCGGCCTGCCCGTAGGCGGTGAGTGTGGTGCCGTCGACCGGATCGACGGCGATGTCGGCGTGGGGCGGCTGACCGTTGCCGATCCGCTCGCCGTTGTAGAGCATCGGAGCCTCGTCCTTCTCACCCTCACCGATGATGACGGTGCCGTCCATCTGGACGCCGTCGAGCATGGCCCGCATGGCGTCGACCGCGGCCTGATCGGCGCCCTCCTTGTCGCCTCGTCCCATCCATCGAGCGGCGGACATGGCGGCGGCTTCGGTGGTGCGGACCAGCTCCAAGGCCAGATCACGTTCCGGCGATACCCATTCCGATGACATGGCCATCACGTTACCGGATCAGTCTGGGCACCGGTCGACCCCTACCGGCCCGAAAATTGCAGCAGAGGCAACATTCAGTGTCACCTGGCGCGCTCAGAACGATCACTGCGACTGGATGCCCAAGTTCGCTACACTCGCCTCTCGAGATGTCCACCATCGGAAACGAGCAGACAAGTCCATGAGCGAGAACCTCCGCAACTACACCAAGGCCCTCTTCGCGTTCGACCACGTGATCAAGAACGCCAAGCCCACCACCTACAAACGCAAGTCTCCGTGCGAGGGGTGGACCGGCGCGGACGTCTACGAACACGCCATGGGTGGTGTGAAGATGGTTCAGTCGTTTGCCACCACCGGCAAGGGACCGAGGTCGACGCCGAAGCTCGGAGCCAAGCCACTCGAGGCATGGGAGAAGCTCCGGGACCAGACGCTCGAGGCGCTGGACCAGCAGGGGGTGCTGCAGTCCATCGCCGAGGACCCCTTCGGACCCGACTTCGGTCCGATGCCGGTCGACGCCCTGGTCGGGTTCATGGCCGCCGAACTGACGGTGCACACCTGGGATCTCGCTCGAACCGCCAAAGTCGACGAGCGACTCGATCCCGGGTTGGTCAAGTTCACCAACACCGTGTGGCGCAAGCTGCCCGACGAGGCGCTGCGAAGCCAGGGCATGATGGGACCGAAGGTGAAGGTCGAAAAGGGTGCCGACACCCAGACGCGCTTGCTCAACTACCTTGGCCGCGCCGTCTGACCCGCACCCCGGAAAATCACACCGCGCGGAACGAGGACGGGTCCGAACTCGGCGGAACGCCGGAGAGTCGCGCTGAAGGACTAGTGCGAGTCGACGGCTTCGCCGGCGGCCATCAGCAAGACTTCGGCCCACCGGCGGTTGTTGCGCACCGCGGCGTTGTCCGGATCGGCCTGCTCGGCCGCCTCGGCCTCGGCCAGCTCGGACCGGGCGGCGGCAATGTCGATCTCGTCGACCGGCACCGCGGCATCGGACAGCACGGTCACCTTGGTGCCCGTGACCGACACGAAACCTCCGCGCACGGCGAACCGTCGAACATTACCGTCGTCCTCGCTCACCCGGACCTCGCACGGCACCAGCGAGCCGATGAACGGCTCATGACCGGTGAGAAAGGCGATCTCCCCTCCACCCCGGGTACGGGCCACCACCTGGTTACCCACACCGGAGTACAGGATGTCCTCCGGTGATACGAATTCGACTTGCATTGTCATGACGATACGTTTCCCTGCTGCAACCTTGAGGCGGATCTACGCTGCGTCTCGACGGAGGCGCTCGGCCTTTTCGCGGACTTGGTCGGCACCGCCGACGTTCAGGAACGCCTGCTCGGGCAGGTCGTCGAGATCACCGTTGACCAGCGCTTCGAAGCTGTCGATCGTCTCCTCGACCGGGGTGAAGATGCCGGGCAGACCGGTGAAGACCTCGGCCACCATCATCGGCTGGGCCAGGAAGCGCTGCACCTTGCGGGCTCGGTCGACGGTGATCCGGTCCTCTTCGGAGAGCTCGTCGAGACCGAGAATGGCGATGATGTCCTGCAGCTCCTTGTAGCGCTGGAGGATCTCCTGGACCCGCCGGGCCACCCGGTAGTGACGCTCACCGACCACCTCGGGTGTGAGGATGGTCGACGACGAGGCCAGCGGATCCACGGCCGGGTAGATACCCAGGGCGGCGATGTCACGGCTCAGCTCGGTGGTGGCGTCGAGGTGGGCGAAGGTGGTGAACGGCGCCGGGTCGGTGTAGTCGTCGGCCGGCACGTACACGGCCTGCATCGAGGTGATCGAGTTGCCGCCGGTGGAGGTGATGCGCTCCTGGAGCACACCCATCTCGTCGGCCAGGGTGGGCTGATAGCCCACCGCCGAGGGCATTCGACCGAGCAGGGTCGACACCTCGGAACCGGCCTGAACGAAGCGGAACACGTTGTCGACGAAGAGCAGCACGTCCTGATTCTGCACGTCACGGAAATACTCGGCCATGGTCAGGGCCGACAGGGCGACCCGGAGGCGGACACCGGGCGGCTCGTCCATCTGTCCGAACACCAGTGCAGCCTTGGACAGAACCGACGGAGCATCCTCCTCGGCCCCCATCTTGGCCTCACCCATCTCGATGAAGAGGTCGGTGCCCTCACGGGTGCGCTCACCGACACCGGCGAACACCGACACACCACCGTGGTTGGTGGCGACCCGGGTGATCATCTCCTGGATGAGCACCGTCTTGCCCACACCGGCACCGCCGAACAAGCCGATTTTGCCACCCTGCAGGTAGGGGGTGAGCAGATCGATGACCTTGATGCCGGTTTCGAGGACCTGCTTGGTCGGCTCGAGCGTGTCGAACGCCGGTGACGGGCGGTGGATCTCCCACCGCTCGTCGATGTCCAGCTCGTCGGCCGGCACGTCGAGCGGTTCGCCGATGACATTCCAGACGTGACCGAGGGTCACATCGCCAACCGGAACGGTGATACCGCGGCCCAGATTGCGAACGGCCTGTCCCCGCCGGAGCCCGTCAGTGGGCTTCATGGCGACAGCCCGCACCCGACCCCGGCCGAGATGCTGGGCCACCTCGGCCACGACGACGATGTCGGCGCCGCCGACCGAGACGTCGAACTCGATGGCGTGATTGATCTCGGGAAGGTGCCCCGGGGGGAACTCGACGTCGACCACCGGGCCGGCGATGGCGACGATCCGACCTTCCTTGAGCTGTGGTTCAGTTGCAGTCATGGTGCTGGTGTGTGTCCTTGTTGGCTGAGATGTTCGTGGGATGGCTAGTTCGCGGCTGACTCGGACGTCAGCAGCAGCTCTTCCAGATTGGTGTCGTGTTCGTCGTCGCCTTTGGCTCCGAGGGCCTCGGCGCCGCCGACAATCTCCATGATCTCGGTCGTGATGGACTCCTGTCGAGCCCGGTTGAGAGCCCGGGAGAGCCTCGTGATCAGTTCCTCGGCGTTGTCGGTGGCGGCCTTCATGGCCCGCTGCCGGTTGGCGTGCTCGGAGGCGGCGGCGTCGAGCAGGGCGGTGAACAGACGGGCCTCGACATAGCGGGGCAGCAGGTCATAGAGCACACCCTCGGCCGACGGCTCGAAGCTGAATCCGGTCAGGGCCGCTGCGTCGCCGGTACCGGCCTCGGCCAGGGTCTCGACCGGTTCGAGCGGCAGGAACCGCCGGACGACCGCCCGCTGGGTTCCCAGGGTCACGAACTCGGTGAAGATCAGATCGACCTGATCGACGTCGACCGAGTCGAACAGCTCCCGTACCCGCTGGGCGATGGCCCGGGCGTCCTCGAACGTCGGGTTGTCGGTGAACCCCCCGTAGAACGAGTCGATCTTGTAGTTGCGGAACGTGAAGTAATCACGGACCTTCTTGCCGACCGCCAGGATGCGATAGTCACCCCCATCGGCCCGTACGGCCTGAATCTCACGCTCGGCGGCCCTGAGAACATGCGAGTTGTAGGGACCGGCAAGGCCACGATCACCGGCACAGATCACGAAAGCCACCGTCTCGACCTTTTCGGCCTGCCGGAGCAACGGATGGTCGACCTCGGCGCCACCGGCGGCCAGGTCCTCGATGACACCGGTCAGCTGCTCGGAATAGGGCCGGGCCGCCTTGGCCCGCTGCTGCGCCCGGGCGACCCTGGTGGCGGCGATGAGCTCCATGGCGCGTGTGATCTTCTTGGTGTTGCGGACGCTACCGATGCGGCGCCGCAAAACCCTCTCTGCACCACCTGGCATTACTTCCCACCTTCACTCGGACGAGTTCGGCCGAAGGCCGACACTCGAAGTCGAGGACGCAGTCCGAGACACCCTGGCATCTTATTCCTTGTCCGCCCGGGAGATGTCCTCCTCGGGCAGGGTGTGGGGAGCGTCGACCATCCTGGATTCGGCCTCAGCCTGTTCCTCGATGTCCGGGTCGGGCCGGTCGTGCTGATGGGCGCCGACGAAATCGTCGGTGAAGGCGGCGATGGCCGCTTCCAGGGCCTCTTCGTCGGGTACGGTGCCATTGGCCTTGATCGACTCGAGGACGTCGGGATGACGGGCGCGGAACCACTCGACCAGGCTCGTCTCGTACTGGCCGACCTCGGCCACCTCGATCCCGTCGAGATAACCCCGGGTCCCGGCGTAGAGCACGACCACCTGTTCCTCGACCGGGACCGGGGCGTTGATGCCCTGCTTCAGCAGCTCGGTAAGACGGTAGCCCCGGTCGAGCTGAGCCTGCGACACGGCGTCGAGGTCGGAGCCGAAGGCGGCGAAGGCGGCCAGGTCACGGAACTGCTGAAGATCGGACTTCAACGTACCGACGGCCGCCTTCATCGCTTTGATCTGAGCAGCCGAACCGACCCGGGACACCGAGATACCGACATCGACCGCGGGGCGGATGCCGGACTTGAACATGTCGTCCTGGAGGAAGATCTGGCCGTCGGTGATCGAGATCACGTTCGTCGGGATGTAGGCCGAGACGTCACCGGCCTTGGTCTCGATGACTGGGAGGGCGGTCAGTGAGCCGGCACCAAGATCGTCGGAGAGCTTGGCCGCCCGTTCCAGCAGCCGGCTGTGGAGGTAGAAGACGTCACCGGGATAGGCCTCGCGGCCCGGCGGGCGACGCAGCAGCAGCGATACCTGGCGGTAGGCCTCGGCCTGTTTCGACAGGTCGTCGTAGACGATGAGGGCGTGTTCGCCGTTCTCCATCCACTCCTGGCCCATGGCGCACCCGGCGTAGGGGGCGAGGAACTTGAACGGCGCGGGGTCGCCGGCGGGAGCGGCGACGACGACGGTGTAGTCCATGGCGCCGTACTCGTCGAGCAGCGCCACGGTCTGGGCCACGGTCGAGGCCTTCTGGCCGACCGAGACGTAGATGCACTTCACCCCGAGACCCTTCTGGTTCAGGATGGTGTCGACCGCAATCGTGGTCTTGCCGGTCTTGCGGTCGCCGATGATCAGCTCCCGCTGGCCCCGGCCGATCGGGATCAGCGAATCGACGGCCTTGATGCCCGTCTGCAGCGGCTCGTGGACCGGCTGGCGGCCGATGATACCCGGCGCCTGGATCTCCATCCGGCGCTCCTTGACACCAACGAGCGGACCCTTGCCGTCGAGCGGCTCACCCAGCATGTTGACGACACGGCCGACGACGCCGTCGCCGACGGGCACGGAGAGGATGTCGCCGGTGGCCTCGACCGACTGGCCCTCCTGGATCTGATCCACGTTGCCGAGGACCACGGCACCTATCGTGTCCTCGTCGAGGTTCAGCGCAAGGCCGATCGTGCCGTCGGAGAACCGAAGCATCTCGTTGACCGCCGCGTTCGGTAGACCGCTCACACGGGCGATTCCGTCGCCGACCTCGGCCACCCGACCGACGGTGACACTTCGGACGTCGGTGTCGAAACCCTCGAGGTTCTTGCGGAGGGCGCTGGTGATGTCGTTTGGATCAAAGGACAGTGCCATGTGTTCTCTCTTCTCAGGCAGGTGCTGTGCCGGGTACTACGTGGGGACTGGAACGGGCCCTAGAGGGCTTCCCGCATTTGATTCAGACGGGTACGGAGGGAGCCGTCGATGACGGTGTCGCCGATGGTGGTGACGGCGCCGCCAACAACCGCGGGGTCGACGATGTTCTCGAGCTCGACCGGGCCGCCGGCCGATGCGCTCAGAGCATGGGCGAGGCGGGCCTTCTGATCGTCGGACAGGGCGACGGCGCTGCGCACTGTTGCCACCCGCTTGCCGGAGGCCGCTGCGGCGGCGTTGACAAACGAATCGACGATCTCGCTCAGCTCGCTGCCACGACCGGCGGAGACGATCATGCCGACGAGGCCGCAAACCACATCGGACGCCTTACCAGCGAGGATGTCGTCGACGATCTGAACCCGGGTTGCCGCCGGGAGGAGGTTGTTGGTCAGCGACGCCATCAGTTCGTCATTGCCGGCGACGGCGCGGGCCACATCGGTCAGCTGTGACCGGATCCCATCGACATTGCCCTCCGCCCTGGCCACCGACAAAAGGGCCTGGCCGTATCCGTCTACTCGATCGCTGCTCATTGCATCTGCCTCACTTGATTGATGTAGGCGTCGATCAAATCCGCCTGGGCATCGGCGTCGAGATCGGAGCGCACCATGTCCTCGGCCGCCCTGCGGGCGGCATCGGCGATCTCCGCCTGAACGTCGGCCCGGGCCTGGCGTTTGCGATTGGCCACGTCGGCTTTCCCCCGCTCCCGTACGCCCTCGGCCTCAGCTTCGGCCTTGGCGATGAGGTCGGCCTTGAGCCGGGCCGCCGTCTCCTCGGCCTCGGCCCGGATCCGGGTCTCCTCGGCGCTGAGATCGGGCAGCTCGGAGGTGCTGGCGTTGAGCGCCGCTTCGGCCGCCTCGCGGCGGGAACGAGCCTCGGCCAGTTCGGCCTCGATTCGCTCGGTTCGGGAGGCCAGCCCCTTCCGGATGGCCGGCGCAGCCTTCCACCAGACGAGGCCGACGACGATGAAGAACGCCGCGCTCCCCCAGTACACCTCTTTGATGTCGTGGGCGAAGTGGTAACCGTTGCCTTCAGCGGCGAGAAGATTGATGAAGCTCATAGGATGGATCCTCAGTTGGGATTCGTCAGGTATCGATCGACAACGGACTGGGCCGATCCACCGTCGATAGAACGACCGGTGACCCGGGATGCGGCGGTGACAGCCAACTCGGCGACCTGCGGCCGCAGCGAAGCCAACGCCTCTTCCCGTTCGAGCGAGATCTCGTTGGCAGCGATCTCCCGCATGGCGTTGACCTCCCGCTCCGCCCGAGCGACCAATCGTTCACGCTCGGCCTCGGCCTCGGCACGGGCGGCGTCGATGATCGCGGCCGCCTCGGCCCTCACGCCGGCCAGCTGGTCGGCCATCTCGGCGCGGGCCGAGACCGCCCGGGCCCTGGCCGCGTCGGCGGCGTCGATATCAGCCCGGATCGTGGCCGCCCGATCGTTGCGAATCCGCTGGATCGGGGGAAGCAACACGTAGGTCACGAGCACGTACAGGGCGGCAAAGGCGATGATCCCCCAGAACATCTCGTTCAACTCCGGGATGACCGGGTTGATCGCCTCTTCCTCGCCTTCCGCGGCCTCTGCAAACAGTAGTGCGAAGAGCATGCGGCGTCCCTCAGGCGAACTTGAGCAGAATGAAGACCACGAACCCGATCAGGGCCAGCGCCTCGGTGAAGGCGATGCCGAGGAACATGTTGGTCCGGACAGCGCCGGCCGATTCGGGCTGACGGGCCATGGCCTGCACGGCCTGACCAACCAGGTAGCCGATTCCGATACCCGGGCCGATGGCGGCCAAGCCGTAGGCCATACCGGCACCGGACGCGCCGGCGATGTTCCGTTCTTCGGCCGCGGTGAAGGCTTCCTGGGCCACCTCAACAGCTTGCATGCCAATGGTTGCGAGGACGCTCATCTGAGGTTTCTCTCCTGTGTTGGTTGACCACCCCGAGATGAGGTGGGGTCTCCCACCGGGGTGGGATCGGTTTGTCGGTTATTGCCTGAGAATCTGAATTGGTTCGGTTGTTACTGCGGCGAGCCGCCGCGCCGGATCCGCCTAGTGGGCGTGGAGTGAGCTGTCGATGTAGACGGCGGTGAGGATGGCGAACACGAAAGCCTGCAGGAACGAGACGAAGATCTCGAAGGCGGTGAGGATGACCAGCATCCCGAAGGTCAGCGGCGTGAGAACGACGAGCAGCGACGTGGTGAACACGGCGATGGTGAGCGCCCCGAACGTCACGAGCAGGATGTGGCCGGCCAACATGTTGGCGAAGAGCCGGACGGCGAGGCTGAACGGGCGGATGAGGAAGATCGAGAAGAACTCGATGAACCCGACCAGCCAACGGAGCCCCACCGGAACGTAGGACGGCCAGATGATCTCTTTGAGGTAGCCGAGACCGTTGTTCTTGAATCCGAGATAGGTGAAGACGACGAGAACCAGCAAACCGAGGAACATCGGATTGGCCATACGGGCGTTGGCCGGCATCTGGAAGGTCGGGATCACCTCGAAGATGTTGCCGAAGAACACGAACAGGAAGATGCTGAGCAGTAGCGGAAGATAGCGCAGACCCTCGGGGCCGATGGCCGGCATGATGATCTGGTCCTCGACGAACTCGACCGACCCCTCGACCACGTTCTGCAGGCCACGGGGAACCATCTCCTTCTTCGACAGCAGGAACATCGCTGCGGGGATGCCCATGGCCAGAAGCGAGATGAGACCGATCTTGTTGAGCGCCCAGATCGAGTCGCCGCCGAAGTAGTTCGGCCAAACCACCAGGTCTTGTATCGAGGGATATTCGAATCCGAACACTAACGGGGCT
Organism: Acidimicrobiia bacterium; assembly: GCA_029863385.1. GTDB lineage: Bacteria > Actinomycetota > Acidimicrobiia > Acidimicrobiales > SZUA-35 > JAHELU01. The sequence continues at coordinate 18,331 of JAOTVU010000028.1, forward strand.
CCTTCGGACAGCGTGCCAATGTGTTGTCGCGTCTGCGTTGCAGGTCTGTGTCGTCCGTCCCGTTCCGGGTCGCCCTATCGGGCCGCCCGATCCGAGGTGGTGTCGGAACCGGAGTTCCGACGGTGCTTCTGTATACGTTCCGGGTTGTAGCCGACAGCCGGCCGGCTGTCGGTGCCTCGCATCCAGGGTTGTCGCCTCGCCCAAGATCCCCTTTCCACCGAGGACGCTCCCCGATCGTTCTTGGATTTGGACGTGGGCTTCAGGCCCGGGTGTGCAAACGACGCCGAAACGTGCCGCAGTTCCCATACCAGCAACCCGAGGTGCGTAGCGATAATAGCAATGCCGAGCGGAATCATCCGGATCCAAGGGGCATCCCTTACGATCCACACGGCCATGAAGATCAGAGCCAGTCGCATGACGTATCCGCCGAGCGCCACTGAGGCTACCAGACCGAGCGAGATACGAGCGGCCCAGCGCAACAAATATGCGGACAGAAGAAAATTGACCAGGACGATCGCCATGGCATAGGCCACGGAGGTCGCAGCGGACAGCCCACCGATCACCGCGACCGCGGCAAACACGATCGGCATGACCAGAAGACCACGACGAGCCATGTCCCGGGCAACCTCCGCGGCCGGCGCGCCGTCGGCGGGAGCGCCGATCGAGATCGCCTGATCGTCGGACCGATCGACGTCGATCGTCACGAGCCGGCCCTACGAATGCGGGCCGCTTCCTCATCCCGCGCGATGTCTCGCTGGTAGCGATAGTAGATATTGACCACGGCACCGGCGAACCCGGCAACGGCCAACCCGATCGTCAACCAGGGCAGCGTTCCGAGACGCCGATCGAGCCACAGCCCGATCAAGGAGAAGATCACCCCGGAGAACGCCAGCTCGTAACCACCGCTGCTCTGGTGATAATCCTCGTTCCATCGACGATGATTGGCGTCCATGTTCGTTCGTCCTTATCCCACGGGCTCGACACTCCGCTCGGAACCGGCGTCGATCGAAACGATAGAGAGCGGCGGGCTCCAAACCAACACCGGAGCGGCGGGATCGTAGTCCAAGGAGGGAGGCGTCATGGGGTCACCTACCTCGAAAATCGGGCTTGTGCGGAAATCGCGCGTGATCAGCGGCCGACGGCGTCCCTGGCCCCGTCCACCACCTTCAGCCGACGATCGCGATTCGAACTCTTGGGTAGCTGCTCGACGGATTGCGCCGTTTCGTAGGAGAGGTGTACAGCAGGCTCGATTGAGGATTCGGGTCTGATCGGGGCGCTCGAGGGCGGTCCGACCCGCTCGCTCCCCCGGTCCATCCCCCTCGCCCGAACCCCCGGGTGGAACCAGGTGTAGAGCAACAAGCCCAGCGCAGCCACCCCGAAGGGTACGACGCCGTCACCCTGACCTTCGTTGTACGTCGGATACAGCACGAAGGCCGACAGCAGGGCCGTCCAGGCCCAAAGAATACCAACGCTTCGCCGGTGACCGTGACCGAGTCGAACGAGGCGGTGATGGAGATGGTCCTTGTCGGCCGTGGCCAGCCCCTGCCGCTGGGTCGCCCGGCGGATGATGGCGAACGCCGTGTCGAGGACCGGCACCCCGAGGATCAAGAGCGGAATGGCCAGCGGTGCGTAGAAGAAGAAGGTCTGACCACTGAACGGATCGGGGGTCCGGCCCCCGACCGCCATCGTCGAGGCCGCCATCAGAGTCCCCAGCAGCAGGCTCCCGCTGTCGCCCATGAAGATCTGGGCCGGATACACGTTCCAGGGCAGGAACCCGACGCACATGCCGAGGGTGAGTGCGGCCACCAGCGGACCGATGTTGCCGGGGAACAGCAACTCTGCATCGCCGAGACGGACCGCGTAGAGCAGGAAGGCCCCGGCGCCGATGGCGACGATGCCTCCGGCGAGGCCGTCGAGCCCGTCGATGAAGTTGACCGCGTTGGCCATACCGAGAACCCAGACGACCGAGACCAGGAGCGCCAGGTCGTAGGGCATGACGAAGACGTCCAGAAACGGAACGCGGAACCAGATGATGCTGACGCCGCCCAGCCCGAGCAGGAAGGCGGCCAGGCTCAAGCCGGCGGTCTTGGCCGGGGCCGAGATGTCCCGAACGTCATCGATCAGCCCGATCAGGCAGGCCACCGTAGCGCTGGCCACGACCGCGAACGGTTCACTCGACCCCTGGAACAGCGGGGTGAACCAACCCGAATACCAGGCGACGACGAACCCGGCGACGAACCCCAGATACATGGCGGTACCGCCGAGGATCGGAGTCGGGCGTTCGTGGAGGCGCCGGGCGTCGGGTTCGATCAACAAGCCTGTCGCATGAGCGACGAAACGGGAGAGGGGGACCAGGGCCAGGGTCACTCCGGCGGTTACGGCGGCGACGACCAGGTAGGACGAGAGAACCGGGCGCATGTGTCCCGACCAACGCTACACCCTCGAACCCTCCATTGTGTGCGGCCCACGCCCGAGTTCCCGGGTCGACGGCGCACACAAACGGGGGCCACCGTCACCACGGGGGCTTCCGTGCGGTCCGCGCCCGGATAGCCGGGCGCGGGGCGCACAGATGAGTGGGGTGGGTCAGACGAGATCGGGGTACGGGGCCAACGGGGTGCAGAGCTGACGCACCTCGTTGCGGATCCCCTTGATCGCGGCCTCGTCGGTTCGGTTCCGCAGCGTGGCGGCGATCAGACGGCCGATCTCGGCCATCTCCGGCTCCTTCATACCCTGGGTCGTCACGGCCGGCGTTCCGATGCGGATGCCGGAGGTGACGAACGGCGACCGGGGGTCGTCGGGGATCGAGTTTCGGTTGAGGGTGATGCCGGCTTCGTCGAGAACCGTCTGGGCCTCCTTGCCGCTCAGATCTTCGTCGAAGGGCCGTAGATCCACGAGCAGGAGATGATTGTCGGTGCCGCCCGAAACGAGGCGGAAGCCCTCCGCGGCGAGGCTCTCGGCCAGGGCGGCGGCGTTGCTCACGACCTGAGCCGCGTAGGTCCGGAATTCGTCGGTGGCCGCTTCGGCGAAGGCAACCGCCTTGGCGGCGATGGCGTGCTCCTGGGGGCCGCCCTGCTGGCCGGGAAACACCGCCTTGTCGATGGCGGCGGCCAAGTCGTCGGTGCACAGGATGCAGCCGCCGCGCGGGCCACGCATCGTCTTGTGGGTGGTGAAGGTGACGACATCGGAGTAGGGAACCGGGTTCGGGTGCAAACCGCCGGCGATCAGGCCGGCGATGTGTGCCGCGTCGAACAGCAGCAGTGCACCGACCTCGTCGGCGATCTTGCGGAACGGTTCAGGTTCGATGATCCGGGGGTACGCCGTGGCACCGGCGACGATCAACTTGGGGCGGTGTTCGGCGGCGAGATCGGCAATCTCGTCCATCTGAAGTCGCTCGTCGGAGTCACCGACCCGATAGCCGATGAAGTTGTACATCATGCCGGAGGCGTTGACCGGTGAGCCGTGGGTCAGGTGTCCGCCGTGATCGAGGCTGAGACCGAGGACGGTGTCGCCGGGATCGAGGAGCGCCTGGTAGACGGCCATGTTGGCGTTGGCTCCGGAGTGCGGCTGCACGTTGGCGTGGTCGGCGCCGAAGAGCGCGCAGACGCGCTGTCGGGCCAGATCCTCGACCTGGTCGACGATCTGATTACCGCCGTAGTAGCGGCGGCCGGGATAGCCCTCGGAGTACTTGTTGGTGAAGACCGAACCGGTGGCGGCCATCACGGCCGGGGATGCGAAGTTCTCGGACGCGATCAGCTGGAGCGCTGTGTTCTGGCGTTCGACTTCGGCCCGGGTCAGCCGCTCCGTTTCGGAGTCGTTCAGAATCGGCCAAGGCATGAGGGCACTACTCCTGTTCCTGTTCTAGGTGGGAAATCTTGTCGACCCGACGGCTGTGACGGCCACCGGCGAAGTCAGCGGCGAGAAACGCGTCGACCGCGTCGAGGGCCACCTGGGGCCCGATGAACCGCTGGCCGACACACATCACGTTGGCGTTGTTGTGTTCACGGCTCAGCCGAGCAGAGGTTACGTCGTGGACGGTGGCGGCGCGCACACCGCGCACCTTGTTGGCGGCGATACAGATCCCGATCCCGCTGCCGCACACGGCCACGCCGAGGTCGACCTCGCCCCCGACGACCGCCCGACCCACGGCCGAGCCGTAATCGGGGTAGTCGACCGACACCGAATCGTGGGTGCCCAGGTCGACGACCTTGTGGCCGGACGCCTCGATGTGCTCGGCCAGCTGCTGCTTCAGCTCGAATCCGGCATGATCGGACCCAACCGCAATTCTCATGGCCGTCGAACCTTCCGTGGGGCTGCTCATTCATCCGGCGGCCCCGGGCCGAGACGAGACCACGACCTAGGAGCGTAGGGGGAATCGGGCGACAATAGCGCGCCCCCGACCGGTTAGGTCCTTGATTTTTTGTATGGCGGCGAAGCGTGCCCCCGCCCACTCGGCCATGGCGTCGATCTGGTCGGGGGCCATTTCCAGGACGAGCGCCCCTTCGTCGACCAGCCACTCGGGCCCGACGGCGATCAGATGCTCGAGATGACCGGTGGCCGGGATCGAGTGGAACGACGTCGTGTCGGGCGCGAACAGCGCACCCCGGGGCTCCCAGGCGACCTGGGGGTCCACCTCGTCACCTTCGGCCACGTACGGGGGGTTGGAGACGATGACCCCGACCTCCCCGCGCAGCCACGGCGGGAGCGCGTCAAACCAGTCGCCTTCGGCCACCCGGACCCGCGATCCGGCCCGGCCGATCCCGACGATGTTGGCCCTGGCCACGGCGGCCGCATCGGCCGACCGGTCGGTCAGCCACACGTCGGAGGCGTCGGTCTCCATCGCAATCGACAGCCCGATCGCGCCCGATCCGGTTCCCAGATCGACGACGGTGACTCTCGGCGCGGCGGCGGTCAGTCGGCGGACCTCGGAGATCGCCTGGCCGGCAACGATCTCGGTTTCCGGCCGGGGAATCAACACCCGACGGTCGATGAACAGATCGAGATGGCGGAAGCCCCAACGGCCGATGACATACTGCAGCGGCTCGCCGGCCTGACGTCGGGCGACCATGGCGTCGAACGCCGCGACGTGTCGTTGTGTGGCGTGCTGGTCGAGTAGCTCGATCCACTCGGCGCCATCGGTTCCGGTGGCTCGCTGGCCGATATGGCGGGCGCTGAGTTCGGGGTCGGGAACGTCGGCCCGCGCCAACTGCTCGGTCGCTTCGGCTGTCAACTGGCGCCAGGTGACCATCGGAGACGCTCGACTCCCTTCGCCCGACTACGCCGTGGCGACGGCGTCCTCGGACAGCTGCCGGGCCCGTTCATGCTGGACGAGCGCATCGCTGATCTCGGTCAGGTCACCGGCGAGAATTCGATCGAGCTTGTGGATCGTGAGGCCGATCCGGTGGTCGGTGACCCGGTTCTCCTTGAAGTTGTAGGTCCGGATCTTCTCGGAGCGGCCCCCGCCGCCGGTCTGGTCGCGACGGGTGGCCGACGCCTCCTCCCGCTGGCGGTCGAGCTCTTTCTGCAGCAGGCGTGATCGCAGCACCTTCAGGGCGCGCTCCCGGTTCTGCAACTGTGACTTCTCGTCCTGCATCGACACGACCTCACCTGTCGGCAGATGAGTGACCCGGACGGCCGAGTCGGTGGTGTTGACGTGCTGACCGCCGGCCCCCGACGACCGGTAGGTGTCGAAGCGGAGGTCGTTCATGTCGATGTCGATGTCGACCTCGTCGGCCTCGGGCAGCACGGTCACGGTGGCCGACGACGTGTGAACCCGACCCTGGGACTCGGTGACCGGTACCCGCTGGACCCGGTGTGGTCCGGCTTCGAACTTCATTCGGGTCCAGGCGTCGTTGCCCTTCACCATGAAGGTGACCTCGTCGAAGCCACCGAGGTCGGACGTGCTGGAGTTCATGAGCTCGAATCCCCAACCGCAATTCTGGGCGAACGCCTTGTACATCTCGTAGAGGTCGCGGGCGAACAGGTTGGCCTCCTCGCCGCCCTCGGCCCCCCGTATCTCCACGATCACGTTGCGACCGTCGTTTGGGTCCTTCGGGAGGAGCAGCACCTTCAGCTCGGCTTCGAGCCGCTCGATGTCGGCCTCGGCGGCGCCGGCCATCTGGCGGATTTCGTCGCGGTCGGCGGCGTCGGCTTCGGCCAGCATCTGGTTGGCGGCCTCGACGTCGTCGTAACGCTCCCGGAGTTCGGCGGTGAGGGTGACGATCTCACCCAGGGCGGCGTACCGCCGTGACATCTCCACAAACCGCTTGTTGTCGGCGACCAGCTCGGGATCGGCCATTCTGGCCTCGAGCTCACGGTATTCATCGGTGAGCGCACTGAGTCGTTCGAGCATGTCTCTGAGGCTACCGCCTGGGGGCTGGCGGACCGGTCAGCCCCAGGGCGTGTCGACCGATCGAACGGAGAGGCCGGGAGCGGCACCGGCCACCCGACGCTCAACCAGTTCACGATCGCGGTGAGGAACCACGAGCGTCAACGATGACGACGGATCGATTCGATGCCGGTAGTCGACGGCCTGAGGCAGCAGATCGAAGTCGAGGCCGGCCGAGCAGACCACGGTGGCTCGATCGCTGGGTGAGAAGGCGGCCGACGGTTCGGTGTACAACCCGCCGTCGGGCCACAGCGGTGGCAGGGGATCCAGGTCGACGAGGTCGATGGCCGCCGGATCGTCGAGCAGGATCGAGCGGAGCCAGCGTGGACGCGCCAGTCGATTGAGGGGATGCAGGGCGACGCCTGAGCGGCGCTGCGACACAACCAGGGCGACGGATCGGTGGAGGCGCTCGATGTCGTCGAGATGGCCGAGGACGAATCCCTGCAGCTCCCTGTCGGCTCGTCCGACCCCGACCCGCACGGAGATCTCCTCGCCTTCCGAGCCGGCCGGTTCGACTCTGGCCACCTCCAGACCAAGTACTTCGCCTGTCAGGTGGCCGTGGTCGTCGACCACTCGGGCCCCGGCATCGGCCATGACGGCGGCCGCCCGCCAGAGGTCCTCACCGAGATCAGGCGGTTCCGGGAGGCGACCCGGCTCGGCCGGAACGGCTTCGGCACCGATGATGCCCATCACGGTGACGTCCGCCGAGAGGAGCGAGGCCCGGCGGGCCAGATGACCGGCGAGCTCGTTGGCGGTGTCGGCGAAGACGGTGAGTCGGCCACCGCCTTTGGTCTGGGCCCAGGCCAGGATCGGGCCGAGGTCACCGAGCCGGTCGGCGAGGGCGAAGAGACGGTCGCCGACGATCCCGCAGCTCAGTGACAGACCGGGCTGGACGACGTGGTCGCAGGACGTGCCCGCGACTGCCGTCACGAGGGCGTTCAGCTTGGCCGAGTTGAGGGCCGCCAGTCGGGCGTCGTTCATCGCCACGGTGGATGGGCTGACGAGCAGGGCGCCGAATCGGGCCGCGATTCCGACACGGAGGGCGGGGCCGAACGGCCGCTACTCGCCGTCGGTCTTCTTCCGACGACCGTACCGACGCTCGAAACGTTCGACGCGACCGGCGGTGTCGACGATCTTCATCTGACCGGTGAAGAACGGGTGACTGGCCGAGGAGATGTCGACCTTGGCCAGCGGATAGGTGTTGCCGTCGGACCACTCGATGGTCTCGTCGGTTTCGACGGTGGAGCGAGTCAGGAAGGAGAACTCGGCGGAGGCGTCCATGAACACCACGGGCCGGTAGTTGGGGTGAATGTCGGGCTTCATTGTCTCACGTTTCGGGGTTTCAGGGTTTCCGTGTGTCGGTTATCGGGCCTGTTGCAGAACTGTTCAGTTTGCCGTGAAGTTGCACCTAAACCGCCCTGGCCTTGGCGATTTCGGCCAGGAAGTCGGCGTTGGTCTTGAACGTGCCGAGGCGTTCGATGAGCATCTCGATGCCGGCGGCGCTGCTGTCGTCACCTTCGGCGCCCATGGCGTGGATGATGCGTCGAAGCTGCCACGAGGCCTCCACCTCCTTCTTGGGTCGGAGCAGTTCCTCGTTGCGGGTCGACGATCCGTCGATGTCTAGCGCGGGGAAGATCCGTTTCTCGGCCAGTCGGCGGTTCAACCGGATCTCGGAGTTGCCGGTGCCTTTGCACTCCTCGAAGATGACCTCATCCATCCTCGAACCGGTCTCGACCAGTGCCGTGGCCAGGATGGTGAGCGAGCCGCCCTCCTCGAAGTTCCGGGCCGCGCCGAGGAACCGCTTGGGCGGATACAGCGCAGCGGCGTCGATACCGCCGGAGAGCGCCTTGCCGCTCTGGGGCCCGGCCATGTTGTACGCCCGGGCCAGACGGGTGATGCCGTCGATGATCAGCACGACGTCGGTTCCGATCTCGGCCATGCGTTTGGCCCGCTCGAGCGTCAACTCGGCGATGGCGGTGTGTTCCTCCGGCGGGCGGTCGAACGTCGACGACACGACCTCGCCGTTGGTCAGCGACCGCTCCATATCGGTCACCTCCTCGGGTCGCTCGTCGACCAGGAGGACGATCAGCTCGACCTCGGGATTGTTGGTCTCGATGGCCCGGGCGATGTTCTTCATGATCGACGTCTTCCCGGCCTTGGGCGGAGACACGATCAGGCCCCGCTGACCTTTGCCGATTGGAGCGAGCAGGTCGATGATGCGGGTCGTCATGTTCAGCGGCTCGTCCCGCATTTCGAGAACGAGGCGTTCGTCGGGGAACAGCGGTGTCAGGTCGTCGAAACGGGGACGGGACTGCTGCTCGTCGGCCGGAATGCCGTTGATCGAGATGATCTCGTGCAGGGCCGGGTTCTTCTCGTTGCGGTTGGCCGGCCGGGCCTGACCCACAATGTGGTCACCCTTGCGCAACCGGTACTGGCGAACCTGCTTGACCGACACGTAGGCGTCGTCGCGGCTGGGTAGCAGACCGTTGACCCGGAGGAAGGCGTAGCCCTCGTCGCGGAGGTCGAGATAACCCTGCACCTCGACCGGTGTGTTGGAAACCCCGTCGTTGCCGACATCGGTGCGATCGCGACCCCGGCCCCTGCCTCGGCCGCGGCGGGAACGCCGGTTGCCCTCCTCGCCGTCTTCGTCATCATCGGGCCTCGCGGTGTTGGCGTTGGCGTTGGCGTTGGCGTTGGCGTTGGCGTTGGCGTTGGCGTTGGCGTTGGCGTTGGCGTTCGAATCGGACTTGTTCTGATTCTGGTTGTTGGCGTTTCGCTCGCGGGTCCTCGGCTGGCTCTTGTTGTTGCGACCTCCCCGGGAGCGTCCACCACTCCTCTGGTCGCCACCGGTCTCTTCCAGCACTTGAATCTCCCAGTCGGCCAACGGCTCACCGTCGGGCCCGGTCGGATGGTCGGCCGCCAACTTCGAGTCGCGGGAGCCGCCACTCCGGCTGCCGTCGTTCCCACCGCCGTCGTTGCTGCGACCCGACAAGCCGTCGCGGCCCCCGGAACGGCCGGAGTCGGACTTCGAGTCCGTCTCCTTCGTAACAGTTTCCGGCGTCCCGTTCGATCTGTTCGACGACGAGTCGTCCGAGGGACCGCTCGACTCGGCCGTGGTGTCGCCTTTCTCACCGCCCCGGTCGCCGGAAGCATCGTCGGTGCCGGAGGCATCATCGGCGTCGGAGGCATCATCGGCGCCTGCGGCCCGGGCCGTGGCGCCGGAAAGTTCGAGAATCTGGTCTACCAGTTCCGACTTGCGCATCCGAGCAGTCGAAGTTCCTCCCAGTGCGGAGACGATGGCCTGTAACTCCGCCTTGTCCTTCTTTTCCAGGCCTTGGCGCTCCTCAACCAGTTGGTCGCTCACGGTTGCATGCTCCTCACAGCTACTTCACAGCTTTCGAACGTAGGAGTACTGAAATCGTGTTGCAGGGCAACTGTCCTCGGGCGGCTCGTGACACATATCGAAGCGGCCACCGGTGACGGACAGTGATGACAGACACGTTTTCAGTCCATTGGCAGTATCAATCCATTGACATCAAGTTCATTGACGCCGAGGCCACACCAATTGAGCCGATCGGGCAACAACTGCGGCGGAAGTCGGCGTACATCGTCCAGACGAGCCGGACCGGCTCCGGACGGACGAGACAGGTGCCGCCACCAGACCTCAGGATGTCAGGCTACCACCACGACCACCGAGTTTGCGGATGGATCCCCAGATTCGTCGATGCAACGGCCACACCAAGGGCGCGACGCTACCGCTCCCCGCGGAGCGCTGCCGCCAGCGAATCGCTCGAATTGTCGATCACGTCGTAGTGTTCGGTCCGATCGAACAGTTCGGCCAGATGAGGTGGCAGCTCGGGGCGGCGACCAGTGGCCGACTCGACCGCGTCGGGGAACTTGGCAGGATCGGCGGTGGCCAGCGTGACCATGGGAACACCGTGCTTGCCGAGTTTGCGGGCGGCATGGATGCCGACCGCGGTGTGCGGATCGACGAGCCGTTCCGTCGTGCGTAGAACGTCGGCGATCACGGCCAGCGTGCCCTCGTCGTCGAGGCGCAAACCGTCGAAATCCGAGGCGATCACCTGGCACCACGACGCAGGAACCTCGACCCGCCCACTGGTTCGCAGGGCCGTGATCAGTTCCGTGATGGCCTCCCCCACCCGTCCCCCGGCCTCCCAGAGCAACCGTTCGAAATTCGACGAGACCTGGATGTCCATGCTCGGACTGAGCGAAGGTTCGACCGACTCGATGATCAACCGACCGGTCTCGAAGAACCGGGTCAGAACGTCGTTGCGGTTCGACGCCACAACGAAACGATCGACGGCCAGACCCATCCGTTTGCCGTACCAGCCGGCCAGGACGTTGCCGAAGTTGCCGGTGGGAACCGCGAACGAAACCGGCCCCCCGTCGGGGCTGACCCGGCGCGCCGCAACGACGTAGTAGGGGATCTGGCTGACGACCCTCGCCCAATTGATGGAGTTGACGGCGGCCAGCTTGAGCTCACTGCGCAGCACGGTGTCGGCGAATGCCGCCTTGACCAGATCCTGGCAATCGTCGAACGTGCCCCGCACCGCCAGATTGGAGATGTTGGCGGCGTCAACCGTGGTCATCTGACGGCGCTGCACCTCCGAAACACGGCCCAGCGGGTGGAGAATGACCACCCTGATGTTGGCCCGTCCGGCCAGCGCCTCGATGGCGGCCGATCCGGTGTCGCCGGACGTGGCGCCGATCACGGTCACGTGCTCGCCCCGCCGTTCGAGCTCGGCGTCGAGCATGCGGGCCACCAACTGGAGGGCCATGTCCTTGAACGCCAGCGTCGGACCGCGGGTGAGATCGAGCAGATACTGGTCCGGTTCGAGACGGTGGATGGGACAGATATCGGGGTCGCGGAATCCGGCGTAGGCTGCGGTGACCATCTCACCGAGCTCGGCCTCGTCGAACGTTCCGGCCACGTACGGGGCGATGATCGTGGTCGCGGCCTCGGCATAGGGCGTGCCGGCCGTGACCGGCGCAAGATCGGACAGCGCCGGGATGTCAACCGGGCAATACAGGCCGCCGTCGGGGGCCAGGCCGGCGAGGAGCACCTCGCCGAAGCCGAGGTCGGTTTCCCCGCCCGAAGCGGTGGCGCGGGTCGACCGGTACCGAATCATGATCCGATGACCCGCAGCACGCTCCCTATGTCTTTGACGACATCGAGGGCGCGGAGGTCACGCAGCGTCTGCTGGACATCGCGCTCATAGGCGGTGTGGGTGATGAACGCGATCCGGGCCTGATCGGCCATCCCGTGCTGCTCCATCGATCGGATCGACACCTGGTTGCGGCCGAACGCGTTGGCGACCTCCGCCAACACACCGGGAGCATCGACGGTTTCGAGGTTGATGTAGTAGGCGCTCTTGAGCAGGTCGACGGATCGGATCCGGGAGCGGTGGCCGGACGGCACGGGCCGAAACGTACGCTTCCGGAGGTTGGCCGATGCGTCGATCAGATCGCCGAGCACCGCGCTCGCCGTCGGCGCACCGCCGGCTCCACGGCCGTAGAACATGAGATCGCCGGCGGCGGCGCACTCGACGAACACGGCGTTGAAGCTGCCGCGAACCGAGGCGAGCGGATGGGTGTTGGGGACCATCGCCGGGTAGACGGTGACGCCGATTTCGCCTGTCGCTCCGGCCTCCCGGTCGCCGCCCTGTCCGTCGGCGACCCCCTCGACGGGGCCGTCGAATCGCTCGGCAATGGCGAGCAGCTTGATCGTGTACCCGAAGTGGCGGGCGAACACGATGTCCTCCTGGGTGATGGCCGAGATGCCCTCGTGATAGACGTCACCCGCCACGACGTTGACCCCGAACGCGAGCGAGGCCATGATCGCCGCCTTTGCCCCGGCGTCGTAGCCCTCGACATCGGCGGTGGGATCGCGCTCGGCGAATCCGCGCTGTTGGGCCTCGGCCAGAGCGTCGTGGTAGTCGGCACCATCTTCGGCCATTCGGCTCAGGATGTAGTTGGTGGTGCCGTTGACGATCCCGATGACCCGCCGCACGTCCTCACCGAGGAGAGACTCCCGAAGAGGTCGAACGATCGGGATGGCCCCCGCCGCAGCCGCCTCGAACAACAGGTCGACCTCGTTGGCGGCGGCCAGTGCGTAGAGTTCGCTGCCGACGTTGGCCAGCAGTTCCTTGTTGGCGGTCACGACCGGCTTGCCGGCCTTGAGCGCATCGACGATCAGGCTGCGAGCCGGCTCGATCCCGCCGATGACCTCGACGACGACGTCGACCGAGGGATCACCGACCACCTCGGCGGCGTCGGTGGTGAAGAGGTCGGGATTCACTGCGAGGTCACGTTGCCGGCTCGGGTTGCGGACGGCTATACCAGCGATCTCGAATCGGACTCCCGACGCACGCTCGATTGCGTCATTCCGCTGGTCGATCAACCCGACCAGTGCGGCACCGACGTGGCCACATCCGAGGAGCCCGACCCGGACCGTCGACGGCGGGGTGTCATCCGGGGTTGCCGATGATTCGAGTTTGTCGTTTGCCACGGCCCCAACTCTATTGCGCAGAAGCCGTCAGTGGTTCTCGATATCGCAACGATGCGGCGGCGTGGAAACCGCCGGTCGGCGGGCGGGGTGGATCGGCGTTTAGATCAGTGCGCTCCGAACGCCATCCTGGGGCTCGGTGAGCGGCGTGGGCGGGGCCAAGGCGACCAACTGTTCGTCGACCGAACGTATCAACTTCTCGATGGCTTCGGCGTCGACGGCTTCCAGACCGTCGGCCAGATTGTTGACGATTATGTGGCGGGCGACGGCGATCGACCAGCCCATCGAGGTCATCGGCGGTTCCAGCCGGCCGCTCAACGAAGCCACCGCCTGAATGACCTCGGACGAGAAGGCCCAGAGACCCAGGAGATAGCTGCTCACGGCGAACCGATCGACACCGAAGGCGAGCCGTTCGACGGTGTTGTCATTGCTGCCGAGCACCGCTTTGGCGTCGACCGGGTCCATGCCCTCGATCGAACCGAGAACCAGCGCTCCGACCTCGTGGAGCATGCCGGCGAGGTAGACATCGGCCAACTCCGATCGCGACGCGTCGGTGAGAATACGATGGGTGTGGCGGGCCAGCGCCGCCACCTGCTGGCTACGGCGGCTGACGACGTCGGCGTCGACGACCATCCTGCCCGGTTGGCTGAAGACCGAGTAGCCGGCGACGATGGCGCGCAGCACATCGGTGCCGAGAAGCCCGATGGCCTGCTCCACCGACTCGACACGCCGACTGAGACCGAAGAAAGCCGAGTTGAGGAGGCGAAGAATCTCGGCGGTGAGCGCAACGTCCTCACAGACGATGGCCGCAAGTTGCTGTGCGCTCGAGTCGGCCTCGATCGCTTGCACGAGACGTTGGTAGACCTCGCCGAGTGCGGGAAGCTGGTCGACCCGGCCGATCAGCGCCCTGATCTCCTCCGAGGAGACAACTCCCTGGACGGCCCGGATCTCCGCGATCGCGTTCTTCAGCTGATCGACGTCGCAGGGTTTGGAGAGGAACTGGTGGGCGACCCTGGTCGAACGGAAGATCAACTCGTCTTCCTCGCATCCCGAAAGCATGATGCGCGCCGTCGAGGGACTGCAGCTGCGGACCAGGAACAACAACTCGGCACCGTCGAGCCCCGGCATCCGCATGTCGCTCACGATGACGTCGAAGGCCTCGCGATCGAGCAGGTCCATGGCCTCATCCGCACCGGCCACGAAGCTCATGTCCCACTGGTGGCGCATGTCTTGCGTGGCGCGTTGTGTCTCCTCGAGAACACTCGGCTGGTCGTCTACGAACAGGATCTTCAGCACCGACGATCTCGCTTTGCTGTGGGCTGCAACGATGACATGTTCCTATCGGACTCACCCGTGTGGTCCTTTAGACCTGGCGTTGACGGCGGAGCCGGAGCGGACACGGTCAGCCAAGCCTCGATCCGACGGCTCCAACAACCGGCGTTCCAAGGGCATCGCTCGCCAGCTCGGTCTCGACCAACCGGGCCAGGGCATCCATCGCAACGTCGTCGGGGTCGACCCCCTCGGTCAGCCGACCGTTCAGCACGATGTGGCGGGCCAGGGTCAGCGACCAGGCCATCGGACTCACGGAGCGGTCGGGCCGGCGGCCGAGTGTGCCGACCGCCTGAACGATGTCGGGCGGGAACGCCCACAGCCCGAGCAGGTACGAGCTGACGGCATACCGGTCGACACCGAACACGAGCCGATCGACCGTGGCCTCGTTGCTTCGGAAGGCGCCCTCGATGTCGAGCCGTTCCGTTCCGTCGATGGAGATGAGCACCAGGGCGCCCACTTCGTGAAGCATCCCGGCCAGATAGACGTTGGCCAGCTCGGCCGAGGAGGCGTCGTTGCGGATTCCGTGGATTCGGCGGGCCAGTGCCGCGACGTGTTGGCCGCGGCGACTGATGGCGTCGACATCGACGGTGGAACCCGGCCGTTTCTTGAAGACCGAGTGGCTGGCAACAATGGCTCGCAGCACGTCGGCCCCGAGGAAACCGATGGCCTGGGCCACGGACTCGACCCGACGACCGAGCCCGAAGAACGAGGAGTTCAGAAGGCGGAGGATCTCAGCCGTCAAGGCGACGTCCTCGGTGACGATCTCGGCCAATTGGTCATTGTCGGCTCGACCGGACTCGATGGCCGACATCAGTCGCTGATAGACCTCGCCGAGCGCGGGCAGGTGCTCGACACTCCCGACCAGTTCTCGGATCCTGCCCGACGGTACGGATTTCTGGGCCTCCCGTATCTCGGCGATGGTGCGCTTGAGAACCTTGACGTCATACTGCTTGCCGAGAAACTGGTGGGCGACCCGGGTCGAGCGGAAGACCGCCTCGTCCTCGGGGTGCTCCGAGATTGCGATCCGGACCGACGACGGACTGCAGGCGCGAACGAGCACCAGCAGTTCGTCCCCATCGATTCGAGGCATCCGCATGTCGGCGACGACGACGTCGAACACCTCCTCGTCGAGCAACGCCATGGCCTCGCTCGAGGCTTCCGCAAATCGGACATCCCACTCGTCACTCAAGTCACGGGTCGCCATCCGGATGGCCTCGAGGACCCGCTGGTCATCGTCAACAAACAGAATCTTCAGCACGAGCAGTCCTCAATCTGCAGGGAACGACAGAACGGGTTCCTATCGGATATCGTCCGGCGCGTCTTGAACAGTTCGGCGGAATGTCGAGCCTGCGTGGTGGCTGGGCTGAAGGGGTGACACGTTCCGACCGGAGCCACCGTGTGGTCCATCAGGGCCCGCGCAGCCCAACGGTACGGGTAGGGACGTATTCGACCGTGATCGGGGCAACGATCCCGATCGAGGCGTCGAAGTTGTGCAAGCGTTCGAGCAGCGACTCGCCGATGGCGGTGCCGCTGCTGGCGAGCATGACCCCGTTGACCGTGAAGACGTCCTCACGAAGTCGTGCGCCGACGAAGAGCTGCTTCACCGGGAGATGAGCGGTGACGCTCCCGTCCAGCTTCGCCATTCCGCGGGCGCCCTGGATGAGGTCCGAATCGTAGGTCCCCTCCGAGGCCACCTCATCGAGGACGGTGTCGATGTCATCGCCCCCCACCAGGCCCTCCGCCACCCGGTTGGCGAACGAGAGCAACGTGACGTGATTGTCGAGACCGTCGGGCGTGTCGGCTTCGCCTGCTGCAGCCCGGATGATCGACGAGACCCCCTCCATCCTGGGGATGTGCCCGAGAAGCCTGGCCGTCAGCTCCGGATGGCGTGCCAGCATGGCCGATTCCGCATCGGTGAGCGGCTGACCGAGTTCGGCCTTCTCCAGGATCGGACCGGGAACGGCCGCATAGCCGACGCCGCTCAGCAGTGCGGTGAGGCGCATCTGCCAATCGGATTCGAGTCCGCAGAGCGGTGCCACCTGTTCGACGACATCGACGACGTGACGGGTTCGCTTCGTGGCCTGCGGGCTCACCAGCCCGACCACCTCGGTCAGGGCTTCGACGGCACCCGACAGCGTCTTCTCGAGCAGCTCCCGCTCCGCGGTGACCAGGCGGTACTGTCCGAGCGCCTTGTCGAGCGCCGAACACAGTGCCGCCTTCTCGACCGGCTTGATGAGGAACCGGAAGATGTTCCCGCCGTTGACCGCGGCGACGGTCGAGTCGAGGTTGGCCTGGCCGCTGAGAATCATCTGGACGGCATCGGGCTGCACCTGGTGTGCCTTCGCCAGGAAGTCCTCGCCGCTCATCTTCGGCATCCTCATGTCGGACACGACGACGGCGTAGGTGTGCTGGGCCAGCAGGTCCAGACCTTCGTGTCCACCGATCGCGGTGTCGAACTCGTACTCGCGGCGCAGTGTCCGCCGGAAGCCGTCGAGTACGTTCACCTCGTCGTCGACGAACAGGACACGCTGGGTCATGGTCAGCCGATCCTCGATGCGACCACGTCGCTGCCCGGTGTGGGCGCACCGTCGCCCGCCAACTCGCCCTCGACGCGACGGATCAGGGCCTCGACCTCGGCATCGTCGTCGACGATGTCCTCGCCAAGGTGCCCGTTGACCACGATGTGTCGGGCAAGGGTGAGCGACCACGCCAGCGGACTCACGGATCGATCCGGTGGTCGGCTCAAGGTACCGACCGCCTGGACGATCTCGGTCGGGAAGGCCCAGAGCCCGAGCAGATAGGAGCTCACCGCGAACCGGTCAACACCGAAGACGAGACGATCCACTGTGGCCTCGTTGCTCCGGAAGGCACCCTCGAGGTCGAGTCGTGACGTTCCGTCGATGGCGGTGATGACGAGGGCCCCGACCTCGTGGAGCATGCCGGCCAGGTAGATGTTGGCCAACTCGGCGGAGGAGGCGCCGGTCGTGATGCGGTGGATTCGGCGAGCCAGAGCCGCAACCTCCTGGCTCCGGCGGCTGATCGCGTCGACGTCGACCGCCGACGTGCCGCCCTGGTTGAAGACGGCGTGACCGGCCACGATGGCTCGGAGCACGTCGACGCCGAGGAAGCCGACGGCTTGGCCGACCGACTCGACCCGCCGGCTCAGACCGAAGAACGCCGAGTTCAGCAGACGGAGGATTTCCGCCGTCAGCGCCACATCCTCCGAGACGATCGCGGCCAGCTGCTCGTTGTTGGCCTGCCCCGACTCGATGGCGGACGTCAGTCGTTGATAGACCTCGCCCAGAGCGGGAAGCTGTTCCACGCTCCCGATCAGATCGCGGATCCTTGCCGACGGTACGGCCTCCTGCGCAGCACGGATCTCGGCGATCGTCCGCTTGAGCAGATCGACGTCACACGGCTTGCTGAGAAACTGGTGCGCGACCCGGGTCGAGCGGAAGACGGCCTCCTCCTCCGCAAAGCCGGAGAGCACGATGCGGGCCGTCGACGGGCTGCAGGAACGCACCAGCCTCAGCAGTTCCGCGCCGTCGGTCCCCGGCATCCGCATGTCGGTGACCACCACGTCGAACATCTCCTCGTCGAGCATCGCCATGGCCCGGTCGGCGTCCTCGGCGAACCGGATGTCCCACTCGTGACGCATGTCCCGAGTCGCCCGCCGCGTCGCCTGAAGGACGTTCGGCTCGTCGTCTACAAAAAGAATCTTCAGCACGGACGGGTCTCAATCTGGGGAGGTGGTTGTGGACGTACGTGGTTCCTATCGGAGTCGTCGGGACGCGTTTAAACGTTCGGGGACGCCCGGGACCGGCCGGCTGATCCAAAACCGGGATTTCTTCAATTCACCCGACCCATGCGCCGATCAGTCGAGCAGGAGCACTCATGAACAATCCGCAGGCAACCATCTCGAATCGCCGGATCGGCGCGGTCCCGTTCATCGACGAACGCATCGACGTTTCCGGTCATGTGCTGGCCGCCATGTTGAATTCGAGGGAGCACCATGTCTGGTGGAAGGACCCCGACGGCCGGATCCTGGGCTGCAACGACGCATTCGCCCGCAGCGTCGGATTGGAGAGTTCGATCGACGCCATCGGTCTGACGGACCGCGATCTCTCCCTGCCGGCGGCCCAGATCGACCAATTCGAGGCCGAGGACGACATCGTCAAGTCGACGGGAACAGCGATCCTGAACGTCGAGAAAGCCATCGATCTCGGCGAAACCACGGTCCACGTTTCCGTGTCGAAGATCCCCGTGTTCGACGACGACGGCGGCTACGCGGGGATGGTCGGACTGGCCGTCGACGTGACCGAGCGGGTGTCGATGGAGGAGAAGCTGGTCGCCGACTTCCAGCTGTTCGACAAGATTCTCGCCAACATCCCGTACCAGGTCGCCTGGAAGAGCCGCGACCACCGGTACCTGGGGGCCAACGCCGCGTTCTGCGATCTCGTCGGGGTGGAGAGCAGCGAGGAGCTGCTCGGCCTCGGGACAGCAGAGCTCGCGCCCGACGGTCAAACCGTCATCGAAGCCATCGAAGCCGGCAGCGAGGACGTGATGGCCAGCGGCGTCAGCGAGCTGCAGCAGCCGGTGACCGTGATCGACGCCGCCGGCGAGTCGCATCACCTCGACGTGAGTCGGGTGCCGCTGACCGGTTCCGGATCGGAATCGATCGGCATCGTGCTCATTGCCGCCGACGTGACCAACCAGCGGAAACTCGAGGCCCAACTGAGCGATGCATCGAAGTTCGAGGCCCTTGGCCAGTTGGCCGCCGGTGTCGCCCACGAGATCAACACGCCCGTCCA
>JAOTVU010000029.1 GCA_029863385.1 Acidimicrobiia bacterium
CTGGCCGCCGAACTGACGACGGATCGCCTCCGTGAACTGCTCCCCGAGACACAGGGGCTCGAGATCGAACGACACGAGTTCCCCAACATCTGGTCGCTCAACTTCCTGATCCACGGCATCCTCCAGGAGGGCGTGGCCGCGTCGACCCGTGTCGATGGGCAGGCCAAGAGCCTCGGCGAATGGATCCGGGCCCGCCTGGTCGACATCCCGGCCGCGTTACTGCCCGCTGAAACGGATCCGTCGTGAATCAAACCTCACGTTCTGCGCCAGTCAGGTGGGACGCCGTCCCGCCTGAGCTGCAGATCGCGGGTTCGGTCATCGACGTGATGCGGTCCGTCACCCCGCCACGTCCCGTCCTGACCCGGCAGCGGGAGGCGGCGCTGACCGACCGACAGCGGGAGATCCTCGACGAGCTGGGCCGCACTGTCGTCGTCGAGGGCTTCATCGACCTTACGATGGCCGACCTGGCGGCCCGGCTCAACTGCTCGCTGCGCACGCTGTACCAACTGGCCGGGAGCCGCAACGAGCTGGTCGTGACGGTGATCGACCGGGTGCTGCGATCCCATGGGCGGTCGGCCCACAATGCCGTCACCGCGGACATGTCGGCGCTGGAGGCCATACAGGCCTACCTGCACGCCGCCAACGACGCGGTGAGCGAGGTCACGCCCGAGTTCGCCGCCGACATGGCGGCGATCAACGAGGGAACAGCGCTCAACGAGGCCCACAGCAACTATCTCATCGACGTGACCAGAGCCCTGCTGGATCTGGCCGTCGACCGCGGGGAGATCGACATCAAGCCGGTGGACACCGCTGCGCTGGCCAGGATGCTGGGCGGTCTGGGGCGGGACTTCGCCCGGCCCGAGGTGCTCGGCCGTCTCGATCACTCCCCGGCCCGCTCGGCGAACGCGATGATCGACCTCGTGCTCGACGGCCTTCGAAGGAGCACGACATGAGTGACCGGACCTGCGTGGAGATGCGCACCGTTCGCGGGGTGTGCACGATCACCCTCGTCGACATCGAACGACGCAATGCGCTGAGCCACGCCCTCGTGACCCAACTCAACGCCGCCATCGACGCCGCCGAGGCCGATGAGTCGGTCCGGGTCATCGTGTTGACGAACGAAGGTCGTGTGTTCTGCGCAGGGGCGGATCTGAGCCATCGCTCGCAGGAGAACACGGCGGAACACGCGGCCGGGGCGTCGTCGCTCGACAACACCGACTCGGTTCACCTCTTCCGGCGGTTCGGGCAGTCGGCGAAACCGTTCGTCGGGCGGATCGCCGGTCACTGCGTGGCCGGCGGCATGGGCCTGGCGGCCGCCATGGACATCTCGGTTGCGATCGACGTTGCGAAGATGGGTTTCACCGAGGTCCGGATCGGCGTCGCTCCGGCCATGATCTCGGTCCTGTGCCTGCCCAAGATGCGAACCGCCGATGCCGCTGATGCCATCCTGCGGGGTCGACGATTCCCCGCCTCCGAAGCCGCCGCCATGGGCTTGATCAACCGGGCTGTGCCCGCCGACGAACTCGACGCCGCCGTCGACGAGATCGTGACCGACCTGCTGGCCGCAGGCCCGAACGCGCTGGCCGCCTCCAAACAGCTGTTGGCCCGTGTGCCCGCCATGGACCTCGACGAGGCCTTTGCGTGGACCGGTCGGCTCTCCGGCGCGTTGTTCCGCTCGGAAGAGGCCGCCGAGGGCATGGCGGCATACCTCGAGAAGCGCCACGCGGCGTGGGTGCCGAACGAAGACGAGAATCACGAGTCCCGGTAGCCGGGCGACAGAGGAACGGTATGGATTTCGACTTTCCACCCGATGATGATCCCCGGCGGCTCGCAGTTCGTGAATGGCGGGCCGCGCACCCCGAACCGACCCAGCAGGACCTGGCAGACGCCGGCTACGTCGTACCCCACTGGCCGAGGCCGTGGGGGCTGAACGCCGATCCCGAGCACCAGGTCATCATCGCTCAGGAGCTGGCCGGACTCCGGATCAAACGAGACCGGGGGGCCATGGCCACCAACGCCATCGGTATCGGCTGGGCCGCCCCCACGATCCTGCTGGCCGGCACCGAGGAGCAGAAGCAGCGGTACCTGCCCAAGATCTTCGACCACTCCGAGATCTGGTGTCAGCTCTTCTCGGAACCCGAGGCCGGATCCGACCTCGCGAACCTCGCCACCAGAGCCGAGCGGGACGGCGACGAGTACGTGATCAACGGCTCGAAGATCTGGTCGAGCGGCGCCCACAAGTCCGACATGGGAATCCTGATCGCCCGCACCGACCCGCACGCCCCGAAACACAAGGGCATCTCCTACTTCGCCTGCCCGATGGACACACCCGGGATCACCCTGTCACCGAT
Organism: Acidimicrobiia bacterium; assembly: GCA_029863385.1. Classification (GTDB taxonomy): domain Bacteria; phylum Actinomycetota; class Acidimicrobiia; order Acidimicrobiales; family SZUA-35; genus JAHELU01. The sequence goes on from JAOTVU010000029.1 coordinate 2,352, forward strand.
CATCGACATGGCCACCGCCCACTCGTTCAACCAGGTGTTCTTCGACGATGTCCGCCTCCACGAATCGAACCGGATCGGCGCCGAGGGCGACGGCTGGCGGCTGGCCAAGGTGACCCTGGCCAACGAGCGGGTGTCGCTGTCGTCGGCCGGATCGCTGTGGGGCGAGGGCCCATCGGCCGAAACCCTGCTCGACCTGGTGCGTGAAAACGGATCGGTCTCCGACCCGGTGACCCGCCAACGTCTGGCCCGTCTTCACTGCGACGCCGAGGTGTTGCGGCTGAACCGGCTTCGCACGCTCAGTGCGAAGCTCCAGGGTCGCACGCCGGGCGCAGAGGCATCGATCCAGAAGCTCATGGCCGACGAGCACGGTCAGGACGTCATGGCCCTGGCCAAGGATCTCCACGGCGCAAACGGGATGCTGGAGGGCTCCGGCCCGGCCGGCGAGGTACCCGTGGGACAGCGGTCCGGGATAACCGAGATCAATTTCGGACGGGGTCCCGACAGCCAGTTCCCGCCGGTCGATCCGATCTGGCATTACGGCTACCTCGTTTCCCCTGCGCTGACGCTCGGGGGCGGCACCTGGGCCATCCAGCGCAACATCGTGGCCGAACAGGTGCTCGGCCTTCCCCGGGAACCAAACGTGCAGCAGGGAATGACCTGGGCCGAAACACAAACCGCCTACCGACACGGCCGCGACCGGCGTGAGGAGCAGTCATGAAAACAAGCGTCACCGAGATGTTCGACATCGAGTTCCCGATCCTCGCCTTCAGTCACTGCCGGGACGTTGTGGCCGCGGTGTCCAAGGCTGGAGGGATGGGGGTGCTCGGGGCCGTGGCCCACTCGCCGGAGGAGTTGGAGACCGACCTGAATTGGATCGAGGACGAAATCGGCGACAGGCCCTACGGCGTGGATCTCATCGTCCCCGCCAAGTACGCGGGTGACGGCGAGGGCGGGTTCACGCTCGACGACATCCGGCAGCTGATCCCGTCAAAGCATCAGGAGTTCGTCGACGACATTCTGGCCCGCTACGAGGTTCCCGACCTGCCCGACGACGACACGCCTCGGGCCAACACCGAGATCTCGGGCACGAGCGAGGATGCACCGTTCTCGGCCAACGCCGCAGGACCGCAACTCGACATTGCGCTCGCCCACAACACCGTCTTCGTGGCCAACGCCCTCGGCCCGCCACCGCAGTTCCTGATCGACCGCTGCAAGGCCGAGGGTCGCCTGGTCGGCGCGCTGGCCGGCCGTCCCTCCCACGCCGAACGGCATCAGAACGCCGGCGTCGATCTGATCATCGCCCAGGGCTACGAGGCCGGCGGTCACACCGGCGAGATCGGTTCCATGGTTCTGATCCCCGAGATCGTCGACGCCGTCGACATCCCGGTGCTGGGCGCCGGCGGCATCGGGCGTGGTCGCCAGATGGCGGCCGCCATGGCGCTCGGGGCGGAGGGAGTGTGGTGCGGATCGGTGTGGCTGACGACCGACGAGGCCGAAACCCACCCCGTGGTCAAGGAGAAGTTCCTGGCCGCGTCGTCGGCCGACACGATCCGCTCCCGATCGCTCACCGGCAAACACGCCCGGATGCTGCGGTCGGCGTGGACCGACGAGTGGGAGCGCGACGACACCCCCGATCCGCTCGGCATGCCGATGCAACCGGTGTTGACGGCACGGGCCCAGCGGCGGATTGCCCGGGCCGCCCACACCAAAGGCTCGGGCGCGGAGAAACTGGCGAACTACTTCGTCGGCCAGATCGTCGGCACGATGAACCAGCGCAAGACATCGGCGCAGGTGGTGTTCGAGATGGTGGAGGAGTTCATCGAGGCCGTCGAGGGCCTGAAGGCTCAGCTCGAGACCTGACCACGGGAGCCTCTACCAGCTGATCTCCTCGCAGCCGACGTGGCTCTCGGGCTCCACCTGCAGGGTGGCGTGCCGGATGCCGTAGGTGTCGGTGAGCACCTCACGGGCCTGATCGAGGACGCTGTGGGGATCGCTGTCGTCGGTTGTCTTCAGGTGGGCGGAGATGGCGTCCATCTCCGAAGTGAGTGTCCAGACATGAAGATCGTGGACGTCGAGGACCCCGCCGATGGCACCGAGGTCGGTTCGTAACCCCTCGAGACTGATGTGCTCGGGAGCGGCCTGCAGCAGGATCCGAACGGCGTTGCGCCCGAGTCGCCAGGTGCGGGGCAGGATCCAGAGGCCGATCAGGGCGGCGATCAATGGATCGGCCCAGCCCCAGCCGAGGAACCGCATGAGCAGCGCGGCGATGATGACACCGACCGAGCCGACCGTGTCGGCCAGCACCTCCAGGTAGGCACCTTCCACGTTGATGGACTCCCGGGCCCCCTCCCGGAGGAGCTGAAACGCGACGAGGTTGGCCGCCAGGCCGAGCACGGCGACGATGAGCATCGGGCCGTCGAGCACCTCCGGTTCCGACCGCAGCCGGGCCACGGCCTCGACAAGTACCCAGATAGCCACGGCGAACAACAGCAGCGCGTTGACGAAAGCAGCGAGAATCTCCAGGCGGTACAGGCCGAAGGTATGGCTCGTTTCCCCGCCTGTGTTCCGCTCGAAGCGGTCGGCCAGCTGAATGGCCGCCAGTGCCATACCGAGCCCGACGACGTCGGTCAGCATGTGGCCGGCGTCGGATAGCAGAGCGAGTGAATTCGTCAACCACCCGGTGACCGCCTCGACGAGAAAGAACACGGCCGTGACGGCAAAGGCCAGCTTGAGTCGACCGAGATGGCGGGCGCCCGCCCGGAGACTCGGCCCATGGCTGTGACCGTGCTGATGGCGACGACCACCCGCCTTGTGGGCGTCGTCGTGATCCGGCATCTCGGCATGGGAAGCGATGGCTTCCAGTGTAGATGCGGCTATTGCTCCGGTTCGCAGTCCTGGCAGAAGCCGTGCAGATCCAGGCTGTGATGCGTCGGGGTGAAACCCGCTGCGGCCGCCGCTTGGGCCAGTTCGGCGTCGACCAGAGTCTCCAGCTCCTGGTCGAGATGGACATCCTCCAGCGAGCCGCAAGCAACGCACACCAGGTGGTGATGGTGCTCGACGAGCGGTTCGGCCAACTCGAAGTGGGCGTGGTCTGCTGTGCCCGCGATTCTACTTACGACGCCGCACCGTTCGAGAACCTCGAGGTTCCGGTAGGCGGAACTCTGGGGCAGCTCGTCGGAGTGGGTTGCGATCTGGGGGAGCGTCACCGGTCGGGCGGCACGGGCCAGCGTTTCGACAAGATGCCGCCTGCGCCGGGTGTAGCGATGGTCGTGACGTTCCAGGCGACGCGCCACGGCGGCGTGCAGCTCGCCCATCGGGTCACCGTCGGAAGCGGGGCGAGAAGAGGGGCTGGTTGGCGAACCCATTCCTTGATCATATCCTGATCGGCACAGATGTGAATGAGACTCATTCTCACTGGTTTGGTGCCTTCTCACCCATGTCCCGCCTGCCGTCCGTGTCAACCCGCCTGGCCGCCTTCGTCGCGGTGATCCTCACCGCGTGCGCTTCGACCGGGCCGGCGAGCGAGGTCGAGGTCGCGGCGAGCCCGTTCTCCGGCGGGGTGCTCGTCACCACCAGCATCTGGGCCGACGTCGTCGACAACGTGACCTGTTCCCCGGCAGGTACCTTCGAGCCGCTCATCCCTGCCGGAGCGGATCCCCACGGGTACCGACCATCGATCGCCGACGCGGAGGCCATGCGCGAAGCGTCGGTGATCATCGCCAACGGCGGCGGGCTCGAGGAGCCATTGGAGCCACTGGTCGACCAGGCCGAGGCCGACGGCGTCACGGTCATCCGGCTCACCGATGCGGTCGACGCCGGTGGCGATGATCCGCATCTGTGGCTCGACCCGACCCTCACCATCGAGGCAACCCGCGTCCTGGCCGATGTGTTGCCGGCAGGTGCTGGAAACGGCGACGCCACGAACGATGCCGGAGTCACCGAGTGCGCGGACCGCTACATCGCAACACTCGAGGATCTCGACGCCGAGTTGGCCGACCAGGTCGCCATCCTCGACCGGGACCGACGGAAGCTCGTCACCAACCACGATGCGCTCGGCCGATTCGCCGATCGGTACGGTTTCGAGGTCATCGGCACGGTGCTCCCATCGACGTCGTCGATGGCGCAGGCCAATCCCGCCGACCTGGAAGCACTCGCTGGACTGATCGCGGCCGAGGACGTCCCTGCCATCTTCACCGAGGGCGGCCACGAAGGCGAGGACGCCGAGGCATTGGCCGACCGGCTCGGCGTCGACGCCGTCGGCCTGCAAACCGACGCGCTCGGACCGGAAGGGTCCGGGTACCAGACCTACGTCGAACTGATGCGCACCAACACCGAGCTGATCGTCGCCGCGCTTGGCGACGATCAGTCGTCCACGGCAGCGAATCCGGTCACCGATCCAGTGGGCTGGTGGATCTCCCCGTTCACGACCAGCTCGATCATGCGCCAAGCGCTGCTGGCCGGGCTGCTCGTGGTGCTGACGACTTCCGTCGTCGGAACCTGGGTGGTGCTGCGAGGAATGAGCTTCCTGGGCGACGCACTGGCTCATGGCGTACTGCCGGGAGTCGCCGTCGCCTTCCTGCTTGGCGTGAGCACGACCATCGGTGCGTTGGCCGCAGCGCTCCTCATGGTCGGCGCGCTCACCCTGCTACGGGAGCACTCACCGATGGCGGAGGACGTCTCGATCGGTGTGCTCTTCGTCGGTTTTCTCGCTTCGGCAGTGGTGATCCTCTCGAGTGGCTCGGATCAATACGTCGGTGACCTCAACCGTTTCCTGTTCGGCTCCATTTTGGCCATCGACGAAGGCGATCTCGCCCGACAGGCCGTGGCATCGGTCATCGTGTTGGCCGGCGTCGTCGTGTTCCACCGGTCGTTCGTGACGCTCACCTTCGACCGGCAACTGGCGCAGCTTCTCGGACTGCGTCCCGGCCTGGCCCACGCGGTTCTGCTGGTGCTGGTCATGATCGCCATCGTGGCGTCCTTCGAGGCCGTCGGGAACCTGCTCGTCTTCGCCTTCCTGGTGGCTCCGCCGGCCACGGCAGCCCTGCTGGTGAAGCGGGTGCCGGTCATCATGGGCGCCTCGGTCGTATTCGGCGCCGTGGCCGTGGTGGTCGGTCTCCTCATCGCCTACCACAACCGCACGGCGGCCGAAGCCACCATGGCGCTGGTAGCCGTCGTCCTGTTCCTGGCGGCCGTGAGCCTCGGCGTGGTCCGGGGTCGATCACCAGGCCGGCCGAGACTGATCTAGGACCAGATCCGGTCGGCCATCTCGACCACGTGGCTCAGCTTGGCCCATTGCTCGGCCTCCGTGAGTGCGTTGCCTTCGACGGTGCTGGCGAAGCCGCACTGCGGGCTGAGGCAGAGCTGATCCATCGGCACGAACGACGCCGCATCCTCGACCCGGCCGGCCAGGTCGTCATAGTCCTCCAGTTCCGGGCGTTTGCTCGTCACCAGGCCCAGCACAACGGTCTTGTTCGGCGGGACGTGGCGGAGCGGGGCGAAATCCCCGGAACGCTCGTCGTCGTACTCCAGGAAGTAGGCGTCGACGTCGAGTTCGTTGAACAGCACCTCGGCCACCGGCTCGTAGCCGCCCTGAGCGAACCACGTGCTCCGATAGTTACCCCGGCAGAGGTGAACGCCCACCGTGAGATCGTCGGGGCGACCGTCGATGGAGTTGTTGATCAGCTCGGCATACGACCGGGGCAGCTCGTCGGGATCGTCGCCCCGCTCGACGGCGCCCTCCCGCATGACCGGATCACACAGATAGGCAAGATTGGTGTCATCGAGCTGGATGTAGCGGCAGCCGGCGGCGTACAGGGCATCGATCTCTGCTTTGTACGCGGCGGCCAGATCGGCGAAGAACACCTCCAGATCCGGGTAGGCGTCGATGTCGATGCCGGCCCGGCCGCCGCGGAAGTGGACCATGGTCGGTGACGGGATGCAGACCTTCGGCGTCTTCGAGGTCACCGATGCCAGATACCGATAGTCATCGACCTGGATGTCCCGGACGTGGCGGAGGGGACCGTCGACGGTCAGCTTGGGCGGGGTCATGTGGACCGTGTCGGCCGAGTCGGAACTCGAGGCGATGTTGCCCGTGACGGCCACGCCGTCGAGCTGTTCCAGGAAGTCGAGATGGAACCAGCCGCGCCGGAATTCGCCGTCGGTGGTACTCTCCATGCCCGTCCCCTCCAGCTTGGCGACGGCCTCGGCGATGGCTTCGTCCTCGACGTGGCGCAGCTCCTCGGCGGTGATGTCGCCCGCCGCACGCTTGGCCCGGGCCGCATGCACACGCTCGGGCCGCAGGAGACTGCCGACGTGGTCGGCTCGGAACGGAGGATTGAGACGGTTCACGGAAGTACCCCTTGCTGCTCGTGGCTGCGATGAACGACAGCGCCAAGGGTAGTCGTCGGGCCCGCCCCGATCGACACCGATACCGTTGGGAGGGTGAAGCCGATCGGCGCCTCGGAGGCCGCAGACCGCAATGCCCGATTCCCGGTGGGGGCAGCAATCACCATCGACCAACTGACCGGCGACCTGCATCCCACTCTCAAACGGCTTCGAACAACCGAACCGATCTCGTGGCTTCCGGCGATCGGCGGTTGGCTGGTGACCGACTATCGGACCGCGGTCGAGATTCTCCGCGACCCCGTCCGATTCACCGTCGACGACGAGCGGTTCACGACCGGCCGGGTGGTCGGGCCGTCGATGTTGTCGACCGACGGCGACGAGCACCAGGCCCATCGGCGGCCGTTCGAATCGATGTTCCGCCGGGCGCCGGTCGTCGAGTTCACCGACGCAATCCGTCGAACCGCACGGCAGCTGGTCACCGGGTTCGAGCCCGACGGCGGTGCTGAACTCCGAACGGCGTACGCCGCACCGCTGGCCACGTCGGTCATCGCGTCTTTCCTCGGCTTCCACGATGGCTCCAGGTCGGCCGCCGCTGAGGCCGAGGTCGACCAGCGGCTGCTGTCGGCCTACCGAACCATCGTCGACACCGTCGTCGGGCTCGGGACCGGTACCTCCCAGCCGGGCGACGCGGCCGGGGCCATGGCGGATCTCGGAGAACTCGTCGACCGGGCCGTTCGCCACGGCGGTCCGATGGCGGAGCTTGCGGACCGGGATGACGTCAGCAGCGATCGGCTGCGGTCGAACATCGCCGTCATCCTCTTCGGGGCCATCGAAACCTGTGAGGGGATGACGGCCAACGCCATCACCCATGTGCTCGCCGACGGTGCCGCTGTCCGGCGGTTTCGCACCGGCACCGTCAAAGTCGATCGAGTGGTAAACGAATCGCTCCGGTTGGAACCGGCGGCTGCGGTCGTCGACCGCTACGCCACGGCCGAGATCGAGTTCGCCGGACCGGCTGGGCCTGTGCCGATCGCCGTAGGCGACCTGGTCGAGGTGTCTCTGGCCGGCGCCAACCGCGACCCGAGCGTTTTCGTCGACCCCGACCGGTTCGACCCGGATCGAGCCAAGGTCGGACAACACCTGGCATTTGCCCGCGGTCCCCATGTCTGTCTCGGACTGCACCTGGCCAAGCTCCAGACGTCGATCGCCCTCGACGTGCTGCTGGAGGAACTGCCGACGATTCAGCTCGACGACGCCCGCTCGACGCCACCACGGGGTCACATCTTCCGGAAGCCGGAGCGGGTGACGGCCCGCTGGTGAACGCCGTCGGGGCGCCTCGTATCGTCGCTCGGCCGATGACCGGGAACGGTTCCGGCCGTGGTACACAGGCACCATGACCGACTTCGATCCGGACCGGGCGGCCGCCGACCTCCTGCACCATGCCGATCGTGATCATGCGTCCGGTCGGCCCCTCGGCCCACCGATCGTGCCCGCCAGCCTCTACGTTCTGCCGGGCGAACCGGCCGGTCCGTACCAGTACGGTCGGTGGACGAACCCCACCTGGGACGCCACCGAGCATGCGCTGGCCACGCTCGAAGGTGCACCGGTGGTGAGTTTCCCCTCGGGCATGGCGGCCATAGCCTCGGTGCTTTGCTCACTCGTCCGATCCGGGCAGCGGGTCTTGCTGCCTTCGGACGGGTACTACACCACCCGTCTGCTGGCCGATCAGTATCTCCGGCCAAACGGCGTGATCGTCGAGGAGTGCCCGACGGTGGCGATGGCCGAGGTCGATCTGACCGGCTTCGATCTCGTCTTCGTCGAGACGCCCTCGAACCCGACGCTGCAGCTGTGCGATCTGAGCGCTCTGGCGGAACGGGCCACTGAGGCCGGTGCCGTCACCGTCGCCGACAACACCACGATGACCCCGCTCGGCCAGCGTCCACTGGACCACGGGATCGACCTGATCGTCTCGTCGGACACGAAGGCGGTCAACGGTCATTCAGACGTGCTGTTCGGCCATGTGGCCGGCCGGAATCCGGAGCTGCTCGAACGTGTCAAGCAGTGGCGAACGGTGAGTGGAGCGATTCCCGGGCACTTCGAATCGTGGCTCGTTCACCGCGGGTTGGAGACCCTCGAGCTGCGTTTCAACCGGATGTGCGATTCGGCCGAGGTGATCGCCGGACGTCTCGTCGGGCACCGTGCGATTCGCTCTGTCAACCACCCCGGTCTGGCCTTCCACCCCCAGCACGCGCTGGCCCGGCGTCAGATGTATCGTCACGGCCTGCTGGTCGGGATCGAGTTCGCCGACGCGGCAGTGGCCAACACGTTCGCGGAGCAGACCCGGCTCGTCACGCCTGCCACCAGTTTCGGCGGGACGCACACGATCGCCGATCGGCGGGCCCGCTGGGGGGATCAGGTGCCCGAGGGCTACGTTCGACTGTCGGTCGGCTGTGAGCCGACCGAGCCGCTGTGGGCGGCGATCAACCAGACTCTCGACGCACTGTAGCCGCCTGACCCACATCGCTTGATCACTAACGTTCGACGCGGATTTGGCCAAAGTGCTCGCTTCGACCGGATCTCGCCCGTAACATGGTCGCAACAAAGCCGGGCTGTGGGGGCCCGGCCGAGCAGGCAGAAACCATCTGGTGTTGACACGCGGAGACGTCGAGATCCTCGACCCGGTCGAGGCAGAGCAGAGCTGGGACCATCACCAGGTTCCCGCGCTGCCCGACGATGTCGCCTTCACGACCGGCGACTGGCTGGCCCTGTTGAGGCCGGCGGGCGGATCGTCGATTCGGTCGTGGCGGACCTGGAAACGCCTGTCGGGGATGGTGGCCGTGATCTCGGGGATCGCCCTTGTGGTGGTCACCTTCTCCTCCGGTAGCCCGATCAACGACTCCAGCGTGAATCTGGAAACGGCGTCGGCGACCCCGATGTCTCCGGCCGACGATGCAATCAGCTCGGAATCGGAACCGTTGACCCTTCCACTCGCCGTGGGCCCCGGTGCGAGTCCGAATCTGCTTTCGTCGTCGGAGGCGGTCTTCCTCGGGCTCATCGCCGGGCCGCCCGATTCGACCACCGCGAGCACGTCGAGCACGTCGAGCACGTCGACCACCGAGGCGACGACCACCACCGGTTGGGCGCAGCGCCCGATCCCACCGGAGTCGGAATGGATCGACGCCGGCAACGGTGTCGCCGTCCCCGAAGTCCTGCTCCGGATTCGCTACTGCGAGTCGACCAACGACTACCAGGCGGCCCACTCCGTCTCGAGTGCCCGCGGCGCCTACCAGTTCCTGACCGGCAGCTGGGAATGGTACGGCCATGCGGCCCGCTACGGGGCCGCCACCGCCGATCAGGCCACGCCTGCGCAGCAGGACGAGGCAGCGGTGTTGACCCTGCAACAGGATGGGACCCGCCCGTGGTCGGCCAGCCGATCCTGCTGGGGTTCAAACAACCTCCCAGCCAACCACGCCTCCATCAGACCTCCGGCCCGGGCGACGACCACGTCAACGACCGAGACAACGACACCATCCTCGGCCGTTACCCAATCGACGGCTTCGAGTTCGACGTCGACGTCCGTCTCGACGACGGCGACGACCGCGTCCACAACCTCGACATCGGCGTCGAGTTCGACATCGGACTCCACGGCGGCATCGCCGTCGAGCGGCGACTCGACCTCGTCGACCACCGGCACGGGTTGATGTCCGCCGGGCCGAGGCCCTCGATCCTGTTTCTCTGCACCGGCAACGCCTCCCGATCGGTGATGGGGGCCGCGGCTCTGGCCCGGCGTCGCCCCGAACTCACGATCGTCACCGCCGGCACGTTGGCCGTCGAGGGCCTTCCCATGAGCACCAGAACCCGCCAAGCCTTGCTCGACGCCGCCCTCGAACCGTCGGACCATCGGTCCCGGCAGGCAACGCGGCCGATGTTGGCCGAGTCGACTCTCGTGATCGCCGCCGCGCCCGAGCACGTGGCCTGGGTCCGCCGTGAACACCCGGACCACGTCGAGCGGACGGCAACCTTGATCCATCTCGTCCGGAGTCTGTCGACCGCAATGTCGCCGCTTGGCGATCGAGTGCGTGAGCTCGATCTGGGCGAGCACCGGCCGAGGCCCGATGAGGAGATCGTCGACCCCGGAGGTGGTGAACTCGAACTCTACGTCGAGGTCGCCCACCAGATCGTCTCGCTGGTCGACAAGCTGGCGGACCGTCTCTGAGCCGTCTCGTTCCGGGGCACGGGTTGGCCACGGACCTCATCCCGCCCGACGTTCGCGGGTGGGAAGCGACCACGATTATTCGTTTCCGCGTGTTTTCGACCCGACCGGCCTCTCCGCAGAACGCCACGGTCGTTCAATCGAGATTACGGCCGAGGGTGTAGAACTCGTCGTTCGGCCGCATCGCCGACAGGTCGGCCAACCGGTTGGACATGGCGAAGAAGGCGGCGATTGCCCCGATGTCCCAGATGTCGTCGTCGGTGAACCCCGCGGCTCGCATCTCGTCGAGGTCCTCGTCGGTGATCGACGCCGAATCGAGGGCGACGGTGAGGGCGAAGTCGACGATGAACCGCTCCCGTTCCGACAGGTCGGCCTTCCACGGGTTCACGGCCAGCTGGTCGGCCAGGATTTCGTTCTTGCTGCGAATCCGGAGAATGGCGCCGTGGGCGATAACGCAGTACAGGCAGCCGTTCTGGGCGCTGGTGGCGACCACGATCATTTCCCGCTCCGCCTTGGACAAACCGCTTTCGGCGTCCATCAGTGCGTTGTGGTGTTCGAAGAACGCCCGAAACTCGGCGGGCCGGTGGGCGAGGGCAAGGAACACGTTCGGGATGAATCCGGACTTCGCCTCGACCTCGGTGATCATCGCCCGTATGTCGTCCGGCAGGTCGTCGAGCTCGGGAACGGCGAAGCGGGAGATGGGATGTTCGGGCATGAACCCAGCATGCCACAGCGCCGCCGAACCCACTGAATAGGGCGGCCCGGGCTCAAGGGCCGTCGTTTTCCCGACGACTACCCGGTATGCGCATATCCATCCCAGTGGTTTGGCGTTTGGTGGTCAGGCTCACCGTTCTGGCCGCACTCACGGCGCTTCTGGTGGGCGCGCCGACGATCGGGCGTGCGCTGGACCTCCCGCTCGGCCTCGCCGTCGAGCCGGCCGCGGCCGCCGGCGCCTCCTGTGGCCCTTACCAGCCGCTCGCACCGTCGGGCGGCGTCGAACGCTCCGTGTCGAATCAGGCGGAGCTGGCTGCGGCGCTGGCGGTGGCCCGTCCCGGTGACGTCATCAATCTGGCCGACGGCGTCTACACCCGCATCGACTACCGGCTCGACCAGGGACACCGTTCGGGTACCGCCTCGGCCCCGATCGTCATCCAGGCAGCGGCCGGAGCGGCCCCGATCATCGATGCCGGCGACAACGGCACTCCGAGCTATCGCTTCGCCGTCTCGATCATACGGATGGCTCACGTCACGGTACGCGGGCTGGAGATCCGGAACGGCATCTTCGGGGCGTTGTCGCGGGGGAGTGCGTCGATCACGTTCGAACACAACCACATACACGATCTGGCCCAGGTCGGCGTCGTGACCGGTGCCGCCGAAACCGCAGCCGGCTACGAACCGTCCTCGAACACCGTCATTCGCTGCAATACGATCCACGACACGGGAATGCTCGATCCGGAATTCGGAGAGGGAATCTACGTCGGCACCGGGCGCACAGGCGCCGTCGACCGCACCTCGGGCGTGCTGATCGAGGGCAACGAGATCCATTCGATCGCCAACGAGGCCGTCGACGTCAAGCGCTACACGACCAACGTGACGATCCGCAACAACCTCATTCACGACGTGACCCCGTACTACGGCGGCGCGATCTCACTCGGGCTGAACCGCAACGACTGGGGTCCGGCCAACTACCTCGTGGAGGAGAACAGGATCTGGAACGTGTCGTCGGGCCGCCACTACGCTCAGGCCATCGCCGTCGCCCACGGACCGACGGTGATCCGCAACAACACCATCTGGAACGTCGACACCCGTATCACCGACTCCTGGCCGTGGACGGCCACGATCCAGGTCCACGGCGACGACAACGAAGCCGACTGGGCCTACGGGTTCGGCAACCCGGCAATGGCACGCGTCGACATCATCGGCAACACGATCATCGGCTGCAACCAGGGCTGTATCAAAAGCCACACCGACCCCGGGGAGATCCGACCGACGCTGACCGTCCAGTCGAACATCGTCGATCGAGCCTCGACCGGCGACGCCGCCAACAGCACCGACATCGTCGTGTCGGCCGGCGATCTGGTGGGACCGGTGACCGGGACCGCCGACAGTGGATCGGGGCCGGGATCCGGTCTGCGGCTCCGCCCATCGCCCCCGACCACGACGTCACCGCCACCAACCACCTCCACCACGGTTCGCCGTTCGACCACCGTCTCCGCCGCGCCACCAACGTCGGCTCCGGAGACCGAATCGGCGGCGCCACCCTCCACCGAAGCCGGCACCGATTCAGAACCACGACCCCGCCCGAGCGCGGCCGCACCGTCCATCCCCATCACCCGCCCGTCGCCGCCCTCGTCGTCCCAACCGGCCACCGGGGTAACCGAGGAATCGGGCACCGCGCCCGCCGTCGACCGGAACCCGATCGCGCCGCCTGATCCACGATCACCGGGCGTTGCGACCACGATCCGCCAACCGGGTTCGATCTCGACCACCCGCTCAACCACGAAGCCATCGACCCAGCCCGCGGTGGTGAACCACTGGCGGCGCAGCCTGTCCGATCTACGGGTCTTCCTGGAGGCCAATCTCGGTCCGCCGGCTCCGTCTGCTTCCGTGCCGGAGGCCTCGGTCGAGCGCCGCTCGCCGAACTCCCCGGACTGGCTGGTCGCCCTGATGACCCCGGCAGAGGCGGCCCACATGACCCACCGATGGCCGACGACCATCGACGAGCAGGCCCAGCTGCCGACCGACAACGCCACGACCGCCCCGAATCACTCCGGCCCAACCAAGCCGAAAGGCCGTAGGGTCGGTGATGATCTGCCCACCACCACCCGTCCTGCCGGTACCGCAGGTCTGGGGACGACGACGCGCTGAGATGCCCTCGGCGACCGGACTCTCGTCGACGGCACGACTGGCATAGGATGGAACCCGGTTCGTGAGGGCGGGCCGAGACCGGCGCAAGGAACATCAGCTGCTGAGCCCGGGATCCGAACGAGGTCACCGCGAAGCGTCGTCGAAACGAAGACAACGAAGAAGTCGTGAGCACCTACGAGATACTGAGCCTGATCGATCACCTGCCCGATCCGAGGAGCGGACACCTGCCGAGCCAACGCCAGCGGATCCGGTCGGTGATCGAGCAGGCGGTGGCAGCCGAGACACTGGGATTCGCGGGTTTCAACGTCGGCGAGCATCACTTCGGCCGCTACATCATGCCCGCTCCCGAGCTGCTCCTCAGCTACGTGGCGGCCAAGACCTCGCGGATCCGTCTCGGAACATCGGTGTCGCTCCTCGCCAACCTGGATCCGGTGCGCTTCGCTGAACAGCTCGCCGTGCTCGACGTGTTGACCGAGGGTCGGATCGAGGTGACCTTTGCCCGGGGTGCGTCGGCGGCCACTGCCCGAGCGTTCGGCGCCGAGAGTTTCGAGGAGCTTCGACCGAAGTTCGACGAGTCGTTGCGGCTCGTGCTGCGCCTGCTCGAGGAGGACAACGTCACCTGGACCGGCGAGCATCGGACACCACTGAACGATGTCCGGCTCGAACCAAGGCCACTCCAGGCCGCCCGGGACATGATCTGGGTCGGTGGAGGGCTGTCGACGATCTCGGCTGACCTCGCCGCCGATCTGGGGCTTCGATTCATGCTCCCGAGCTTGTTCCGATGGCCGGAGGACTACTGCGACATCGTCTCCCGCTACCGGGACCGAGCCACGGCCAACGGGTTCGGCGACGGCGTCGAGGTCGGCTTCCCCACCTACGTGCACGTCGCCCCGACGACCCAGGTGGCGCGACAGCGCTGGCAGCCCCACCTGGAGTCCTACCGCGACTTCGCCATGTCGCTGCGAGGCAGCTTCGGGCGGCCGGTCGACTACGAATCCCTGTTGCAGGGCCCGGCCATCGCCGGCAGCCCGGCGGAAGTGGTCGAACGCATCGCCGCCATCGACGAGACACTCGGCCTCGACCGGCAGCTGTTCCTCCTCGACATCGGCGGACTCCCCGAAACCCTGCTGCAGGAGTCGATGGAGCTCCTGGCCGACGGGCTCGGTCTGGCCTGACGGTCCGGGCCGGCGGAACCGGCCCGTGCCGAGAAGGCACGCTGACCGTCTCGACAATAGGCGGGGCGGCCCCACTACAGTGGCCGGTGATGAGGGTCGCGCTGTTCGCCACCTGTCTGGTCGATGCCATGTCCCCCGATGTCGGCAGGGCCACCGTCGAGGTGCTCGAACGTCTCGGCTGCACCGTCGAGTTCCCGCTCGGACAGACGTGCTGCGGCCAGATGCACACCAACTCCGGCTATCCCGACCAGGCCGCCCCGATGGTGGCCGGCTTCCAGGAGGCGTTCGCCGGTTTCGAGTACATCGTGGCGCCAAGCGGATCGTGCGTAGCCTCGGTCAAACACCAGCACGAATGGGTGGCCGCCAATCAGCTCACCGATCGTCAGGTGACCGAGGCCCGACGCCTGGCCGACCGCACCTTCGAACTGTCGCAGTTCATCGTCGACGTGCTGGAGGTGACCGACGTCGGCGCCTATTATCCGCATCGGGTCACCTACCATCCGGCCTGCCATGCCACTCGCATGCTGGGTGTCGGCGATCGTCCGCTCCGGCTCCTGCAGGCCGTGCGGGGACTCGAGTTGATCGAACTGCCGGAGGCGGCAGGCTGCTGCGGCTTCGGTGGAACGTTCGCCCTCAAGAACTCGGATGTGTCGAGCGCCATGCTGGCTGACAAGATCCACCATGTCCTGACCACAGGCGCCGAGAGTTGTGTGGCCGTCGACGCATCGTGCCTCCTGCACATCGGGGGCGGACTGTCCCGCAATCGCACCGGTGTCACCACCGTCCATCTGGCCGAAGTGCTCGCTTCGACGGAGCAATCATGAGCAAAACCGGGGAGCCGACGACGACTCAGTGGCCTCGGGCCACCAACACGATGCATCTTCACGGCGACTACTTTCCCCGAGCAGCCAGATTGGCTCTGGCCGATCCGCAGCTGAGACGCAACATCGGCAAGGCGACCACGACCATCCGTGAAAAGCGGGCATCCGTCGTCGCCGAGCTCGACGACTGGGCCGAGCTGCGTGCGGCGGGAGCAGCCATCAAGGATTCCACGATGGCCGACCTCGGCGACCACCTCGAACGTCTGGAGGCCGAGGTCATCGCCCGTGGTGGTGTCGTGCACTGGGCGGCCGACGCCGATGAGGCCAACCGGATCGTGATCGAGATCGCCCGCCGGGCCGAGGCCCGTGACGTGGTCAAGGTCAAGTCGATGGCGACCCAGGAGATCGGGCTCAACGAGGCCCTCGCCGACGCCGGCATCTCCGCCTGGGAGACCGACCTGGCCGAGCTGATCGTCCAGCTCGGCCACGACATGCCCAGCCACATCCTGGTGCCTGCCATCCACCGCAACCGCTCCGAGATCCGCGACATCTTCCGCCGGGAGATGGGAAAGGTCGGCGTCCCCGCCCCCGACGGGCTCACCGACGACCCGCCGGCACTGGCCGAGGCGGCTCGCGTCCACCTCCGCCAACGGTTCCTGACCACCGACGTCGCCATCTCGGGCGCAAACTTCGGCGTGGCCGAGACCGGCACCGTCATGGTGGTGGAGTCCGAGGGCAACGGCCGGATGTGTCTCACCCTGCCGCGGGTGCTGGTCACCGTGATGGGCATCGAGAAACTGATTCCCACCTGGCGGGATCTCGAGGTCTACCTCCAGCTCCTGCCCCGCTCCAGCACCGGCGAGCGCATGAACCCCTACACCACCATGTGGACGGGGGTGACCCCGGGCGACGGGCCCGAGGAGTTCCACCTCGTGCTGCTCGACAACGGTCGCTCGACCATCCTGGCCGACCCAGAGGGCCGCTCGGCGCTGCGCTGTATTCGCTGCTCGGCCTGCCTCAACGTCTGCCCTGTCTACGAACGGACCGGTGGTCACGCCTACGGATCGATCTACCCCGGTCCGATCGGCGCCGTACTGTCACCGCAGCTCACCGGCGTGGCTGACAACGCCTCCCTGCCGTTCGCGTCGACCCTGTGCGGTGCGTGCTATGAGGTCTGCCCGGTCGCCATCGACATTCCGACGATGCTGGTCAGCCTTCGATCGAAGGTGGCTGCCGGCGAAGGCACCGGCGATGCCGGGGAGCGCGCGGTTTTCCGCTCGGCCGCCTGGTTCATGTCCCGTCCGGAACGGTGGACGCGGCTGATCCGCTCGATGCGGTTCGGTCGATTCCTGGCCCGCCGGGGCTCCTTTCGAAACCTGCCGCCGCCCTTCGCCGGCTGGACCGCAACCCGCGATCTTCCGGCCCCGCCCGAACAGTCGTTCCGCGACTGGTGGATAGGCCGGGAGCGGAAGGGGACGTCCGATGCCTGACAACCCGCCCGCCACGCCATCGATTGCCGCCATCACCACCTCCCGCCAGGCCATTCTCGACCGGGTGCGGAGCGCCACCAGCGGGTACGACCCCGGTCCGATTCCTCGCGACTATCGCCAGGCCGGGGCCAAACCGCAGCCCGATCTCGACACGCTGCTCGAGGTGTTCATCGATCGTCTGGTCGACTACAGGGCCGACGTCACCCGGTGTACGGCCACCGACGTGAACACCGCCGTGGCCGACTATCTCTCCACCGAAGGAGCGGTTCGGGTGGTGGTGCCCGACGGATTTCCCGAGGAGTGGGTGCCAGCCCCGGCGGAGGCCGAACCGGGCATGGTTCGACTCGACGACAGCGATCCGCTTTCCGTCGACGAACTCGACGGCGCCGACGGCGTGGTCACCACCTGCGCCGTGGCGGTGGCCGAAACCGGGACCATCGTGCTCGACGGGGGAGAGGGCCAGGGGCGACGAGCCCTCACCCTGCTTCCGGATCTGCACGTCGTGGTCGTGACCACCGAACAGCTCGTGGCCCGCGTACCCGATGCGCTCGGCCGGCTGGATCCCCGCCGCCCGCTGACCTGGATCAGCGGACCTTCGGCCACCAGCGACATCGAGCTCAGACGGGTCGAGGGGGTGCACGGACCCCGCCGGCTCCGGGTCGTGGTGGCCGAGTCGGGCTAGCGTATGCTTTCGGATCCGTGACCCATGTGGGTCGACGGGCCGGCGCATGTCAGGGAGGTCAACATGGCGCAAGACACCAGCGAGGCCGGATCGGTCGAGCATCGCCACTACGACTTCGTGATCGTCGGCGGTGGGTCGGCCGGCTCGGCCATCGCCAACCGTCTGAGCGCCGACCCGTCGAACCGGGTCCTGGTCCTCGAGGCCGGTCGCCCGGACTACCGGTGGGACGTGTTCATCCATATGCCCGCCGCGCTCACCTACCCGATCGGGAGCCGGTTCTACGACTGGCGCTACGAAACCGAGCCGGAGCCGTTCATGGGTGGGAGACGCGTCTATCACGCCCGCGGCAAAGTGCTGGGCGGCTCGAGCAGCATCAACGGCATGATCTTCCAGCGGGGCAATCCCATGGACTATCAGAAGTGGGCGGCCATGCCCGGCCTGGAGGAGTGGAGCTACGCCCACTGCCTGCCCTATTTCAAACGAATGGAGACCTGCCTCGCGGGGGCCGACGACTGGCGGGGCGGCGACGGCCCGCTGATCCTCGAACGAGGTCCCGCATCGTCTCCTCTGTTCCAGGCCTGGCTCGACGCCGGACCTCAGGCCGGATTCAGCCGCACCACCGACGTCAACGGCTACCGCCAGGAGGGCTTCGCCGCGTTCGACAAGAACGTGCACCGGGGTCGGCGGTTGAGCGCAGCCCGGGCCTATCTCCATCCGGTGATGGATCGCCCCAATCTCGACGTCGTCACCCGGGCCCTGACCACCAGGATCGACTTCGACGGCCACCGGGCGGTCGGCGTCACCTACCGGCATCGTCGTCGCACCCATTCGGTCAAGGCGGCCAACGTGGTGTGCTGCGGTGGGGCTTTCAACACACCACAACTGCTGCAGCTCTCCGGGGTCGGCGCTCCGGATCATCTCCGCTCGGTTGGCATCGACACCGTGGCTGCGGTACCGGGCGTGGGCGAGAACCTCAAGGACCATCTCGAGGTCTACATCCAGTTCGCCTGCACCCAGCCCGTGTCGATGCAGCCCC
Source organism: Acidimicrobiia bacterium (assembly GCA_029863385.1). GTDB lineage: Bacteria > Actinomycetota > Acidimicrobiia > Acidimicrobiales > SZUA-35 > JAHELU01. The sequence continues at coordinate 20,982 of JAOTVU010000029.1, forward strand.
ATCTGGCCAACTGGCGCAAGCCGTGGATCGGGTTGCAGTGGCTGGCCCGGCGGGGACCAGCGGCCACCAACCACTTCGAGGCCGGCGCCTTCGTCCGCAGCAACCCCAACGAGGCCTACCCGAACCTCATGTTCCACTTCCTCCCGATCGCCATCCGCTACGACGGTTCGGCGCCGACCCAAGCTCACGGGTATCAGGTACACGTCGGACCGATGTACTCCGATTCCCGGGGCACGGTGAAGATCCGGTCCACCGATCCGACCGACAAGCCGGCCATCGTGTTCAACTACCTCTCGACCGAGCAGGACCGTCGGGAATGGATCGAAGCGGTCCGGGTGACCCGGCACATTCTCAACCAGCCGGCGTTCGAGCCCTACAGCGGCGGGGAGATCTCCCCCGGACCGTCGGTCGGAACCGACTCCGAGATCATGGACTGGGTCGCCCGAGACGCCGAGACCGCACTGCATCCCTCCTGCACGGCCCGGATGGGAACCGACGACATGGCCGTGGTCGACCCGGCCACCATGGCGGTCCACAACACGTCGAACCTGTTCGTCGTGGACGCGTCGGTCATGCCGGAGATCACCAACGGGAACATCTACGCCCCGACGATGATGATCGCCGAGAAGGCCTCGGATCTGATCCTTGGCAACACCCCGCTGACGCCCGAGAAGGTCGAGGTGTATCAAGGTGGCTGACGTCGGTGGCGTGATCGTTGTGGCCGGAGCCAACGGAGGGATCGGTCGGGCCGTCGTCGGGGGGTGCCGGGTCCGATCAGCCACGGTGGTGGCGCTCGTCCATCACTCCTCCCCGGAGCGCTCGCTCGGAGTTCCGGAGTTCGTCGTCGACATCACCGATCGCACCGCCGTCTCCTCGGTCATCGACCGGGTGGTCGAGGACGTCGGACCGATCACCGGTCTCGTCAACGCCGCCGCCGTCCAGGATCTCGGCCGGCTCGACGAGCTGACCTCGGGGGAGTGGGACACCATGCTGGCGGTCAACCTCACCGGCGCCCATCACCTCACCCAGGAGACGGCGGCGGCCATGACAGCCGTCGACCCTGGCGGCGGGTCGATCGTGCACATCGCCTCGATCGAGGGGCACCGTCCGGCGCCGGCCCACGGCCATTACGCAACATCGAAGGCGGCGCTGATCTCGTATGTCAAGGCGGCCGCGGCCGAACTCGGGCCGAACGGCGTACGGGTCAACTCGGTCTCACCCGGCCTGTGTCATCGGCCCGGCATCGAGGCCGACTGGCCGGAGGGGGTCGAGCGCTGGCTGTCGACCGCCCCGCTGGCCCGTCTGGTTTGGCCCGAAGAGGTGGCCCGGGCCTGCTGGTTTCTTCTCTCCGACGAATCGACGGCCATCACCGGCACCGACCTCATCGTCGACGCCGGTGTGATGGCAACGGCCGGATGGTAGGCCGACCGACGACACCTGGAACCTCAAAGGAACGTCAGTGCTGAAACCCCGAACCCTCACGACCGGCTGGCATGACCTCGACTCGGGTGGCCTCGATCTCGCCGACCCGGTTCATGCCTGCTGCCACGGCTCCCGGCTCCTGGGGCGGGAGCCGTCGTTCGTCCTTCACGGCGGAGGCAACACCTCGGTCAAGCATCGATGGGGCGACATCACCGGCCGCGCCGTCGACGCCCTCTACGTGAAAGGTTCCGGCTGGGATCTCGCCACCATCGAACCGGCGGGCTTCGCCCCACTGCGGCTCAGCCGGCTCCACGAACTGCTCGACCTCGATCGGCTCTCCGACACCGACATGACCCGCGAGCTCGCAGCCTCCAAGCTCGACCCGGCGGCCCCGCAGCCGTCGGTGGAGGCGCTCCTGCACGCCTTCCTGCCGTTTCCTGCGGTGCAGCACTCGCACGCCGACGCCATCGTGGCCATGACCAACACCGCCGATGGTGAGGCCAATTGCCGGGAGATCTACGGCGACGACGTGGTGGTCATTCCCTACGTGATGCCCGGTTTCGACTTGGCCCGCGAAGTGAGGAAGCGTTGGCCCGAACAGGCCGATGACAACACCGTCGGCATGGTGCTGCTCAACCACGGCCTGTTCACGTTCGGACCCGACACCGAGGCGGCGTTGGCCCACCACGTCGAACTGATCGAGCGGTGTGAAGCATGGTTGCGTGGGCGGCACACGGCGCCGGTTGCGGAACCGCCACCGGCCGTTCTCGCCATCGATCGGCTGGACGTCTGCCGGGTCCGAGCCGAGGTGTCGGCCGCCGCCGACCGACCGATGATCACCACCGTTCACCAGGGACCCGACGTCGCCGCGTTCGTGGGTCGCGATGACTGGGCCGACCTTTCCCAGCGAGGTCCGCTGACCCCCGATCACGTGCTGCGAACAAAGCGGTTGCCGCAGGTCGGGAGGGACGTCTCGGCCTACGTGGCCGACTACAAGCGTTACTTCGACGACAACCAGCAGCGGGCCCGCGAGGCCGGGCGGGGCGATCTGACCATGCTCGACCCGGCGCCCCGGGTGGTGCTCGACTCCGAGTTCGGCCTGATCACGATCGGACGCACCCGGGCCGAGTCCGACATCGTCGCCGACATCTACCATCACACGATCGACGTCATCACCACCGTGGAGGACGACCTCGGCGGTTACGTCGCCCTCGACGCAGCCGACATCTTCGACTGTGAATACTGGGACCTCGAACAGGCGAAACTCCGCAGGCAGGGCGTCCCGCCGCCACTGGCGGGGCAGGTCGCCGTCGTCACCGGCGCCGCCTCGGGAATCGGTCGGGCCTGCGCCGCCGAGCTGTTGACTCAGGGCGCGGCCGTGGTCGGGCTCGATCTGTCCGCCACCACCGAAACGGCCTTTGACCGATCCGATTGGCTCGGCCTACAGGTCGACGTGACCGACGAAACCGCCGTCGACGAAGCTCTCAACGAAGCCGTCGGAGCGTTCGGGGGCGTTGACATCGTGATCGTGTGCGCCGGGGTGTTCGCAGCGTCGCTTCCCATCGGTGAACTCGACGGCGAAACCTGGCGCCGCACCCAGGCGGTCAACGTCGACTCGGTCCTCACACTGTTCAACCAGGTCCATCCCTTGATGCAACTCTCACCGGTCGACGGGCGCGTGGTGGTCGTCGGCTCGAAGAACGTGGCTGCGCCCGGACGGGGTGCGGCCGCCTATTCGGCGTCCAAGGCGGCGTTGACCCAACTGGCCAGGGTCGCGGCCCTGGAGTGGGCCGACGACGGCATTCGGGTCAACATCGTGCACCCGGATGCCGTGTTCGACACCGGCCTCTGGTCCGATGAACTCGTGGCCAAGCGCGCCGAGACCTACGGGATGACACCGGAGGAGTACAAGCGGCGAAACCTGCTCCGAACCGAGGTCACCTCCGCGACGGTGGCCCTGGCCGTCGTCTCCTTGTGCGGTCCGGCCTTCGCGGCCACCACCGGTGCGCAGATTCCCATCGACGGCGGTAGCGATCGGGTCGTGTAAACCAGCGAGAGAGACGACTGACACCATGCAGACCATTGTCTGGAACGACGATGCGGTCGATCTGATCGACCAGACGAAACTGCCGCATGAGCTGACCGTGTTCCGGGCTGCGACCGTGGCCGAACTCATCGACGCCATCAAACGACTGGTGGTGCGAGGCGCCCCGGCCATCGGCGTGGCCGGCGGCTACGGCGTCGTGTTGGCCATGGGTGAGGCCGACCCCATCACCGATCCCGACGCGTTCGCCCGGCTCACCGACCGGCTCCGCAACGCCCGTCCGACCGCTGTGAATCTGGCGGTTCGGGTCGACGAGGTCCTGGCGGTGGCCGGCGAGGGACGGGAGGCCGCTCTGGCGACGGCCCACCGGATCAAGGATGATGAGATCCGCTCGTCGACGGCCATGGGGGAGCGGGGCGCCGACCTCGTCGTCAGTCTCGTCGAGGGCCGAAGCGTCCGGGCCATGACGATCTGCAACACCGGTGGCCTGGCCACCGTCGATCGGGGAACCGCACTGGCCGTCATCCAGACCCTCCATGAACGCGGCGACCTCGAGATCGCCTACCCGCTCGAAACCCGACCACTCCTGCAGGGGGCCCGGCTCACGACGTGGGAACTCGGCCGAATGGGCGCACCCTACCGCCTGGTCGTCGACTCGGCCGGCCCGGCCCTGATCAGCCGGGGACTGGTCGACGTCGTCGTCGCCGGGGCCGACCGCATCGCGTCAAACGGCGACGTCGCCAACAAGATCGGAACCTACTCATTGGCGCTGGCCGCCCACCGCTCCGGGGTTCCCTTCCTCATCGTGGCTCCCGAGTCGACGGTCGACGGTACCACCGCGACCGGGGCCGACATCGACATCGAGCTGCGAGCCGAAGCCGAGGTCACCGGTTTCGGCGAGGTCCGATTCGCCCCGGCCGATGCGACGGCCCTGAACCCGGCGTTCGACGTGACACCAGCCGAGCTCATCACCGCCATCGTGACCGATCAACGGGTTGTCCGGTGTCAAGACGGCGAGCGGCCCGAATGAGCGATCCCACCGACCGGCTCGACGTGGAGTCGATCAAGCGGCTTCTCGACCTCCAGCCGCTGGTCGACGAGGGCGGGTGGTGGAGTCAGGTCTGGTACGACGAACGATCGAGCGCCATCCACTACCTTTTGACCCCCGACGACTTCTCGGCCCTGCATCGGCTGCCGGGGCCGGAGGTGTACCACCACTACCTCGGTGCACCGGTCGAGCTGGTCACGCTCGACGACGACTCGGGACTTCAGCGACGGATCCTCGGGCCCGACCTCGCCGCCGGGCAGCGTCCCGCGCTCGTCGTTGACGGCGGCCATTGGCAGGGCAGCCGCACCACAGGAGCATGGAGTCTCGTCGGCACGACGATGGCCCCCCGTTTCGAGGTCGAGGATTTCGAGCTCGGCGATCGGGCCGCACTGACCGATCGGTTTCCCGAAGCGGCCGAACTCATCGACAAGCTGACCCGATCATGAGCCCGCCGGCGCCGATCGGCGTGACGCGAGAGGCCGCACGGCGACAGGAGCGAATCGGTGAGAAACGAGCGCATGTTGTCGAAGATACGACAGGCTTCTCGGGGTCGGTCCGCCCATACGGCCGCCGGACGGCCTAATCTTTGCCGCCGTGAGCGCTTATTTCACCGAGGAGTTCACTTCGAGCGAACAGGACATCCTCCGGCGTTACTTCACCAACCTCGATCGGCCCGTCTTCGCGCTGGTCAATCTGCCGGAGGTGGTCAAGGGAGCCCTTTTCGCCCGGTACTCCCGATCGCCGAAAAGCCTACGTCGGCTCTTTCTCGACGAATTCGTCGGAGAGCTCGACATCGAAGGTGACGCCTCGATCGACGCCACCGTAGGCCTCGCTCAGGCCGAACGGCTCTACGATCGGATCTTCTTCGAGTACGGCGACGACTCGGTGGCCCAGCTCGGCGGTATCCACCTGGCCTGCGAGCAGGCGTCGAACCTTCTGACGAAGATCCTGGAGTGGGGCCGCCTGGCCGCCTACCTGGAGCAGTCGACCCGCTACATCGCCTACGACGCCCGGGCCAACGGCCGGTACCGCTACTTCCGCGATCCCGACGTGCTGAGCTCGGACCTCGGGGCACGCTACATCGGCGACATGGACCGGCTCTTCGAGATCTACAGCGGGCTCATCCCAGTGATGACCGAGTACCTCCGGCAGACCACCCCGAAGTCTTCGTCCGACAGCGACTTCGTCTACCGGTCCGCCATCAAGGCCAAGGCGCTCGACGCCATTCGAGGCATCCTCCCGGCCGCCGCCCAGTCGAACGTCGGGATCTACGCCACCGGGCAGAGCTACGAGCAGATGCTCGTCCGCATGCGGGCCGATCCGCTACCGGAAGCCCGGCTCTATGCGGACCTGATGCTCGACGAGCTTCGCAAGGTGATCCCGTCGTTCGTGAAACGGGTCGATCTGCCCGACCGCGGCCAGGTCGCCTCCGACTACCTGGAGCAAAACCGCGCAGCCATGGAGGCCGTGACGAGCGAATTGCTCGGCGACCCGGAGGTCTACGACGACGATGAGCGGGTCGAACTGATCGACTTCGATCCCGACGCCGAGGTCAAGCTCGTGGCCTCGATGTTGTACCCGTACAGTCATCTGGCCGAGGCCGACATCGAAGCCAAGGTCCGGGAGATGTCGGTCGATGATCGACTTCGGGTGATCCGCGCCTATACGGGGGACCGCGGCAACCGTCGCCATCGTCCCGGGCGGGCGCTCGAGCGGCCGTTCTACCGATTCGACGTGCTGGCCGACTACGGGGCTTTTCGTGATCTGCAACGCCACCGCATGCTCACGGTCGAGTGGCAAAAACTCAATCCCCGCCACGGTTACACCCGCCCGTCGCTGGTCGACGAGATCGGGGCCACTGATCGCTTCGACGACGCCATGGAGCGCTCGGCCGGGCTCTACGACGCACTCCATGAGCGGGGATTCGAAGCGCAGGCCTCGTACGCCGTGTCGCTCGCCTACCGGTTGCGGTTCAACCTCAACCTCAACGCACGCTCGGCGATGCACACAACCGAACTCCGGTCGACGCCGCAGGGGCACCCTGCTTATCGGTCCGTGGCGCAGAAGATGCACAAACTCATCGCCGAAAGAGCAGGCCACCACGCGATTGCGGCTATGATGTCGTTCGTCAACCACTCCTCTGAGGCGGAGCTAGAGCGGTTGGAAGCGGAAAGACGGGCAGAAGCCAAGCGGACGGGTAGCGCCGGCCAATTGTAGTGCCCGGAGCTCGGTGGGAGCTCACGTCTTTTTGCAGGAGGGCAAATGGCCCGGAAAACCACAGATCATTCGTCTCGTCGTCAGCCCGGCTCCGTCGGCCTTGGCGGCTCGCTCAGACTCGTGGTGGCGGCATTGGCCGTCATCCTCATGACCCCGGCGGTGGCGGCAGCACACTCCGAGTACGTGGTCGAGTCTGGTGACAGCCTGTCGGTGATAGCGCATCGGCACGGCGTCTCGGTGTCCGTGCTGGCCGCCGACAACGGGATCTCGAACCTGCACCTGATTCGGGTCGGTCAGGTGCTTCGCATTCCCGACGGCGGGGCGACGACGTACACGGTGAAAGCGGGTGACACGCTGAGCGAGATCGCGGCGGCCGCCGGCATCTCCACCCGAGCGCTCGTCGATGCCAACGGCATCGAGAACGCTCACTTCATCCGGGTGGGGCAGAAGCTGACGGTCCCGGCCGGTGCACGGACGGTCCCGACCGATCCGGCGGCGGGTTACAACAGCCTGCCGTCACGGTTGCGGGCCAATCCCAGCCGGCTGACGCTGATTCCTTCGTTCGAGAAGTGGTCGAATCACTACGGTGTTCCAACCGATCTGGTCATGGCGGTCGCCTATCGGGAATCCGGATGGCAGACGCAGGTGGTCAGTCCCAAGGGTGCGATCGGCGTGGGTCAGATCCTGCCGCGGACTGCCGATTGGATCGCCGGCGATCTGATCCAGATACCGGAACTCGATCCCTACAATCCCGATGACAACATCCGCATGACGGCCCGGTTCCTCTCCTGGCTGATCGGGTACATGGGATCGACCGATGCCGCTCTGGCCGGCTACTACCAGGGTCCGGGCTCTGTGGCGGCTCGAGGGTACTACGACGACACCCGGGCCTATATCGAGAACATCGGCCAGATCCGTCGAATGTTCGCCAAGGGCTGAGACGGCGAGGATCCGACGGTCGGGTTGCGTCGGCCGGGAAACTTTGGGTGAAGTCCTGCGCGCTCCGGTGCGACATGACATGATGGCTCGAGGATTTCGGGGTTACCACCGGCTCGCGGGGGAATGTCGCGTCCAAATCGGGAGTTTGCAAAAAAGTATGTTCGCAGTAGTAGAAACGGCGGAATGTGAGGCTAGAGTCCGGCCGTCCTGCTCAAGTCAATTGTGAGGCACCATCGATGATTGACGATCTTGATGATGAACTGGAAGAGAACGACGACTTCGACGACGACATCGATGACGACGACGACGACGATCTGGACACCGATGTTCTCGACATCGACGATGACGACATCGAAATCGACGATGACGATCTCGAGGAAGACCTCGACGAAGATCTCGATGTGTTCGACGACGATGACGAAGAAGAAGACGACGAGGAGGAAGAAGAGGAGTCACGGCCCCGGGCCCGCAAAGTGTCGTCGGATGACGACGACGACGATGAGGATCTCGATCCCGACGACGTCGAGGCCGACCTGGATGCGATCCTGCGTGATCGACTCGCAGCGTCCGAGGACGACGACGATGACGGCGAGGAAGGGGCATCCATCCCCTCCGGAGGCGGCGGACCTCGTGGCGAGGAATTCCCCTGCCCGAGCTGTTTTCTTCTCGTCAACCGCAGCCAGATGGCCAAGCAGGCCGAACCGAGCTGCCCGCACTGCGGCGAGCCCCTGAGCCTTTCGGGTTGACGATGGCGGCGGGCGCCTCGGGTGTGAAAGGGTAGACCCATGACCGAGCAGGCCGAAGACAACCCGTTCGAGCAGCTGATCGAGCTGTTCGTCTACGCACCGATCGGGATGTTGTACGAGTATCCCGAGGTGCTACCCCAGCTGATCAAGAAAGGCCGCAGCCAGGTCCAGCTGGCGAAGTTCTTCGGTCAGATGGCGGCCAGGCAACGGGGCGCGTCGATACCCGACGGAGCCATCCCGGGAGCCGGCACGGCGGGCGCCGCCGGGGCACACGCGGCCGACGCGGTGGCGAAGGTGGCCGCCAGATTCATCACCGAACTCGGTGCGCAGTTGGGCCTGGCGCCACCGTCACCCGGCCCTCCGTCGACCGGGAGCGAAACGTCCAACGGCGATAGGGCAGCCGCGCCGAAGGCGGGCTCGGGTGACGCGGCCGGATCGGATGTCGACGATGACGCACCGGCCAAGTCGCCGACGAAGACCGCCCGACTTCCCATCGCTGGCTATGACGACCTCACCGCCAAGGAGATCATCGGGCTCCTGGAGGATCTGACGCAGGATCAGCTGCTTCGGGTACGGGCTCACGAAGTGGCCCATCGAAACCGCAAGACGGTGCTGGCCAAGATCGACCGACTCGTTCCGTGAGCGAAACGCTCGACGCCGACGCCTTCGACGACACCGCGGAGTCCTACCGAGTCGCCGCACCCGACGATGTCGACCTTCTCGTTCGCATCGCCGTCGACCACGCCGCAAGAATCAGCGGAGAGCGGGGAGCCGACCTGTTGTTGCGGCGGGAGCTGTCCTACACCGAGGACGAACTTCGCACTCGACTTGTCGCCGCCATCGATGAACCCGATTCGCTGCTGCTCGTCGGCACCTACGCCGGTGTCGTCTTCGGCTACGCACTTGCCGTGTTCGAGCAACTGGACGACGGCGCAACACTGGCCCGGGTGCAGCAACTGGTGGTCGAACCCGAGGCCCGGGAGGTCGGAATCGGGGAAACGATCATGAACGCCGTCGTCGACGAGGCCAGATCCCGCAATTGTCTCGGCATCGACGCCCTGGCATTGCCCGGTGATCGGGAGACGAAGAACTTCTTCGAGTCGTTCGGTCTCAAAGCCCGCCAGTTGGTGGTCCACCGGTCGCTGTCGGATTCCTGAAGCGGTCGATTGTGGCTGCCACCTCGGGGAGTCGAGTCGGGTGACTCGGTCGTCGAGCCCGCCGACCGGACCGGTGCTGGCCGTCGGCGCCGTCGTGGCCGTCGACCATCACCTGCTCCTCGTGACACGGGCCAACCCTCCGGCCAGGGGACAGTGGACGATTCCCGGTGGGCGGGTCGAACCGGGGGAGAGCTTGGCCGACGCCGTGGTGCGGGAAGTGGCCGAGGAGACCGGCCTTGACGTCGAATGCGGTCCACTGGTCGGCTGGGTCGAACGAATCGGCACCGGGTTCCATTTCGTCATCTTCGACTTCCGAGCCGACCCGATCGGGGTCGCAACCGGGCTCAACGGTCTCGCTCCGACCGCCGGAGACGACGCCGGTGACGCCCGCTGGGTCCCGTTCGACGAACTACCGACGATGGACCTGGTGCCCGGGCTACTCGACTTCCTCCAGGGGAATGGCATCGTCGATCCGCGTTGAAATCCGGCGGCACCTGCCGAACCGAATCGAGTAGCGTTGGCGCAGACGAGAGTCCGGCACGCGAGGAGGTGACACACGGTGACTCGACCCGATCGGACCGGGCGGCCCGATGGCGCGGTCGCAATGCTCGACGGATGGCCTCACGGGCCCGGAGCACCGGTGCGGGCCACACGCCAGGCGCTCGCCAAGGCGGAGATCGCCGATGCGATCATCATCGTGGAGGGTGTCAGCGATAGATTGCGGTGGAGACGCTGGCCCGACGGCGGGGACGTGATCTGGAGGCCGAGGGTACGGCCGTGCTCCCCGTCGGAGGCGCCCAGGCCGTCGTCGGGTACCTGCGCCGATTCGGCCCGTTCGGGGAGCGGCGACACCTCGCCGGTTTGTGCGACGCCGACGCTGCGGAACTCGTCCGGCATGCTCTGCGCCAAACTGGAGTCGGCGCTCCGTCGACTGTCGACGACATGGCCGACCTCGGCTTTCACGTCTGTGTCGAGGATCTGGAGGACGAGCTGATCCGGGCGGTCGGGCCCGACAACCTCGAACGCGTTCTTGCTGTGCAAGACGAGCTGCGCGCGTTTCGGACCTTTCAACGACAACCGGAGTGGCGGGGGCGGCCCGTCGATGCTCAACTCCGTCGGTTCCTCGGCGCCAAGTCGAGGCGGACGCTCCGCTACGCCAGATTGCTGGTCGAGACGCTTGATCTCGACGCCATGCCGGCGCCGCTCGACGCCGTCCTCGACGACGTTTGAGGGCCTGAACCGGCCATCACGGCAGGGTGTGCGACCGGCCGGGACCTTGGTCCCCGGCGCTCGCCGGGTACCGGCGCAGAACCTATTCTTCTTCGTCGGCGGCGTCCGAACCGTTGCGATCGGGCACCGATGAGCTGTCTGAACCTGCACCTTCCGTGGCGGCCGACTCGGCCTCCGGCTCCTCAGGCTCACCAACAGACTCGGCCTCAGCGGCCGGCTCCTCCGGCTCACCAACAGACTCGGCCTTGGAATCCTCCGGCTCACCAACAGACTCGGCCTTGGAATCCTCAGGCTCACCAACAGAATCGGCGTCGGCCTTCGGCTCCTCAGGCTCAGAAACAGACTCGGCGTCGGCCTTCGGCTCCTCAGGCTCAGAAACAGACTCGGCGTCGGCCTTCGGCTCCTCAGGCTCACCAACAGACTCCGACTGGACCGCCGCCGGCTCAGCCGGCGCCCCGGGTGAGGCCGGTTCGGCCGTGGCTTCGGCTTTCGGTTTCCCGGCCTTCGGCTCGGGCTTCTTGTCGGTTTTCGAATCGGTCGCCTTCGGATCCCGCCGCTCCTTGGACTTCTTCGACTTCGGTTTGCGATCCTGGCTCTTACCGCCGGAGCTACTCGGCCGGCGGCGTTTGGCCCGGCGGGGAACCTGGGCCGGGTCGATCCCGAACAGGCCGGCGATCGCGGGAATCCGATCGGAGAGCCGACGCACCTCGTCGAGCAGTTCCTCGCCGGGCTCCGCCGGGATGCCCACCGGGGTCACGGCGCCACGAACCGGCGAGAAGGCAAGGGCATCGAGCACGATGGCCCAGCGCGACTGTTCGACGTCGGGAGCCAGGGCGGCGGCGGCCTGCTTCGACAGCTCGGCGGCGAGCTCCGTGGGTAGGGGAGCACCAGCCTTGACCGGCCGGGATGACAGCCGGAGGGCCCTCACCACACGACTGTCGGCCACGGCATTGCGGAGATCCGACAGCCACTGTCCGTGGTCCTTCTCCATTCGCTCGTCGAGCGACGCCTTCAACCGCTCGGCGAGGGCACGACTCTCGTCGTCGCGGGCCACGTCGTTGCCCACCACGACGACCTGGCGAAGATCACGGAGGTCGAGGTCGTCGATCGTGGCCAGGGCGGCGTCGGCCCGGTCCCGCCACTCGGCGAGACGGGCAGCGGCCAGATTGCGCTCGGCGATGGCGAGGATGGGGGCGGCGTCGATTTCCGGCTTGCCGGCTTCCTTGGCCTCTGCGTTCTGCTTGTCGATGGCGGCGCGCACACCGGGCATACCGTCGCGGACAACCTGCTCCACGATCGGCCGATGCTCCTCGGTGACCGACGCCAGCAGGGCGTCGCGATGTTCGCGTTTCGGGCGGAGCCGCTTCGGCTTCGGCCGCTGCGGACGATCGGGACGGGTCTCACGATGGTTGGAACCACCCCGTCGATCCCGACGGTCAGCCCGCTCACCGCGGCCCGGGCGATCGCCGCGGCGACCACGATCACCCCGATCGCGGCGGGCCACCCGCTGGGTCGTGACCAGCTCGTCGTCGCGCACGGGACGCGACTTGAGTTCCAGCAGATCGTTTCGTTCCTTCTTGGCCTTCGGGGGAAAGACCTCGACGATCTCGATCCCGTCGAGGTGAAAGTCGGCCTCGACCTTCACAACGTCGCCGATTTTCGCCTCGGCGTAGAGGAGGTCGCCGCTGAGTTCGCCCTTGGGCTGTTTGGCCCCGGCGGCCCGCCAAGTCCACGAGCCGTCGTCGCGGGTGCTCGTTAGTTCAACTTCGATTCTGCGGCCCACAGTGAGGAACCTACCCTTTTCTTTGCGATGCCGCCCCGGTATCACCAAGGGGCGCACCTTCGATTCTCACCGGCACAGCCACCAGCGGTCGCCGTTCCGGTCGGTGTCAAAATATGGATCCGATGAAAGTTGCGTACCGGATCTCGACGTCAACGGTCCGTCATCGCACGAACGACGAACGGGTTCAAAGCCTATTGGGCATCACGGGACGTCCACGCCCTGCGCCAGAGGTGAAATGCAGGTGACACAAGGCACAGACGACCCCCGACGCCGGGCCCAGTTGAGGCTTCGGTGACCGTACTCACTCGGTCGACGGCGTGACTGTCGCCTTCCTGAGGGCCCGGTAGGCGTCGTTGGATCGGGCCGCCTGCCGGATCTCGCGTGCGGTGGCGTCGACATAACGCTGGGTGGTGGCGAGCGACTCATGACCGAGGAGGCGTTGCAGCTCCGTACCCGACGCTCCGTTGCGGGCGAGGCTGGTGGCGAAGGTGTGCCGCAGGGCGTGGACAAGCGCACCGGACGGAACCTTGGTCCGGATGCCGGCCTCCCGGTAGAGCTGATCGACCAGATACTGCAGGGCACCGCGCTTCATCGGTTCACCGCTGTTGGCGACGAACAGCGCGTCGCCGGGACCGATTCGTCCGGGAAACCGGCGCAGCCGGCTCTCGATGTAGGTGCTGATTATCTCCTCGACTTCCGGCTCCAGCGGAACGGTCCGTTCCTTGTTGCCCTTGCCCCTCACACCGATGACCCGATCGCCGGGCGCCCCGTCGATGGAGCGCATGGTCAGGTCGAGCAGCTCCGAGAGCCGAAGACCGCACGTCAGCAACGTGATGATCACCGCAAAGTCCCGTTCCGGCCAGGGATCCCGAGCGCCCTGTCGACCCTTCGAGGCGGCGATGATGAGCCGCTCGATGCTGTCGTCGCCGGTGATGGCTTTCGGCCTGCTCTTGGGGACCCGTGGTTTCTCGATGGCCGCCATGGGATTCCCCGGAAGAACCTGTTCGGCCACGAGAAAGGCGAACAGCTGATTCCAGGTCGACCACGTACGGGAGATGGTGGCCGCCGACTGGTGGGAGATACCGGCGAAGGCGCGGCGCAAGGTTTTCACGTCGAGATCCGAGACGGCGAGCTGCTCGACCGACCGGCCGGTCGCCGTCTCCAGCTCGGCGATGATGGCAGCCAGATCACGCCGGTAGGCATCCAGCGTGTGACGGGAGTGTTTGCGGGGCATCCGAGCCAGGAAGAAGTCGTCGATCGCCTCGTTAAGGCCGGTCATGGCCCCAATCGTAGTCGCTGTGTCGGGTCCGGCCGGACGGAGGTCGAGGCTTGTCGCCCGGGCCGGCATTCTTCTCCCATGGCGCCCCATCTCACCGGACCACCGTTTTGTTAGCCTGGGTGTTGCTGGTCCGACAAGGCCCGGCGCAGGGGCGCGACCGGTCGATCCCGTCCGATCGGAGGTCCGCCCTGTCCCGATGGTGGTGGCGTCGTGCCGAGCAAGACGGAGGTGCAGTGAGGATTTCGGTGCGGCAACTGGCCATCTGGGTCGCGTTGTTCGGATTGCTGACCGTCGGACTGATGCTGATCGGCCCGGCAACCGTCGGGCAGCTGTTCGCCCTGCTCCAGCTCGGTGTCTTCGTCGGAGCACCACTGGCCTGGCTGCTTCACCACCGGCTCCGCTCACGAGCGGTCGTCCTGGTGACCGGCGTGGCCCTGTCCATTGCGCTGTCGGGACTCGCCGCTCAGTCACTGATCTGGTTCAGCCTCGCCGAGCCTGAACTGATCGTGGTGGCCGCCACCGGTTATGGTGCCGTGCTGGCCTGGCTGCTGTCGTCCGACGAACAGCTGGGCGGAGAGAATCCGGAGCCCGCCTCCTGATGATCGCCCAACTCGACCGAGCCGACCGACGCGCCGTCAGCGGCGTCGGCGACAACGTGAGGCTCGGCAACCTCGGACTCGCTCTGGCGGTCGTAGCCGCCCTGTGCGGCCTCGTCGGCGGTCGGCTGGTGGAATCGGCGCAAGTGGACGGCCTCGGGCTCCTCCGGGCCCTTCCAACGCTGTACTGGGCCGGCGTTGTGCTGGGTGTCGTTTCGACCTTCGCCCTGTTGCGGGTGGCCGCAGGCAACGAGAGCGGTCGCTACGCCGCCGCCGTGCCGATCCTGTGGCTGCTGTTGCTCCACACCGCTCCGCAACTGGCCCACGCCCACCCCCGATTCCCGACGGCCTGGTCGCATGTGGGGCTTCTTGGCCTCATCGACGAGACGGGCACCGCCGACGTGACAGTCGACCCGCGGCTCGGATGGCCCGGCGTCCACGGGGTGTTCATGGCGCCGATGGCCCGGCTGGACGGCCGGCTGCTGGAAGGCCTCCTGCGACTCTGGCCGACGTTCATCACCGGCGCAACGACGATCCTGGTGGCCGCGCTCGGCCGGCGATCGTACCCGACGATCCCGCTCATCGGATCGCTCTCGGCGCTGATGTACGTCCTGCTGGTGTGGACCGGCCAGGACTACTTCTCACCGCAGAGCATCGGCCTACTCTGGTTCGTCGGCATACTCGTGCTGCTGGAGAGCGGTCCGCTCGAGACCGGCGCAGCCTGGAGCGGCATGGTACCGGTCCTGCCACGTTTCTCGGCTTCGGGCGGCGACCGTCCGGCATCCCGCTCCACCCCGGCGTTCGTGGCCTTGATCATCCTGAGTTTCGGGGCGGTCGTTTCCCATCCCATGGCCCCGCTGTTCGTCTGCGTTGCCCTTTTTCTTCTCGGACTCTACGGCCGTTCCCTGGCCTGGCGGCTTCTGGTCCTCGTCGGGCCGGCCTACCTCGTCTGGTTCGTCGTGTCGGGCCAACCGTGGTGGGGCGACGGCATCGGCGAACTGATGCGACCCTTCGCCGGTCTGCTCGACGAGACGGCCGCCGAGTTGTCCGCATCGGCCCCCTCCGCCTCGCCGGACCACCAGTTCGTCACCAGGGCACGCCTGATCTTCACCCTGGCCACGCTCGGATCTGTCGTGTTGATCGGAACGGCGATGAGCGGCGAACGTCTTCGTCACCTCCGACCCGCCGTGCCGCTCGTCCCGCTGGTGGCCGTTCCGGTTCTTCTCGTCGCATTCGGCGGGTACGGCGGGGCGTCGATGATCCATGCCATCTGGTTCACCGCGCCATTCGCATCGATCCTGGCCGGCCGGATTCTGGCCTCACTCCGGGTCCGCTCACTGCCGGTGATCGCGGCGATCGTCACGGCCCTCTTGAGTCCGCTTCTGCTCGTGACCCGCTTCGGAGGCGAACGATTCGAGTTCACGACGGCGCCGGACCGGGCGGCGATCCTGGCGGCCTACGACAGCGCCGACGCGGACACGCTGTTCGTGGCCGACAGCGCCTTCGTCCCGTGGCGCGACCGGGGCGTTGGCGAGAACGCCTTCACGACGATCGCCGTCGAGCCGTCGGAGGCCTGGATCGAGATGGTCGAGTCCGAGGCGGCGGCTGCGGGCAAAGAACGGATCGTGGTCGTGCTGACCAACGGACAGATCGGC